>JBGMQN010000048.1:0-45688 GCA_048054495.1 Anaerolineales bacterium
TGTCGTCCGCCCTAAGCAAGCAGGGCTGGGGAGCCGACCAGTTTTTGCGCGCTCTCGAGAGTGCCCAATGACACCGCGGCCTAAGAAGATATCCGCCTCCCGCTCACAGGGGCTGCTGTTTATTGACTGGGAGGATGGGCGCCATAGCGAGTATCCGCTGGCCGGATTGCGGGCAGCCTGTCCTTGCGCGGAGTGTCGAGGCGGACATGAGGGGATGGGAAAGCGGGGAAGCCCGGAGATGCTGGAGATCCCGCTTGCGCGGGCAGGGTCGACGAAACTGGATCGACTTGAGGGGGTTGGGAATTACGCGCTGCAGCTAGTATGGATGGACGGGCACAGCTCTGGAATCTACACCTGGGAATATCTCAGAGAGCTGGACCCTGATGGAGAGGAACACTGAGGTCGGCTTCGCGCAGGCAGGAACCGAATTGCCGCGGCGCCCTTCAATAGCTTGAGCAATTCGAGCTCTCGATTCTTGGTTCAGGAAATGGGAAGGGGCGCTAGGAGCTCTCGGTCTCTCGCTCGCGCTCCCGTTTGTAGTCAACGAAGCGATAGCCGACGCCACGTTCTGTGAGTATGTACTTGGGATCCGACGGATCCGCCTCTAGCTTCTGTCTCAAGTAATTCACGTACAGCCGCAAGTAATGCGTTTCATCGCGATATTCATATCCCCATACCTTAGCCAATAGTTGATCGTGGGGCACCACCCAGCCGGCGCTCTGTACCAGGTGATAGAGCAGCTTGAATTCGGTTGGGCGCAACTGAACGAGCTCGCCTTCGACGTAGATTTCTCGCCGGTCGAAATCGATCTTCAGCCGATCATCGACCTCAATGGGTCCTCGAACGGGTGCACTTGGAGATTCAGTGCGGCGAATGACCGCACGCACTCGACTGACCATCTCCCGGGGACTGAAAGGCTTCGTGATGTAGTCGTCGGCGCCGAGCTCAAGGCCACGAACGCGATCCTCCTCCTCGCCCTTGGCGGTCAACATGATCACGGGAACGGTCGATATCTCGCGAATCAGCTGCAAGGTCTCGAAGCCGTCCATGTCCGGCATCATCACGTCCAGCAGGATGAGCTCCGGCAGACGATCCCGCATCAATTCGAGAGCCTCCGGTCCCGAGGTGGCCTCGATTACCTCATAGCCATCGTGCTCTAGATTGAGACGGATGAAGCGAATCATCCTGGGCTCGTCGTCGACAACGAGCACGCGACGAGGCCGGGAATTGTCCATGCTACTCTCTGACGAAGCCGATCAGTTCTTCTTCTTCGGCGGTGGGGAGGATTTCCATAAAAGTGACGCGGTGCATGGGCCACATAACGGTGACGACGTTCCCGTCTATGTAGGGGAGATCCTTGCCATCTTTCCTTCGGGGATTGTTAACGGTGACCATCGTATCGGTGGGGGCGGGAATCTCTTCGATTTCTCCCAATACGGGGTCCTCGCCAGAAAGATGAAGCAAGACTGTAGTTGGCATGGTTTGTCCTGTCTATCCGCGAATTCGAGAAATGACTTGAAGCTGCATGTGCCCCAGTTGAACGATGTCCTTATTTCGCAGCTCGTGCGGTACCTGCGGCTCGATCCGTTTTCCGTTGATGAGCGTCCCGTTTACTGAATCCAGATCGACAACATGTACACCCGACTGGTCCAATCGAATTTCGGCGTGCAGCCGTGAGATACCTTGATCCTGAGCACCGTATATGTCGAGATCTACATCCGGCACGATGGCCTGGCTGCCGGCCGATCGGCCAAGCGTGTAGTTGTCTCGCCCGGCCAATGAAACCATATCCCCGGTCTTCAATACCCGCAAGCCGAAAATGGCGCCCGCGGCCAGACCGGGGCCAAGCGGCGGGCCGTTGTTCGTATCCGGGCCCTCGAATTTAATAAACTCACCCCCGGGACCGATGGGTGCGGTGTGCACCAGCCGCGTGCCGCACTCGCTGCAATACAGCGTGCCGACAAATTCAGAGTGCTTGCAGGAGGGGCATTCGATCATGATTCGCTCTCGCCGGTCCGAGCGGGGATCATCAACGCGCGAGTTCCATACTTGAGCACCTTCTCACCTTCGCTGGAAAGTCGACGCGAGTGGGTAAGTCGGTCGGCTTCGCTCAATGCCGACTTCGCGAGCTCTCGTTCGCCGCTCGCTAGCAGTTGAGTGGCCAGGTTTTCCAGGCGTCGTGCGGCCTGCGCAGATTGCCCCAGTTCGGCCTCATGACGGGCTTTTTCCTGCATACGGTAGAGAGATATCTGGCTCAGGGCGGCGGTGATCTCCTCCGAGGGAGGGTCCGTATCCGGCTCGTCCGATACCGGAATTCGGACCTCAAGCGGGAGTGGAACCCTCGCATCTCGCTTCCCCAGTATATCCCCATCGATCGTGAAGTGAGCCAGGGTGAGCTCCGATATCTTGCCGATGGGATGAATCACCATTTCGAGCAACACACGCACAATGCCATCTCTGGGCAGATTCCCCAGGGTCATGGGTAGGCTATCGCCCATCGGCATGGGTTCGGGCAATAGGCGAAAGGTCGAGCGCAGGTCGACCTGCTGGGCTACGGAACCCTCTAAACGGAGGCGGCTGGCCACAGTACGGCCCAGCTTCTCAAATATATCTTCCATCACACCTACAATGGCCTCAGGAGCATCGAGAAATGCGACGCCACCCCCGGTTCTGCTAGCCAGGTCGTCCAGGAGGCGATCGCTCCAGTCGCTGCCGATCCCGACACCGTGAATGGTGATGCCCTGCTCGGCGGCAACCTCCGCCATCTGGACGCATTCGTTCTCATCGCCATAGGTCCGACCATCTGTCAGCAGAATCAGATGATTGATCCCCTCGCGCGAGAAGTGGCGATCGACTTCACCCAGTCCCATGCGCAGCCCTTGCGCGATCTCGGTGCCCCCTCCGGCCTGCAATTGACTCAGGCGGGCGCGCGCCACTGCATGATCTCTGGCTTGATCTGGCGAGACGACCAGTTCGGCGCGATCACTGAAGGCGATAATCGAAGTTGAATCGCTCGCGGACAGCCCGTTCATGATCTTGAGGGTTGCATTGCGAAGTTGATCCAGCCGCTGGCCGCGCATCGACGTGGATCGGTCGATGACAATAGCCAGGTTGATTGGAGGTCGTATTTCCGGGAGGTCCTGGCTGGGCTCGATATCGATCAGCAGGTAGTGGACCTGCGGTTCATCAAGTTGCAGCAATCTCGTGCGGCTCTGGATCACCTTGGCCCCAAAGCTGGCCCTGGAGATCATTTCCGCTTCGATTACCTTAAGCTCTTGATCATATGCCGCCCGCTGATCGGCGTCGCTCAGAAGCTCATAGGCGTGGTTGACCTGGAGAAATAGTTCCGTCGCTTCGGGACCTTCGTTCTTGTCCGGATGCAGCCTCAGCGCAGCCTCGCGATAGGCACGGCGGATATCCTCTTCAGAGGCATTGCGAGGCACGCCTAAGATGGCGTAGTAATCAAGCTCTCCGGTCAATTGGTTCTACCTTACGTCGGCGGGAAGTAGACAAGGACTGCAGTGATGTTGTCTGGCCCTCCGGCGGCATTTGCCGCCCGAATCAGTTCATCACTTGCCGCCTGCGGATGGTCTGCCCCCCACGCTATTCGTTGGATCTCCTCGTCAGGAACGACCCCCCAGAGGCCATCCGAACAAAGGAGCAGAAAGCCATTCCTTGGAATGGGATGTGTCTCGACATCGACTTCTAGGTTTGCTCCCTGTCCGATAGCCTTATAGAGCACGTTGCGCTGTGGATGGACGGCCGCTTCGGATTCCGTCAGCTGACCTAATTCAACCAGCCGGTTGACCAATGAGTGATCCCTTGTAATGACCTTCGCTTCGTGCGGGGTGAGGATATACGCGCGACTGTCGCCTACGTGCCCGATGGTCATCAGTTTTCCGAGAACCAGCGCCGTGGTGAGCGTGGTGCCACCGCCCGGCACCTTGTTGACCACAGACTGGTTCGCATCCTGGAGCGCCCGGCGCACCAGATCTTGCATGGGGAGCTCTTCCGCGGATCCGTTCAAGTCAAACAGATGCAGCAGCGGATTGGCGGATAATCGATGGGCGACCGAGCGCACAGAGAGCGCACTGGCCACTTCACCGGATCGATGGCCTCCCATGCCATCTGCGACCACAAACAGGCCAAAATCGGGAACCGAATCTTCCCCGGAAGAACTGCCGAGCAAGGAGAATAGCGCGTCCTCGTTATGCGCGCGCTCCACACCCGTCGACTGGGAGGTGCCCACAAGAGTGTGATTGCTTAGCGCCGCCCCGTCTATGGTTGCCGGATCCAGAGGCGCTGTTTCAATGCCGTCCGGACTCGTTTGCTCGAGATCTGTGGGTGCCTTGCCGAATATGCGTTGCAGGAAGGTCATGAAATTTTGTGTCGCAATCCCCGTGCCTAAGTCAGGAGAGCGTAGACGCGGTGGTCATTGGAGCCGAAGTAGATCCTGTTATCGCTCACCGTCGGGGTGCCGGTGATGGGGCCGCCGGTTTGGAATTGCCATCTCTTGCGCCCCGAGCGCATGTCCAGGCAGTACATGGATCCATCCACCGAACCGCAGAATATCGAGTCCTCAAAGATTGTAGGGGAGCCAGTTACCTGGTGTTCGGTCTGGAAGTGCCAGATCTCGCGACCGCCCTTCGAGTCGACGGCGTAAATCCGGCCATCCGCGCAACCTGTGTAAATGCGGCCCTCCGCGAATACAGGCGAAGATATTGTGGGCCGACCCATGCGGAACTTCCAGATCTGCCAGCCAGCCTCCGCCTCCACTGCGTAGAGCGACCAGTCCATGCAGCCGAAAAACAACATTCCATCGATCATGGTCGGCGAGGAAGTGATGCCGCGCTTTGCCTTGCCGAAACGCCATTTGAGTTCGCCGCGGAAATCGTAGCAATAAAAGTCGCTGCTCTCACATCCGAAATAAACCCGCTCGTCGATGATCAACGGAGTGGAGCGAATAGGGCCCGCCACTTCTTGCTTCCAGGCGGCGGATCCGTTGAACATGTTGACGACGTGCAATCTGGCATCGTCGGCGCCAACGAAAATGTGGCCTTCAGAGATAACAGGTGAGGAACGGATCGGGCCGCCTGCGTAGTAGGTCCATGCAAGCGTGCCTTTCTCGCCCGAGAGCGCATACATGCGCGTATCCTCGGAAGATACATAAACCAGCTCACCGTCAGAGGCTGGTCTGCTCGCGATCCCACCCTCGGTGGCGAATTTCCAGATGAACTCTCCTGTCTTCGCATCCAAGGCATAGAGATTGTTGTCGTAACACCCAACGTAAACCACGCCATCGACCACAAGCGGCGAACCTCGCACCTCGTCCTCACACTCGAAGGACCAGATCTCCTGAACCTCATTGCTCGGCTGACCCGCGGAAGCGGCCGTGCGGGGGGACACCAGGATCCCGGTCTCCTTTGCCACGGCCATCAGGGAGGTCTTCATGGCCTCCGCGGTGGGGAACCGGTCCCCGGGATCGTAGGACAACGCGGCGTTGATCGTTGCCTCCAGTTCCGGAGAGACCTTGTCGTTAATGTCTCGGATGGGTCGTTCGGAGAACGAGAAGGGCGGCTCGGCGCGCGGATCTCGTCCCGTCAGCAGATGATGGAGGGTGGCGCCCAGGGCGTACATATCGCCGGGAGGAGAGGCCTCGCCTCTGTACTGCTCGGGAGGCGCGTAGCCGTCCGTGCCGATCATAGTGCCCTTTTGACCCGGCTGGAAAATCCGCGCAATGCCGAAGTCGATCAACCGGATGCTGCCGTGGCTGTCGATCATGATGTTGGAAGGCTTCACATCGCGGAAGATTACCGGCTGCGGTTTGTGAAGATGCAAGTAGTTCAGCACATCACACAGCTCTATGGCCCACTTCACGACCTGATCTTCGGGCAGGAACTCCTCCGATTCTCGCAGCAAAGCCTCCAGATCCTTGCCGTCAATGAACTCCATGACCAGGTAGGAGCTGCTTTCATGGGTGAAGTAGTCGTAAATCCTGGGAATTGCGGGATGCGAAAGGGTGGCCAGCAAGTCTGCCTCTCGCTCGAAATTGCGGACGATCATTTCATGCATGGCAGGATCGGTGGCCATGTTGATCATCTCTTTAACGGCCACCGTTTTTGTGACGTTGGGGAAATGCAAGTCGCGAGACCGATAAACGGAGCTCATGCCACCCGCGCCATGCAGTGCAAGCACAAGGTACCGCTCTTGCAGGGTGACCCCTGGCTCTAGCTGACCGAGTTGGGTGGTCTCGGTGGTGATGTCGCTGAGCGCTTTGGTAGTTCTCTTCATATAAAGAAGGCTCCTTCTAAAAGTAAAAGGAGCAATCCGGCGAGATTATAGCATGCCCACTTTTCGGCGCAATGAAACCGTGCGGCTAGTGGATTCTTGGGGCAAAAGCGCGATCAGGATTCACGAACGAGTAGCCGATCGGCCAGCATTCGAAGCGCCGAGGCGGCGGGTTCGGTGGGTCTTGCGGTGGCCAGGCTCTCGAATGCAAGGCTTGTTTGCCTGGCGGCGGCATCGTGCGCGGCATTTTGAGCGCCCGATCGATCAAGTGCAGCCATAACTTCCTCGTTGCTGGCTTCTGGATCGCGCCACAGGAGGCCGAAATCTGGGGAGCCTTCGAGCGCATACATCGGGGGGTAGGAAGGTTTCCGGGTCTCCACATCTGACCCAACCGGCTTCCCCAAGGTGCCTTCGCTGCCCCACGTACCCAGCACATCATCCAGGATCTGGAAGGCGAGGCCCAGATGATGCCCAAAGGCTTGGTAGGCATCAATAGCGTCGTCAGAGGCTCCCGCACATAGGGCTCCGACCGCCGCGCTGGACGCAATGAGTGAGGCGGTCTTGTTTTGAATCATCTCCAAATACCGCTCGAGAACTCCTGCCTGGTCGACATCGAAGCTCAAATCCATATACTGTCCCTTCGTAAGATCCAGACAGGTCTCGTCTAGAAGCTGTTGGACGCGAAGCACAGTTGGAGCGTCGTGGCCGAGCTCAAGCAGGCGAATACTGGAAAGCCTGGCGAGCGCGAACAAGGCATCGCCGGCATTGACAGCCTGGGGCATTCCCCATAGCTTCCAAAGGGTGGGTCGATGGCGGCGCAGGTCGCTGCCATCCTCGATGTCGTCATGAATCAGCGAGAAATCATGGATCAGCTCAATGCTGGTCGCGGCAGGTATGGCCTTTTCCCAGGCTCCTCCGGCGGCCGCGCTGCTCAGGAGGCACAGCAAGGGTCGTACTCCTTTGCCGGGCTGCCCATCTTCATCCCATCCAAAGTGATGCGCAGCCATCTCGTGGAGCTCTGCGGAGGATCCCTCGCGCAAAGATTCCGAGACGAGCCGCAGATCATCTTGCACAGCCTCAAGCATCTGGGATGTGATTTGAGTTTCCTTGTTCACGTATGTTCGCTCAAGGTCGCGAGAGCAATTTCGCGGATAGGAGGGCGTTGAGATCGCGCGATCCGGTCGCAAACATGCATACGCGTAGCTCCTGTAGCGTCTGATCGATGAGATCGCTTACGGCCTGAGATGATTCGACCGCCGCACGGAGGAACGGCCCTGCCATGCCGCCCAGCTGTGCCCCCAGGGCGATCGACTTTGCCAGATCCCGCCCGCCTCGCAGACCGCCGGAGGCGATTATGGGAACACCCGGGAGCGCGGCGCGCACCTGCCGAACGGCCTCGGCGGTTGGAATTCCCCAATCGACAAACCTGGAGGCGAGCTCGGCCTGCTTTAGCTTGGCAGCACGGTGCATCTCGACCTGCGACCACGAAGTGCCGCCGGCACCCGCCACGTCGATGACCGCTACGCCCGCCTCAACCAGACGAGTGGCGACGGAGGACGAGATTCCCCATCCAACTTCCTTCGCAATCACAGGGACCGTCACAGAGCCCACCACGGCCTCGATCTTGGACAGTAAGTCTCGGAAATTCGTATCGCCCTCCGGCTGCACGGCTTCTTGCAACGGGTTGAGATGCAGTACCAACGCATCGGCTTCGATCATATCGATCGCACGTTGCGCCTCATCCGCGCCGTAACCATAGTTGAGCTGGACTGCACCCAGATTGGCGAACAATAGGACGTCGGGAGCCAGCCCGCGCACGTTGAACGTATCCGCCAGGCTGGGGTCTTCAATTGCCGCGCGCTGCGAGCCCAGACCCATCGCGATGCCTGAACTCTGAGCTGCCATCGCGAGATTCCGATTGATCTCGTCCGCCTGCTCCGTCCCGCCGGTCATCGAGGAGATGAGCAGCGGAGCCGCCAGCACCTTTCCTAGAAGTTCCTGCGATAGGTCGATCTCATCCAGGTCCAGTTCGGGTAAGGCATTGTGTTCGAATCTAAAACTCTCGAAGCCTGAAATCAATCCGGAGTCCACGTCCTGCTCCAGGTTGACTCGGATGTGGTCCGCCTTTCGTTCCGCCGTAACTTTGCTCATTGGGGGGTGTTGAATGGGAGGATAATATCAGCGTGCAGTAGTCGCGTCAAATTGGTGCTAGTCAATTACAATAGCCGGCGCCCGGAGGGACCAAATGGCAGAAGTCGAGACTTATACCGAAATACAGAAGATCATCGTAGACCTGCTGGGAGTAGAAGAGAGCAAGGTCACGCTTGAGGCGAGGTTCCGAGAGGATCTGGAGGCAGATTCACTCGATCTGGTTGAGCTCATCATGGCTTTTGAAGAAAAATTCGCCGGCGAGATCTCTGACGAGGATGCGCAGAAGATAACGACCGTCGGGCAAGCGGTCGAGTACATCGATTCGAATATGAGGTAGGTTAGTCCATTCTGAAGAAGCAACTGGCCGGCAGAGCGCCGGCCAGTTTGATTCTCGATTGGATCTTCTCAGATCCCGAAGCGAGCTACGGGGACCTAGGCTTGAGTGCGTTTCTTCTTGACGGAAGCGGATTCCTTGAGCACTCGCTGCAGCCGGCGCTGCTCTTTGCTCTGAGCCTTGAAGAAATCCTCCATAAATTCCGATCGGCGCAGGCGGATCGCAATCGGCGCCACCGCCCGAATATCCTTGGTAGAAGCCTTCCGCCGCCCGTCCGCTACCGCGCGCGCTCGCGCGGCTTCAAACAATGTGATCTCGGCTCGCAGAGAATCAATTCCCATCTGCTTGATGAGATCTAGTCCGTATCGCTCGGTGGCCTTCGTGAGCTCCACCTTGGGTATCGCCTCGCGCGCGGCTTGAAGCTCCTCGCGGACCAGGGCCGTTGCACTTGCATATTCGCGCACGACCTGGCGCGGATTGGCGCGGTAGGCGATCGTCCGACGATAGGCCTCCAGGCGCTGCTGCTTTCCCTTCAATCCGCTCACCAACACTCGCAGCCCAAACCGATCGAGGATCTGGGGCCGCAGCCTACCTTCCTCTGGATTCATGGATCCGATCAATACGAACCTTGATCGATACGTTGCAGCCAGCGTACCGCGCCGCACGGTATAGGCCCCCTGCGCGGCTGCATCCAAAATAGCATCCACGATCTCGTCGTTCAGCAAGTTCACTTCATCGATGTAGAGCAGATTGCGGTCTGCACGGGCCAGAATCCCGCGATTGAGTCGGTGCCGGCGGTGCGCTCCGCTTCGAGAGTTGAGGCCACCGATGACGTCTTCCAATCCCGCATTCAGCGGTAGTTCGATGAGCTGCACCGAGTCCCGGTAGGTGAGGCTCTCGCCCTCTCCATACTTCCGGGCGCAATCCGGACAGACTTCGTCCATGCCTCCCGTTTCGATGTCCTCCGGTAGGCAGCCGTAGGGGCACAGGCTGCGATTTACTTCCGGCAGCAGGTCAATCAAACCCCTCACTGCCGTGGATTTGCCCGTTCCCCGATTTCCGATCAGCAGCACTCCATCGACATTGGGGTTGATCAGGCTCAACACCAAGGCCAGTTTCATTTCCGACTGCCCAACCAGGGCAAGGAAGGGGAACGGAAGCCCTTCGGCAAGTCCCAGGTCTTCGGTAAGCGGCGCATCGAGAAAACGTTGAGCGCCGGCCGCGGAGAGCAGCTCGGTGAGCGTCCGTGCCTGCTGGGTCAATTCACAACTTCCTCAGCTTCGGATCGCATGCGAGCCAAACGGTCGGCCTGCCGCCGTTCACCGCGGTCTATGCGATGTCGTTCGGCCTCTGTCTCGCCGATCAGCCGCGGTACTCGGGTAGGCTCACCGGAAGCGTCGAGGGCCACATATACGAGGTAGGCCGTGTTGGTGTGGGTTCGTTCGCCAGAGCGCGGATCTTCAGCCATGACCCGCACCCGGGTCTCGATGGAGGAGTTGCCCACATAGGTTACTTCGGCCTCCAGCGTGACGAGATCCCCGATCCGGATGGGAGAATGAAAACTCATTTGGTCGATGGCCACGGTTACCACTTGAGATTGCGCGTGGCGAATGGCGGAAAGACCGCCCGCTTCGTCAACAAGTTTCATGATCCATCCGCCGTGCACCGTCCCCATCAGGTTCGCATAATGCGGCTGCATCAGCAGAGACAAGGACACTCGCGAATCGGCAACTGTCTTTGTTTCCCTCAATCCATGTCTTCCTTGTGTTCGCCATGATCCAGTGTTGGGAGGTGCTCGCGATCATCATCGAAGACGTCCAGGATCTCGAAAGGCAGCTCTGCCATCATCGGCGGCAGCGGAACGGTGGCTGGAGGACGGATCCTTTCCGGTTTTGGCGGCGGATCGCGCCGGGCGAGTGTCCCTTCCTGTATCCTGCGTCTCAGGATTCGAGGCTCTTTCGTGAGCCAACCCGCGTAGATCCCGTGGACGTTGTACACGTCCTTCTTAGGCGTGACCCAGCCTATCCATTCTCCTACCGTGCTGTAGATGTAGGGATAGATCATCATAGCCACCCAATCCCCGGGGGTGTTGTAGATCGGTATGGGCTTATAGATGGATTCGCGCATCGGATTCGACGGTTCGATTATACAGGTCGGTACGCCTTCAGGGAGCTATCAGGACTATTGGACGTCTGAATAGGTCCACACGCGATTGACACCAAAATTCCAGAAAAGCACGACGATTACGGCGAGGACCAAGGCCGAATAGACGCCGACGGTCTCGGAGTCAAATTGGGATGGCAACAGCTCTTCAGCGAATGAAATCGTCACAGGCTTGAGCCGATCAAACACGACGGTGCGGATCGCCAGCCCGATGACGTTCACGACAAAGAATTGGAGCGCCTGCCGGCCAAGCGGTTTGCTGCGCGAATCGGGATAGGTCCAATACCGATTCCAGATGAAATTGCTGGTCACCGCCGCCGTGAAGGAAATCGCTTGCGCGATGACATCCCAGACTCCAACAACTCTCCACAGCAGTGTGAAGGTGCCAAAATCAACGACGGCGCCGATTGCGCCGACCACAGAGAACTTGAAAAAGCGGGTGAGCTCGCGCCTGCGGTTCAGATGCGTCTCCTGAAGTCCTCCATCGTCGCCCGGAGACCTTGCTCAAGCGGGACCTTCGGCTCCCAATCCAGGATTTCCTTTGCGCGGTCGATATCGGGCCGACGCTGCTGAGGATCGGAATGATCCCGCTGATCGGCCAAGAATTCGACTCCGGCTTCGCTCCCCGTGAGCCGCAGCACCAGATCCGCCAGCTCCTCGATCGTCATCTCGACCGGATTCCCAAGATTGATCGGCTCGTGGAACTCAGTCTGCATGAGGCGCAGCAGCCCCTCCACGAGATCGTCGATGTAGCAGAAGCTACGTGTTTGTTGACCATCGCCGTAGATAGTCAGGGGCTCGCCCTCGATCGCCTGGCGAATGAAGTTCGGCACGACCCGGCCATCGTCCAACCTCATGCGTGGACCGTAAGTGTTGAATATCCGCACGATGCGTGTGTCCATGGAATGGTGACGGTGATAGGCCATCGTGATAGCTTCGGCAAAGCGCTTGGCCTCGTCGTACATCGATCGAGGTCCGATTGGATCCACACGCCCCCAATAGTCTTCCCGCTGCGGATGCTGCTCGGGGTCTCCGTAGACTTCTGAGGTGGAGGCCAACAGGAAAACGGCCTGGTTGGCACGCGCCAGACCCAGGGCGTTGTGTGTGCCGAGCGCGCCCACTTTCAAGGTCTGGATGGGAAGCTGAGGGTATCCGTAGGGGGATAATGGATTTGGGGAGGCAGGAGAAGCAAGATGCCAGATCGCATCCACTTTTCCTGACACGAAGATGAAATTGGATACGTCGTCCCGGATGTAGTGAAATCGATCGTGGCCCGCCAGGTGCGCAAGGTTCTCGGCGTTACCGGTAACGAGGTTGTCGATTGCCACGACCTCATGATCCGCCTCGATCAGCCGATCACAGAGATGGGAGCCGATGAATCCAGCACCACCAGTCACAACGACTCGCATGGTTCACCTTTCTTATAGAGGCGGGTCAAGGCTTCCAATCCAGCGCGATCGTGAGCCCGTCTCCGGTCAGCTGCTGGCCCGTGCCAGTCGAAGCATCCACGATCCAGACATCCCCTCGATAGATTAGCGCCAAGCGATCGGCATCCGGCGACCAGGAGGCCGGCGAGAGTTCATTCTGGGCGATACCCGGCTCGCCGGCTTCCGGGAACAAGGCGCGCACATTGCTCCCATCACGATCCATCACCATGAGACGGTAGCTGCTGGTCTCGCTCTCGAGAGGAGAGAGGGCCTGCAGGAAGGCTACCTGAGAGGCGATCTCACCAGAATCCATTAGCTCAACCGGCGAGGAGGAGGGGTAGGCAAACATGCCGGTTCGAGTTGCGAGTGGAAGCGGGGATTCCCCAGGCCCACGGATCGCGACTAAATCGAAGATCGGAGAAGCCGCAGGATCTTCAATACCCAGCGGCGGAGCGTGATCGACCAGGTACAGTGTGCGACTATTTGGCCCCCAGGCGACTCCTGGCACCCAGGCCCAGTCGCTGCCGGTTTGAAGCGGAACAATTTCATATAGCGGCTCGAAGGCCGGCTCACGCGAATCAATGAGACCCACACCGTCCGCTCGCGCGTACGCGATGTGCACGCCATCTGGAGCCCATGCAAACGAAGTGCCCCACCAACCGTATTGTCCGCCAGGGTTCGGCGGGAGCAATTCGCGCTCCCGAAGCACGCGGCCTCCGGAGCTCAGACTGACCAGGATAAGATCGTTATTGGCCTGCCAGCCAGGGGGCGACTGACGGGGCTCGGCGCTCGAATACGCCAGCACGGGCGAGTCGGATTCCGGAGCCCAATCCGCGAAATGCACGATGTTCCGGGCGCCGATGTCTATAGGGCTGGCCTGCTCATTTTCGATATCCACCACCCACAGTGAATTGAAATCATCGCTCTCCTCATCCAGACCGCGGGTGTAAAGCAGCCACTTGCTATCCGGGGAGAGTCGAAAGACCTGGCCGTCGAGATCGCCGGATACGACGACGGGGCGCCTGTTAGCGGAGTTCCCCTCGATCACCCATGCGTTTCCGCCCGAAAGGTAGGCTAACGTGCCCTTGATGTTCAGCGGTGTATGCGCCGCTTGAGCGCCGACCATGATGATCTCAGGAAGTGGCTCGATCACCACCGTGCGCTTCACGGGCTGCCGGGACATCTCATTGCCACCTTCCTCGACAATGCGAAAAGTGATTTCCTCCATGCCGTTTGACCCAGCCTGAAGCAGGCGAGTTTGACCCTCGGGCAGCCCTTCATTGCGGATCGTTTGTCGGGAGAAAGGGAGCACGAGCTCCTCAACTTCGAAGCGCTCCAGGCGTCGAACGACCACAATTTCGGTGCCGTCGGTAACGACTGTGAAGACGGGCGGATCCACACGGTCGAGCTCACCGAGCTTCACGCTCCCTTGATCCAGTGCGAATTGAACGGTGGAACCGGCAGGAACGGACAGCTCAATGGCCTCCCCGTCGACCATGATCTCCACATCGATTGTGGCGGCAGTGGCCTGCGGACTGACGCATGCGGACAGTGCGATGCTTGCCAGGGCGATGCTCACCAAGGTGAGCATCGGCTTGACCATCGGCAGTGTGGTCCAATAGCGGTTGAAATTGCAGGTTGGTATAATTGCTCGCTACCTCGGGCTGCCGACGATCGCCACCTGGCCGTCGGCAATAGCAAGCGAGGTGATCCGGATCCCGGTGGCCATAGAGCCGAGTGTGCCAGTAAAGGCCTCGGTGAGCAACTCTGACAGAACCGTAGTCAGAGCATTAGGTGCGGGGATCGGTCCAAATTCAGCCGTTGTGATCTCGAACTCGACATCGCCACCGGAACCAACTGTCGGTTGAATGCTCAACAGAGCGCCGGCTTCGAAGGCCCCTGCGCTGGCGGTGCCATAGATCCTGATCTGCCCATCGCGCAAGAAAACCTGTGGGCTCCTCAGGATAGGCTCCTCGTCACTTTCCAACCGCTCCGACAAAAAGGATGTCAATTGCTGCTCAGTAATCACCAAGACTACCTCGCCAGTGTCCAGCGACAAGGCGGATTCCCAGTTGTTCGCCAATTCCGAGGCGCTGGCCGCGGAAGCCTCAATGATGTCCGCCGGTGGCTCGGGTCCGCCGACGTTGATCTGGCAGGCCAGGCCAACTACGACCAGGGGGACTGCGAGCAGAAATGGCATTAAACCGACTTTAGATGGATGCATCGGGAGAAATGGCGCGGGATTATAGCACGCAGGGCAATCTAGAGGTGAAGCTGGAGGCGCTGCTGTTCGCTTCACCGGGACCGGCGACTATCGACCAGCTTGCTACGGCGCTGGATGTCCCCCCTGCGGAGGTTAAAACCGCTCTATCGAACCTTGAGGCTCAATACCTCCAGCGCGGATTGCGTATCCAGTATCACAAGGGCGGCGCGCAAATGACCAGCGCTCCGGAGTACGCACTCGAAATCGAACGATTGCTCCAGCTCGACAGCCAGGCACATCTCAGCCGCGCGGCGCTGGAAGTATTGGCCATCATTACGTATCAACAGCCTATTACGCGGCCGGAGATCGATTCCATCCGGGGCGTCAACTCCGACTCCTCACTCAAGACACTGCTTCGGCATGGCTTGATCGAAGAAATAGGACGGACGAGCGGGCCAGGCCGCCCAATTCTGTATGGGACGAGCGGGGAATTTCTACAACACTTCGGTTTGAGCTCGCTCGAGGAGCTGCCTGAGATCGAGATTGGGATTCCCGGCGCATCCTCGCAGACCCGCGAATCCGAGGGAAATTTGGAGCAGGCAGGGGAGCCGGAAGAGCAGCTGTCCAATGGAACCTGAGGCGCCCAAGCTCCAGAAGGCCATGGCGCAGGCGGGATATGGATCGCGTCGCACATGCGAACGCATGATTCGAGAGGGCAGGGTGAGGGTCAATGGCGTGCGCGCCAGGTTAGGCATGCGCACCGATCCTTCAATGAATGAAATCGTGGTCGATGGGAAGCCCATGCGCAACCCCGACCCGCTCGTTTACGTGCTACTTCACAAGCCGGCGGGAGTGCTCTCGTCTCTCACTTCGCAAGGCGGTTGGCCAACGGTGATCGATCTTGTAGAAATCGAGACGCGTGTCTATCCGGTTGGCAGGTTGGACCTGGAAAGCGAGGGGCTCATCCTGCTAACAAACGATGGCAGGTTGACGCATGCGCTCACGCATCCCTCGTACGGGCACGAGAAGGAATACCGGGTGCTTCTGGATCGGATCCCCAGCGAGGATCAGTTGCAATCATGGCGGGAAGGTGTCACGATTGCAGACCGTGCACGAACGTCTCCAGCAAAAGTGTGGGTGCAGGATCGGCGAGAGAGATGGGTAGGAGTCATCCTCAGGCAGGGAATGAAACGCCAGATACGCGAGACCGCGCTTACGCTTGGCCTTCGTGTCGAGCGTCTTATCCGCATTCGTATGGCCAATCTTAAGCTGGGCGATCTAGAGTCGGGCGCATGGCGTCAGTTGACGAATCAAGAAGCTGAGGACCTACGGCTCGCGGTGAGCGAGCCGGACCAGGTGAGGTAGATCTATGGACCAACCCATTCCAACGGGCGAACGCTCCGACAACTGGCTTGAACGCCTCTTGTCAGTCCGAGTAAACGTGAATGCCGAAACCCTGATCTTCGCTGGCATTCTAATGGCGGCCGTGATCACCCGCTTCTACGATCTCGAGACACGCGTAATGAGCCACGACGAAAGCCTGATTACGTACTATTCATGGGAGTTGGCAGAGGGCCGCGGTTTCCAGCACACGCCGCTGATGCACGGTCCGCTGCAGTTCCATCTTGCAGCGTTTTCTTACTTCCTCTTTGGCGATTCGGATGCCTCGGCCCGCATCCCGGTCGCGCTGGCCGGTGTGGCTGCGATCGCCCTGATCTGGTTCTTTCGCCGATGGCTAGGCAAGGCCGGAACGATCGTGACCGCGGTGCTCATGCTGATCTCGCCCTTCATGCTCTACTACAGTCGTTACGCGCGCAACGAGAGCTACGTCGTGGTATTTGGGCTGCTGATGTTTTGGGCCGTAATCCGATACTTCGAGACGCGTGAGATCCGCTGGCTGTATCTCTTGTCGGTCACGCTGGGGCTGCACTTTGCCACGAAGGAGACCTCCTTCCTTTATGCAGCTCAGATGTTGGTCTTCCTGGCGGGGCTGTTCGCCTGGCGCCTGTATGACGAGCGATGGCGCAGCGAAGGACTGCGCAGGATTTTCCTGGCGGGCGTGCTCGTGGCGGTTGTGGGCACCAGTTTCGCCTTCGTAACCTACTTTCAGGATCGAAGCGCGGCGGAATCGGGTGTGATTCAGCCGTTGGATCCGGGCGCAGAGATTCCGCCCGGCACCGGCCTCTCTCCAGTGATTGCGGCGGGCGTGCTCCTGGCTATCGTCGGGGGCGTGATGATCGCGGCGGCCGTGATCCGTGAGTATGGCCGCCGACTGAGGACCGATTTTCCGGCACTGGATCTACTGGTCATCATCGGTACACTGACTCTTCCACTGCTGGCAGCCATTCCTGCGGATTTCCTGGGCTGGGACCCGCTCGCTTACCAGGACCCAGCCTCGTTCTGGCCGACGGTGGGGGTGCTCCTGGTGCTCTTCGCCCTTAGCCTGGCCATCGGTTTCGCGTGGGACATTCGCCGCTGGATCCCGATAGCAGGAGCCTTCTACCTCCCGGTTTTCCTCTTCTATACAACGCTCTTCACCAATCCCAATGGCATTGCCACCGGTCTGGTCGGGTCGCTCGGCTACTGGCTCGTGCAGCAAGGAGTCGAGCGCGGCAGTCAGCCAGCCTACTACTACGCGCTGATTCAGCTGCCTTTCTACGAGTTCTTGCCGGTGGTCGGCGCCTTTTTAGCGTTGGCATTTGGCGTGCGATCCATCCGAAAACCCGGCAAACGCATGGAAAAGTTGGAGGATCAAGAGCAGGCGGCAAGGGAATTTCCGGTCATTCCGCTCTTCGGCTTCTGGGCCATCACCTCTTTCGTTCTCTACTCGTTCGCAGGTGAGCGCATGCCGTGGCTCACCGTGCATATCGCCCTGCCACTGATCTTGCTCGCGGGTTGGGCCATCGGCCAATTCCTCGAATCGGTCAATTGGTCCCGGATGCGTAAGGGCCGGGGCTGGCTGCTGGCACTGCTGGTGCTGGTCCTGTTCATCTCGGCCGCGCGCGCGCTGGGATATCTGCTGGGCCCCGAGGCGCCCTTCCAGGGCAGCACGCTCAACGAGCTCGGAGCAACCAACGGCTTCCTCGCTGCTGCTGGAGTTGGGGTAGGTGTGCTGGTTGCGATCGTATACCTACGGCGCTACTGGTCGATAGTGAACGTGCGCCAAATGGCGGGGGTAATTGTGCTTGCGATCCTGGGGCTCCTGACGTTGAGGACGGCTTTCCGCGCCTCGTACCTCAACTTCGATAACGCAACGGAGTTTATGGTCTACGCGCACTCCGCAACTGGGGTAAAGGAAGTGTTGAATCAGATCGAAGACCTATCGCGCCGGACGACCGATGGGCTATCGATAAAAGTGGCATTTGACGACGATGTGTCCTGGCCGATCAACTGGTATTTGCGCAACTATGATCAAGCGCTTTATTACGGACCTTCTCCGAGTCGAGACCTCTTGAATTATCCGGTTGTGATCGCCGGGGACAATAACTGGGCCAAAGTCGATCCTCTCATGGAGGACCGCTATAACAGCTTCGAGTACATAAGGATGTGGTGGCCCATGCAGGACTACTTCAACCTTACTGCAGAGCGATTGTGGAACGCGCTCACCTCGCCGGAAATGCGCGGCGCACTCTGGGATATATGGCTGAATCGAGACTACGAGGCTTACGGACAGGTCACCGGCGGAGACTTCTCGCTGGAAAATTGGAATCCTTCCGATCGGATGCGCCTGTACATCCGCAAGGACATCGGATCTTTGATATGGGACTACGGTGTGACCCCCGCAGAGCTGGAGGCGGAGCCCTACATCGACCCCTATGCGGATCGAATGATCACGTTGTCGGCCGGGGTACGGATTGGGGGACCCGGGGACGCTCCCGGTCAGCTCTCGGGCCCGCGGGGAATTGCGATTGCCCCGAATGGCGATCTATATGTGGCGGATGCCATGAATCACCGGGTGCAGCGCTTTAGCGCGGAAGGGTTGCTGCTCGATGAGTGGGGAAGCTTCGCGGCTGCGCCTGAGGGCGGGGTCGCACCCCCGGGAACATTCAACGAGCCCTGGGATGTTGCGGTGGGACCGGATGGATCCGTTTACGTCGCGGACACCTGGAACCACCGCATTCAACGCTTCACAGCCGAGGGGGAGTACTTGAGCAGCTTCGGCTCATTTGGACAAACGGGCGAACCCACCGCGTTCTGGGGACCGCGGGCAATTGCGATTGATGACGATGGTCGCCTGTTCGTGGCGGATACAGGAAACAAGCGGATCGTAGTCTTTGATGCCGACGGTAATCCGCTCGGCCAATTCGGTGGATTCGGACTCCAGTTAGGCGGACTTGATGAGCCGGTTGGAGTCGACGTTGACGCGCAGGGCAGGGTGTATGTGGCCGACACTTGGAACCAGCGCATACAGGTATTCGAAGAGCTCGGCGAGGGAAGCTTCGTGGCGGTGGCCGAGTGGCCCGTGGACGGCTGGCTGGGTCAATCGCTGGAGAACAAACCTTATTTGGGGGTAAGAGAAAATGGGGACGTTTGCGTCTCTGACCCTGAAGGATATCGGGTCCTTTGCTTCGATTCTGAGGGAGAATTTGTCATGGGGTGGGGGAGCTACGGTGGCGGTGATAGCCAGTTTGGGCTGCCCGCAGGGGTCGCCTTTGCAGATGCAGGCGTCATCTGGGTCGCGGATGGCGCCAATGACCGAGTCATGCGGTTCGAACTACCTGGAGGCGAATGAAACTACACGAGTATCAATCCAAGCAACTCTTCGCGAAGCATGGCGTGCCGATCCCTCGGGGTGAGGTAGCCGAGACACCTGCCGAGGCTCGGGCGATCGCTGAGCGACTCGGAGGCAAGGTTGTAGTCAAGTCGCAGGTTTTAGTGGGGGGGCGCGGCAAAGCGGGCGGTATTCGTCTGGCTAAATCACCGGAAGAAGCCGAGCAGCTTGCTGCCGCTATCTTTGAACTGGAAATCAAAGGGCTGCCGGTACGGAAGATTCTGGTTGATGAGGCGGCGGAAATAAGCTCCGAAATCTACCTGGGAGTGACCAACGATCGCACGGAGGGTAGTCCGGTTCTCATCGCCTCCGCAGAAGGTGGCATCGAAATCGAAGAAGTTGCCCGAACTCATCCCGACAAGATCGCCCGGGCATGGGTTGACCCGCTCATCGGACTCCGTGATTATCAGGCCCGCAATCTGGCCGCGGCTATGGAGCTCCCGAGACAGCACTGGAGCGAATTCTCCCAGATGGCGCGCGGCCTGTTTAACACGTATTGGAATTCCGATGCGACATTGGCCGAGATCAATCCGTTGGTAATCACCAAGCAGGATCAACTGCTCGCTTTGGACGGAAAAATCGTGATCGACGACAACGCGCTCTTCCGACACCCCGAGCTGGAGCAGCTGCGAGACCTGGATGAGGAGGCGCCCTCTGAGCGTGAGGCCCGCGGGTATGGCCTTTCCTACGTAAAACTGGATGGGAACATCGGCTGCATGGTAAACGGTGCCGGTCTGGCAATGGCCACCATGGACGTGATCATGGGGCTGGGCGGTGAGCCAGCCAACTTCCTGGATATCGGAGGAGGGGCGGCGGCCGAAAAGGTTTCGGCCGCGATACAGATCATCCTGGAGGATCCGGAAGTCAATTCGATGATGTTTAACATCTTCGGCGGGATCACACGCTGCGACGAGGTGGCGAGAGGAATTCTCATGGCGCTCGAGCAGGTGCCTCGAGAAGTTTATCTGGTAACGCGGCTGGTAGGGACCAATGAAGAGCTAGGGCGCCAGATCCTGGCAGAGGCCAAAATGGATACCGCCTCTTCCCTGGTAGAGGCGGCGAAGATGGTCATCGAAGCTGCCAAGATGGGTGGAACCGAATGAGCATCCTCATAGACAAAGACACGCGTGTGCTGGTACAGGGCATCACGGGGCGAGAAGGGTTATTCCACGCGTCCAAGATGTTGGACTATGGATCTCAGGTCGTGGCCGGGGTGACGCCCGGGAAGGGCGGTGACTGGGTGCTTGATGGCAAGGTCCCAGTGTTCGATACGGTGGAACGCGCGCTGGCCGCCACGGGTGCGAACTGCAGCGTCCTTTTCGTTCCTGCAAAGTTCGCCGGTGACGCGATGCTGGAAGCGGGAGATGCGGGAGTTCCACTCGTGATCTGCATCACGGAGGGCGTACCGATTCAAGACATGATGAAGGTACGCAGCTACCTGGATCAGGAGGGAGTCCGGCTGGTGGGACCCAACTGTCCAGGATTGTTGACCCCTGGCGAAAGCAAGGTAGGGATCATTCCGGGACGCATCTCCGATCCGGGCTCTATCGGTGTGGTTTCGCGCTCCGGCACGCTCACCTATGAAGTTCTCTATGCTCTGCAGCAGAATGGCTTCGGAGTCACGACCTGCGTCGGCATCGGTGGTGACCCAATCAACGGGACCCGCTTCACGGATGTACTCCAGATGTTTGAGGACGATCACCATACTGAGGCGGTCGTGATGATCGGTGAGATTGGTGGGGTGGAGGAAGAGCGGGCTGCGGATTTCATCTCGTCCAGCATGACGAAGCCAGTGGTGGGATTTATCGCGGGCCAATCGGCCCCGCCGGGTAAGAGAATGGGGCACGCGGGCGCCATTGTCGAGGCTGGGTCGGGCTTGGCGGCGGACAAGGTCGCCGCGCTCCAGAACGCCGGCGTCAGAGTGGCAGAACATCCCGAAGCCATTCCCGAGCTGTTGAACTGACATGCCCCTGCGCGTCATCGCCGGCAGCGCCAGGGGCCGGCGCCTGCGGATGGTGCCAGGCAACCTGACCCGTCCGATACGCGATCAAGTAAAAGAGGCGCTCTTCAACATCCTCGCGCCGGCTCTTCCCGAGAGCGATTTCCTGGATCTTTTCGCCGGAACTGGAAGCGTGGGGATTGAGGCGCTGAGCCGCGGTGCTGCGCACGCCACATTTGTCGAGAAGCACCCGGCCGCTCTGCAAACGATACGCGAAAATCTCGAGCTCACTGAACTCACGCATCGAGCCCAGCTCGTTCAGGCGGATGTCTTCGAGTGGATCAGCCGCCAGTCGGGCAGTTCGCACGATTTCGCCTATGTGGCGCCGCCGCAAGACATCAAACTCTGGAGCAAGGCCGTGCGCCGGCTCGATTCATACGCCGATCGATTGAACATAGATGCCTGGGTCATCGCTCAGATCAATGAACGGGAATACCGGCCGTTGGAGCTCGAATCCCTGGTCGAGTTCGACCGCCGGACATACGGCAGGACGCAGCTTGTTTTCTACGAACGGCCCGGGGAGTAGCAGCTTGCAGGTAGCAACAATGAGCGCAGCAGAATGCTGAGCTGGGGATCGGGGACGATAGGCGGCCCGTAGCGATGCGAGGGGAATGGGATTAGGTTCTATTTGGATCACCCATCCACCGGACGGACGCCAAAGATGCGGTCACCGCCCAGCGATTCGCGAATGAAGTAGTAGAAGGCGAACAGCTCGAGCACGAAGGGGGGAAAGCCGAGCATACCCAACAGCGGCATCTGCCCATAGGTGAGCCCGAACGGGCGCAGCTCTTCGGGAATAAGATAGACCCAGTATGCTCCGCCTGCCGCCACCGCCTGCTGATTCCAGGTCTCCCAGACGAAGCCAGAAATTAGCCCGCCAAGCAACAAGGCCCAGATTATGCGGCGCGGGCCAAGGCGCCATTGCTTGCGCAGGGAGGGCAGGCCGAGTTTCTCATTGAGCGGGTCGAGCAGTAAGAAAAAGCCGATAAAGACCGCGCCAAACAAGTAGGCGGCCACACTTGCTGGCAAGGCCAACGGAATGGTGACCATGGCGATGCCTGCCAACCACCAGGCCCAGCTGGGCCCAGCAGGCGCCATCGATTGCCGCTCACTTCTTGCCTTGCCGGCTCGGTCCATCAGAGCCTGTACCAGGTCCACGATCTCAAACACGCCTGGAATGATGGTGGCGAAGGACCAAAAATAGCCGATGTCGCGCACCAAGCTGCTTGCAGGCAGGCCTTCGTAGCGCCAGTTCCTCAGATGTAGGTTGTAGGCCTCGAAGACAAGCCAAACCGCTACGGAGGCCAGGATCAGGAGCGGAAATTCGCGGCGCCGGGTCATCAACCAGGAGCGGCCGCGCATGCGATATACGATCCCGTCGAGCAGCAGGATGAGTCCGGTCCACATCACGGGGGTAAGCCACGTCGCCAAGAACGAGCTGCCACCAGCCAATAGTGCCTGACCGCCCAGGATGATGGCCAGACCGATCCACGTATATGCGGGGGTTTTGTTCATTTGGTCAGGGTAATCTCCAGCTTGCCATGCTTGTCGTAGGAATACGCCGCAAAGAATACGGACTTTTCAGACCGTGCTTTGAGGGCTTGAGGGATGAGAAAGTCCAGGTCCTCGACCAAGTCGTAATCCCCCAGCCGGTCGACCGGAAGCCATGCCGGAGCGCCTTCGGGACCGGCGGACAGGCCGGTCTCAGCCGCCTCGCATACGAAGACAAAGAGTCCGATGCCGGGGCTTGCTCCCGTATCCACGATCACGACGCCGCATAGCTGCTGGTCGGGCAGCGACAGTCCAGTCTCCTCTCGCACCTCTCGTCGGGCGGCCGACAAGGGTTGCTCTCCGGGTTCGACGTGGCCTCCCATCCCATTGTAACGGCCAGACCAACCCTCACGGTCTGAAGCCAGCTTGATGAGCAGGATCTCGTTCTGACAAATTACAAAGGAAATAGTTCGGGGAATAACGGCGTAGCGGTCGGGATCGAGGCGTTGACCGTCCAGCGACATCGTCGCCGATTATACTCGTGGAAGAGAGCCCGAAGGTAAGGGTTGCCGCCGCACGATATAATCCGATAAAACCTACTATTAGGGAGGCCGAATGACAGATCCCATGGACAAGGTAACAGAAGGTAAGGACCTGCTGGGCAAACTACAAAATTCCGTGGCAGGCTTCATTGGCTACTACGATCGTGAGCGACGTCGGGATGCAGATAAGCTGCTGCGCGACACGGTCGCCGATCGGTATGAAGAGCAATGGAACCGTGTCTCTGCGATCCAGGCTCAGATGGTCGGCGCCAAGATGCTGCAGTATGTCGACGACGCGGAAACGGCAGCCATCAAGCTCCGCACCCTCGTGGACCGGGTCCGGGGAGCGCCGCGCGGCTATGCCGGTTTTTTCAACGCGGTTCGCGTCAACCAGGATGAGCTTGACAGCCTGTATCAATATGATCTCGAGCTTCTCGAGTACGCGGATCGAGTAAGGGAAGCCGTCGACGGGCTGGAAGCAGCTATGAGCAACGCGGACGAGGTGCCGGCGGCAATCGAAAACCTGGTGAGTGTTGCGAGCAAGGCAACCAGGGCGTATGATCGCCGGTCGGAAGTCGTTCTAGGCGAACAGGAGAGCTGATATGGCAAGGTTTATTGACATCATTGAGCACCCCAATGAGATGCGGAATGAGTTTGTGCGCCGCGTCCCCGAGGTTGGCTCAGGCGATTTCAGGATCGGCAGTCAGCTCGTCGTTCGGGAGGCGCAGAACGCAGTCTTCTCTCGCGACGGTAAGGCGCTGGACACCTTCGGCCCCGGACGTCACACGCTAACGACCGCCAACATCCCGCGCGTGGTGGACTTTATTGGCAAAGCCTTTGGTGGCGATACGCCATTCAAGGCAGAGGTGTACTTCGTCTCGATGCGTGAATTCGCCAACCAGAAGTGGGGCACTCCGCAGCCTATCTTGGTGCGCAATCCCGGCATGGGCTTGGGCGTCGCACTTCTTCAGGGCTTCGGAACGTACGGTATACAGGTTGCGGACGCTCAGCAATTTGTGACTCAGCTGGTGGGCGCCATGGGAGCCTACAGCGTCAGGGACATTCAAGATCGGCTGCGTGGAATCTTGCTTTCTGATCTTCAGGATCTCTTGGGCGAGACGACCGAGGTCAGCAGCGTCCCAGAGCTGATCGGCTTGATTGAAGAGATCGGAGCGGGAGTGCGAGCCAAGGGACAGGACGATTTCCGCGCTCTGGGGCTCATATTGAAGGCCTTTTACATCGAGAGCCTGAAGCCCTCCGACAGGTCGGCGGAGGAACTGCGCGATATGGGGATGCTCGACATGCAGACCTACACCCAGCTTCAGGCGGCGGACGCCATGCGCGAAGCGGCTCAAAATCCGTCTGGCGGCGCGGGGTTGACGGCTGGGATCGGGGCTGGAATGGGCATTGGCAGCGCGATCAGCGACGCAGTGAGGGTCGGATCCCAAGGCGCAGTCGGTGGAGGGGCCGCAGCGGCTGCCGGTGTCCCGGGTGTCATGACTCCTGGCGAGGCTGCGCAGTATCTCAAGGTTTCGGAAGAGGACGTGATCTCGGCCATCGACTCAGGCGATCTCAAGGCCAAGAAGATAGGAGAGGCCTACCGAATTAGTCGTACCTCACTGGATGAGTTCCTAAACAGCTAACATACTCAAGCGAACGACTTACGAGGCTCCCGCATGGGTGGGGGCCTCGTTTTGGTTGATGTGGAGCGTCAAAGGCTCTGTGATTGCGCATAGCCACCTCAGGCCAGGCCGCGATCTGCGACCAATTGGGCGATTTCTCGTTGCGACAGGGTCTCGGATTTCGGCAGCTTTCGAAGGGAGCTCTTCAGCTTCTTGAGATGAGTGGAGAGCATGGGCGCCTCGCGAACATTCATCTCAGCATTGGAGTGGAGAAATACGATCAGTGGGCGTACGGCAAAGGGTAAATTGAGGCGTGAGCTGGCTCGATCCGCTTCCGCCGCGGCCTCGCGCTCGATGCCACGGATGTCTCGGGTACCGGCGCGCCGAAACAGGCTGCCTTTGCTGGTGGTCTTGGTCCACTGGCCATCGGTGTATTCGATTTTGCCGTCCTCGACTCGCGTCACGAGGGCAAATACTCCGCCAGGACATATCAAAACATGCCTGGCCCCCAGCGAATAGTGAAAAATAGCAAAGCGCTGGTCCAAGCCCTTGAGCGCGCCATCCAGGATTTCGTCGACGCGAGGCCGCCGATCCCAGCGATTTCGCATCGGCTGACCGATCTGGGAGGCCAGAATGCCAATCAGAAACGAGCCCAGCACCAGGTCGATGCGATATGGGGGCCGGAAAGATAGAAACAATCCCAGGCCCATGATGCCCAGCCCACCAAAAGACAAGATGCGAGAGAGCAGGGCATATCGCTTGACCTTCGCCGAGTCGATGTACTGCTGCATCAGAGCTTCTTCAGGACCAGGCATGCATTCTGGCCGCCCAGCCCGAATGAATTGGAGAGAACTACTCTGACATCCGCCTCGCGGGCTTCCTGAGGCACATAGTCCAAATCGCAATCCGGATCGGGGATCTCCAGGTTGATGGTGGGGTGGATCGCACCGCGATCGATGGCGAGCGCGGACACCACCGCTTCGATCGCCCCCGAGGCTCCCATCGGATGCCCGATCATGGACTTGGTCGACGAGATTGGGATTTCGTAGGCTTGTTCGCCAAATAGCAATTTGATTGCCAGGGTCTCGACTGCGTCATTTGCCGGCGTGGAGGTGCCGTGTGCATTGATGTAATCGACTTCATCCGGCGAAAGCTGTGCATCTTCTAGGGCCCAGCGCATCGTGCGGAGCGCACCGGCACCAGAAGGATCCGGCGCAGCCATATGGAAAGCATCGCTCGAGCTGGCGTGTCCCACGACTTCTGCATAAATGTGTGCACCGCGCTTCTGCGCCTTCTCCAGGTTCTCAATGACCAGTCCCGCAGCGCCTTCGGAGAAAACAAATCCTTCACGATCGCTGTCGAAAGGCCTCGAAGCCCGTTCGGGATCATCGTTGTGGTGGGTCGGGAGCGCTCGCATTGCCGTAAACCCCGCGAGCACGAAGTCCTGGATCAAGGCTTCGAAGCCCGCCGTTAGCACAACATCGGCACGACCGGTGCGAATCATTTCCGCCGCCTCACCCACAGCCTGAGTGCCCGACGCGCAGGCAGTGACGGTGCTCTTGCTCGGGCCAAGCGCTCCATAACGGTTGGCGACATGGAATGCGGACATATTCGGGATGGCGGCTGGAATCGTGAAGGGGTTAACTTTGTTGAGACCCTGTTCCCGATAGGCCCGAGCGCCCTCCACCGCACGATCGAGACCTCCAATACCCGTTCCAACGCTCACGCCAACGCGCTCCGGCTCTCCCATAGGTTCCTCGAGCCCTGCATCTGCTACCGCCATTTGGACCGCCGCCAAGGCAATCTGCGACGAGCGGGCCATCCGCCGCGCTTCCTTGGCGGGCATGTGATCGGTGGCTTCGAAGTCGGGGATCTCTCCGGCAATCTTACAGGGCATATCACTGGCATCGAATTGCTGGATCCTGCGAATGCCGGACCGGCCATCGAGCAGATTCTGCCAGAACGCCTCGACGTTTGAGCCGAGCGGGGTCGTGACGCCAACGCCTGTGATCACGGCGCGTCGGTGGTTGTTAGTTACAGGTGTCAATGATCCGACTCCTAAAGTGATTCCTTGAGTCCCTCACGAAGCGCGTGCATGAGCCCTCGTGAGACTGCTTTCCGTGCCGCGCGCAGAGCGCTCACGACCGCGTGTGTGTTTGAACGACCATGTCCAATATATACCAACCCGTCCACTCCCAACAGCGGCACCGCACCGTACTCGGTGGGGTCCAAGAGCTTGCCGATCCTTCTAAAGGCCGGCCGGGCCAGGTAGCCTCCCACGGCGGTGACCGGAGAGGCCTTTATTTCGGTGCGGATCCAATCAACCAAAAGCGCTGCCACCGCTTCGCTGGTCTTGAGAAAAATGTTCCCGCTGAACCCATCCGTGACCACCACGTCCGCCTCACCGTCGTAGAGCTCTCGAGGCTCTACGCTTCCGATGTAGTTCAGTCCTGAGGAATGCAGCAATAGATCGGCCTGTCCAACAAGCATATTGCCTTTGCCTTCCTCCTCTCCCGTTGATAGCAGCGCTACGCGCGGGTCATTGCGCTCCAAGATGATTTCGGCATAGATCGATCCCATGATACCGAACTGTAGCAGGTACTCCGGCCGGCAATCGGTATTGGCCCCAATGTCGATCACTACGGTCGAGCCGTCTCTAACCGGAAATACCGGGCTGAGCGCAGGACGTTTGACACCTTTGATGCGACCCAGCTGGAACAGGGCGGTTGCCATGGCGCCGCCGGTGTTTCCCATCGTAATAAAGGCATCCGCTTCCCCGTGCTTGAGCATGCGCATGCCCACTGCCATCGAGCTGTCCGGCTTTTTTTTCGCGGCCACGGCCGGCTTGTCATCCATTTCCAGAATCTCGGGTGCGTCGACGATGTCGACTCGCGATGGATCGACCCTGGATCCAAGCACCTCCGCAGGTCCGGTCAGCGTGAGCCGCTCACCCCAAAGGCGGTAGGCTTCGACCGCCGCCTCCAGCTCAGGCTCCGGGTGGTCGTCACTGCCCATTGCATCGAGCACAATTCGCATGGCTAGGGACCAGGGATCACTCGTTCGGATAAGGCTCTTGTGGCTTCTTGCGAGCTGGAAGTCACGCCCAGGACGATAAGGTCCGATATAATACCGCGAATTGCCCTCACACTTGGCCGGCGCGAGAGCCTTGCGGGCACTTGTACCTTTGCTTTCACGCCACTTGGTGGCAAACCGAGCGCTGGTGCTGGAATTGGCAGACAGGCATGGTTGAGGGCCATGTGCCGCAAGGCGTGTGGGTTCAACTCCCACCCAGCGCACCAGAGGAGACTGTCAGCGAGGCAGTCTCCTTTACCTTTTATGTCAGCCTTCGCAGGAGTCGGCTGGTTCACCGGAAGCCCAGACGAGTATCGATCCGGGATCGAGTGGCTGCAGCCGTAGATAAGTGGTCAGCAGGTCCTGGGGCGGAACCGAGGTATACGCGTGGGCCGGAATCAGCTCCAGGAGCCGATTCAGGTCCACGCTGGCCGCGTTGGAAGCCACCTTGCCGCCGAGCGCGATCAGGAATTGCTCCTGCGTGGTCAGGGAACCCCTGGGATTGCCATACAGCGTCCGCAGGACGGCGGTAACCTGATTGCCCTGAAGGTGTGCACCGTTGAGATCCAAGCCTTCGAGTTCATCGATGAGCGCAGAAAAAGCAGCCTCGTCGGCGATGACGAACGGCATCTCCTCAAATGCAGCCAGGAATTCAGTCGCGACCCCACTGGAGGGATCCCAAGAGAATAACTCTGAGAGAGTGGCCGGTTGATTTCCACAGACCAGGCTGTCCACGGATCGCCCGAGCAGAATGACATCTCGATTGGCATAACTGTATGTCGCCTGCCAGACCGCGACCAGGCCTGGAGTGGGGGCTGAAAGATCGTCTACGCCGATAATCAGCACCGATTCGCTACGGTCGGCTTTGGGAGTGCCGGTCGGTTCTGGAGAAGAGTCTCCACCGAGCAGGACCGTCAGCAGTCCTGCCGCGAAGAAGGATGCGATGATCAGTACGACCACCAAGGGTCGACGTTGGCTGGACATAGAGTTTAGGAGCAGATTCTAAATGGCAAGAGCGCCCGGATTGTACTCCGGGCGCTCAGGCACAGCAATTGAGCTGGTAAGCGATCGCCCTAATTAACGATCGCGCGTCCGATAACGACGCCGACAAAGTAGGCCACAAAACCGCCCATTACCACGGGCGCATAGGCCCTTCCGCGGGCAATCCATTCCCGGTGCTCCAGTGCCCACTCCGCCGCCATGACGGTTGCCTTTAAGACCAGCAGGTTGATCAGTACGATCGGTCGGTATCTAATTTGATGCATCATTTCACCTCGAAGTGCTCATGCGTATCACATCGCCTTTTTCGTCGGCGACGACACGCACAATTCGCTTCATGGACTTTCCATCCGGCAGTTCCGCGGTGCCCTTGAATGTCACCAGATAGCGCTGACCTTCCTCCGACTTGACGGCCGGCCGCACGCCATCCATCTCAGGGAACTGACGGACCACGGTTCGAGTGATCTTCTCGACAGCTTCTTTCTTCACGGTTGAGCTCCATGATCCTGCGGGAGGCTGGGGTAAGTCTTCCGGCGCAGGAATGCGGGCACGTCCAGATCATCCATATCGATGACTGGTGATGGGGCCGCAACGGCCTCTGCAAACTGCATATCTTCCACCGGCTGGCCGCCAATCCCGGTCACGATCAGAATCACCTGTACTCGACCTTGCATGGCGGGCTCAGTCGTTATGCCCAATACCACTTCCGCCTCCGGCGGAACATTTTCGCGCAGGTCCTCCACCGCGGCTCCGACTTCAACAAGGCCCAGGTCGTCACCACCGGTGAAATGAACCAGCGCGCCTGTAGCCTGACCGAGGCTGCTGATCTCGAGCAGCGGATGATGAAGCGCCTGTTGGATCGCAATCTCGGACTTGTCGGGGCCTTCCCCAATTCCGATGGCCATCAGCGCTCCACCGCCTTTGCGCATGACAGCACGGACATGCGCGAAATCCACGTTGATAAGCCCCGGCTTAGTAACCAGCTCTACGATGCCCTGTATGCCCTGGCGCAAGACATCGTCGGCAAATCGAAAGGCCACTTCCAGGCTGGCTTCTCGGGGAACGACGTGCAGCAGCCGGTCATTGGGGACGGTGATCAATGTATGCGTATGCGGCTGAAGCCGGCGGACACCCTCCGAGGCATTCTTGGCTCGCTTACTCATTTCGAATGAGAAGGGCATGGTCACCGTGGCGATCACCACCGCGCCGGTTTCGCGCGCGATTTCTGCCGCGATCGGGGTGGCGCCGGTGCCAGTTCCTCCGCCCATGCCCGCGGTCAGGAAGATCATGTCCGCGTCTGCGAGCGCCTCCGTAAGCTCGCGGCTGCTTTCGATCGCGGCCGCAGCACCCACCTTCGGATCTCCTCCCGCTCCCAGGCCACGCGTGACCCCAGGCCCGAGCTGAATGCGGGTGGGGGCCAGGCTCGACTCAAGCGCCTGATGGTCTGTATTGGCGGCGATGAACTCCGCACCGATCAATCCCAACTCGACCATGCGGTTGACGGCATTGGAACCCCCTCCGCCAAGCCCAAGCACCTTGATGCGCGCCTGACCGATCTTCTCAACATCGGCTGCCGCCGCGATTTCAGCGTCAAAAAACCCTTGGAAGTTTTCTTTATATTCTGTCATTTTCCGTCTCCATAGGTAGCTTTCCAGGCCGCCACAAACATCTCACCCGGACCCTTCACACGCGTCACGTGGCATCCGCCCTCCACAAGTCGACGCTCGACCGATGGTGGGACCGAGGCCTCGTCGCCCAGGATGGTCACCCGATCAGCTTGGAGCGCCTCTTCGGGCGAGAACCCGATCACGCCATCCCTGACCAGCGTCTTGACTGCGGCCCATGTGTCCTCAGACATCGGGCCATCCGGAAGTAAGACGAAGTGGCTGAGCGTCTTGCTGGTGGAGCTCGGAAGATCGCCTAGCCCGCCGACTTCAAGAAGCCTCTTGGCCGACCCCACGACGGATCTGGGTTGGGTAGGGGAGTCGAACCAAGCGGATGCAGATTCGGGGCTGTTTGGGCTCGCAGATAACAAGTAGAAATTGAAACCCAGCACCGATTGAGGCAGCTGCCCAGACTGCACGGAGCGCAAAACACTTGCGATCTCGCTGTCTCCGTCTTCCAGCGTGCTGGGCGGTCCGCCTGCTACGACGATCATGGGCAATGTCTTGCCCGTTACCGCTTCTGTTGTGGCCGCGTACCAGTCAAAGGTTCGAAAGCCAATCTGATCTTGGGAACCGTCCGGGGTGTTGTAGGGCCGGCTCCCAGACCATTCTGCGGGCCCGCCGTAGCCCCACTCCAGCGGCTTCCCGAAAGTGCGTGCATAGACCGCCAAATGCAGATCGTCTATCAGGCTGCGATGGCCGCGACGCAGCATGGACTGAAGAGCGGTCTCCAAAAAGGCGGTGTCCCAATAGTCGCCACCCGGCTCGAGCGGGGGGAATACCGGATGCAGTCCAGAAGCGCGTTCGAGCTGCAATATCGGAAGCATCCGATCCACAAATCGCTCCACCAGCCCCGACCGCGCCCATTCATTTGACGACCAACTGGACCGCATATTAGGACGATCGAACACCACAACCTCGCGCACGCCCCACTCGCCATAGCCGGCGAGCGCGGGAGAGAGCTGGTCAGATGAAACTGCGTCTGCGTGCCCTTTGATCCATACCACGGGCCGAATTCCGGCTTCAATCAAGCCTCTCAAGAATGGCTCCGGTACGGGGCGACCTGGAGTGGCGTGGAGCACAAGCCAATTGGCTGACAGGCGCAGTAGCGTCGGCAGCCACTCTTCAAGGTCTTTCTCCGTGTAGTGGCTATCGTCGGGAAAGTAGTGAAAACCGAGTCGAGAAATGGGTGCGCTCATGATGAAATCAACGGTGCAAGGTTTGTGCCGCGCCCGCTATCTGGAGACGGCTAATTTGATCACCTTGCCGCCTTCATCCAGCGTCATCCTGGCGAAGTGAGGATGCAGCATTGAGCCATCGCTCACCTGTTTCGAGAGGGTCACGACCACGGTCTCGTTCTCGCCAACGGTCTTCAGTCCGATCTGCTGACTCGGGCAGCAGTGATCTTCGTGATCATCGCAGCCGCGATGTTGACTGTGCAAGCTGCAATCGGCATCCACCATCGTGGGCAGATACTGGGCAACGATTGAGTGCACGCGATCGGTAGTCGAAGCACAGGAATCTTCGTTCAGCAGGTCAGGTCCTCCAAGTGCGCATGCGGTCTTCATCGTCGCCGGCCGCTTGGAACTGCGTGTCACTTCCTTGCTTCGCCTCGGCCGACGGGTCGATCGCGATGTGAGAAGTGGATCGCCGTAGAGGAGAAACGAGATCAGTGTCTTCTGGTCTTCCCCGTCAAGGAACCCCTGGCGCTCGAGCATCTCTGCCGCGAGCTTGAGCTTCGCCAGCCGCAGCGCTTCGCCGGCAGAGACCGCTTGACGGAGCTCGTCCCAGAAGAGTCGGCCCAGTAGATCTGCAGCGATCAAGGGAGGAGAAATCGATCCGTAAGAGGTCATCGTGGATCCGATAACGGCCTGGCTTCCGCTCGCAAGAAACTTTAGGCTCAGGGCGGTCTCCTCCGTCTTGCCAATTACATCTGCTCCAAAGCAGGCCTCAGTGAACACGATCCTCGGAGCGCGTCCGCCATTGACCACATCCTCCGGACGGAGCGCGATCGGAAACTCTACCGATTCGGACGGGTCTCTCAGTGGGTCTCGTTGTCCGTACCAATCGGGAGAGTCCTGCAGCCCATGCAGATTGAAATACGAGAGCGGGCTGGGCCGATTCACCACCGACGGCATGTTACCGGCCGCGTTGGGTGGAGAGGTGATCAGGGAGCGCGGGGCACCGATCGCTCGGAAAACCGCCATGGAGGCCTTGCGCCAAATGCTGGCGCTGTAGCCGATGGCCCTGGGCTGAGCACGGAAGAAGCGTCCAGATCGATCTCGCAACCAGACCGCGAATCGTTTGGGGCTTGATCTTGACCGCAGCTGCTCGCGGTGAGCAGCGGTTGCCTTGCTTATCAGCTTGACCAAAAGATCGGTGTCGGAGTCGATCGGCAACCGTCCAACGGGCCATTCGGGAGCGAAGTAGTTTTCATCAGTCGCGGCGTAAGGATTATCCGAGGGCACCGAATCATCGTCGTCATCCGTCGGGTTGGGGAGCAGATGGAAGGGCACGATGTTGTGACCCCCAATGATCAGAACCGCTCCGATCATCTCGCCGCGCTCTGCCAGAGCCTGATCAAGATCTGCCAGACGCAGCTTGATCTGCCAGGGATTTCCTGGGTCGGAGGGCATCAAGCCAAAGGGCTGCAATGAGCGCGGATCGTCGATATAGATGCGGTAGGCTCCCCATCCGCGCTTGCGCCGCACGACCTCAACCAGATTCATGATAGCTTCGTTTGCGCGCTTGAAACCGGATGGGCCGAGTTCCTGCACGAGCCTGGTGTGGCTGCTCAGCACGATGTAAGCCGGAAGCCGTGTTTCCTGGTCTTCCGCGGGTCGGCGAGCATTGAGGCGCTGAGCCAATCGATCAAACTCATTGCGCACCGCGAGCAGCGTTTCGTCGCCAGCGGATGGTTCACCAGAGCTCGGGCCCTGGAAGGCCTCGCCTGGTTCCGGGTTCGGCAGCGGTGAGGAATTCGATTTCGGAGTCTTGGCGGATGCTCCCATCACCGCCATGACTTCATCTGGCACGGGCCGACTGATCTGCGCCTGCATGTGAACAGGCCACAGCGCTCGATATGGATGATCGAGGCCGAGCACCGTCTCAGCAACGACTCCCAAGGGGTCAGCTGCCGCGACCTGGTGCATTCTCTCGACCCCGGCCGCCGGCCGATCAGACCCGAGTTGAGCCTCAGCAAGTACGAGTTTGAAGGCTACGCAATGCGGCCAACGATCGTGTCCTGCCTCTGCCAAGTGAACGGCTTCTCGCGTGGCACCGGTTGCAAGGCTAGCCTTAATGGCCACCAGAGCAGGCAGCGCGAAGCTGGGATCCGCGGCCAAGGCCTCACTGGCGGCACGCAAGGCTTCCCCAGCTTCACCGGTCTCTAAGGCTCCATACGCCTTGGCCAGAGCCACCGCCCATGAGGGAGAACTGGACGGGTTGGGCTGTTCGCCCGACAGGACCTTGGCACAGGCCATGTAAACCGGTATCCGCAGGCTGTCCCCAGTCTGCTTGAATGCCTCAGTCAGCATGTCGTAGGCGGGTTGACATTCCGGGTCCGCCTCAATCAGGAGCGACAATCGGTCGATCGCCGGACCTGCCGTTCCCGCCTTTAGCTCGACCGCTGCGAGCTGAAGCGCGACCTCTGTATCACCCGGCCACGTCGCCAACCACTCAATGGCCAGGCTGCGCGCGTAATCCAGCCGTCCCGCAACTTGCGCCGCATGAAGGGTGCTGACCACGCGCCCACGATCCATTGATTTAGCCATGTACCAACTCCAGTGCCCGGACCGCCGCTAGCTGGTGCATAACTCCCTGGTCGGTCGGCGCAAGCTCCGCGGCGCGTTTGAGCATCTCACCCGCCTTGCGGTATGCCTTGAGCGTCCGCAGCAGCAGTCCGGCTCGGTAATGGGCCTGCAAGCTATTGGGGTCAATCTCCACTGCCTTGAGATACGAATCCAGCGCGCGCGAGTAATCGCGCCGATCTTCGTAGACTAAGCCAGCCTCAATCGGAACCCGTGAATCTTCTGGATCCGCGCCTTCGGCCTGCCGCAGCTCTTCGATCGCCCGGTCGAGATTGCCGGATTTGCGCGAAATCCGGCCCAAACTCAGGCGATACTCAGGGTTGGCAGGAGAGATTCGAACCGCCTCGCTTATGGCCCTGTCGGCTCCGCCTAGGTCTGACCCGGCCTCCAAGGTCTCGGCCAGCTCGTGCCAGAGGCGATGATCATCGGGAGCCGAATTCAGCACCTCTTGCATCACCTCTGCCGCCTGCGCGTGCTTTCCCTGCTCAACCAGCACCTTGCTTTCACCACGGCGCACATCGCTCGGATCTGCCCCGGCCTGCAGAGCTTCTTCGAAGGCCGACATAGCGGCCCTGTGGTCGCCGGATTCGGCGCGAACGTGGCCCATTCCGAGCAATACTCTGGCATCGCCCGGCGCCTGCTGAATGGCAGAGCCTAATCTTTCATTTGCCTGCTGTTTATCCCCGCGCGCGATCGAAGCCTTGGCGGATCCAATCAGGCTATCGATATCCGAGGGGGAGAGAGTGATGGCACGCTCAAACCAAGCGGAGGCCTGGTCTAGCGCTCCCAGCTGAAGCGCGACCTGTCCGGCCTCGCGGTGGGCGGCAGCCGATTCGGATCCATAGGCCAAAGCCGCGGTGTAACCTTCCAGGGCCTGATTGAGGTGACCGGATACGGCATAGGTAGCGGCGAGCGAAAGCAGGTACTCTGGATTCTCTGGATCTCTGGCCACCGCCTCCTGGAGGTGTGCCAGAGCCGAATCTTCGTCCCCCATCTCAAGGTAGACCGAAGCTAGTTTGTGCTGCCAGCGGTGCTGATCGGGAGCTTCGACAACGGCTGCTCCCATATGCGTCGCAGCCCGCTCCAGGCTCCCGGACCTCTCATATGCTCGACCCAGCAAGAAGCTAGCAACCGGGCTGGATGAGCTGCCTGATCGATATGCGGCCCGTGCATCCTCCTGGCGACCGCTGGCTTCGTGGATCATCCCCTCCAGAACGGAACTCCAGGTGGATTCAGAGCGAACGAGCCTGACCTGATCCAGAGCTTCCCTGGCCGCCTCCATCTGGTCAGCCTTGATATGAGCGACCGCGAGCGCCTCTCCAATCCAGCCCATAGGATCCGCATCGATATACTCACCCAGATCTGAAGGCGCAGCCTCAATTCGAAGCCAGGCGCCAAGGGCGGGATCGGCAAGATTGCGTTCTTGGAGATCCTCCAGAGCGCTTTGCGCGTGGCTCGTTAGGGCATCTTCCCGGAGCGCAGACACCGCATCAGACAGACCAAACAGCCAGAGCGTGTCTCGCGACCGCAGACTGACGCGGACCTGCTCTTGGGCCGCAAACGGATCCGCCGCCCAAGGCTTCAGGGCCTCCATAGCCTCGGAGGCGTTGAAGAGCTCGGCTTCCGCCCTCGCCAGCCAGATGGCGTCGTGCGCCGATTCGATGGGTATGGATCGCGCCTGCGCAAGGTACTCCACCGCCCGGCCTCGATCAGGTGCGGTGATCGCCAGCATTGAGAATGTGCGGGTCGTCTCGTAGCCCTGTTCGACGGCGTCGGAGAGCGACGAAACAGCCTGGTCCCGCTTATCCAGCAAGAGAAATGCCTCACCCATGGCCGCCTGTGCGCGGCCGCTGTTCGCCAATGCCGAACCCGTCTTGCCGAGCAGAGCCAGGGCGTAGCGTGGGTCACCTGAGCACAGGGCCGCCTCAGCGGCTTCGTAGGCCAGAGAACTATCGTTGGGTGCAGATTTGACCGCTGCAGCATAGGCAAGGAGCCCCTGGCGGACCTGGCCCTGTTCGAGATGGGCAATCGCTAAATCGCGACGCAGCCAGGGATTCCCGGGCTCAATCGCCACCGCCTTCTCAAGCAATTTTACCGATGGGCCGCCTAGTCCCAGTTCTTGGGCGCATGCCGCCGAGCGCCTGAGGGGTTCCGCCTCACTCGGAGAGAGTGCAATGCTGGACTGCCAGGTCTCGTATGCCCCTTGATAGTCCTCCGCAGATTCCTGGATCATCGCCAGAGCGCCGAGCATTCGAGCATCTTCCGGTCGAGCACGAGTGGCGGCCTTCATGACACGCACGGCAGTACGAAGATTGCCAGTTTGTTCCAGGAATTGCGCGACATCCTTTAATACGTTGGGGTTGCGACGGCCGCGCCATAAGGCCTCCGCGACAGACCTGCGGACGACACGTTGATCCTGGGCCCGGGAAGCCAGCCTGGCCAATGTGAGCCAGCCCTCAGCCGCCGCGGGATCCAGTGCACTTAGCCTTTCAATCGCCTTCACCGCGCCACGGAAATCCCCCGCGTTGGCAAGCGAGTCGCCCAAAGCATGCCAGGCACGCGTCTCGTCGGGCTCGAGCTCGACCGCATGCTCGGCAACCTCCAGCGCCTTGTCTGGAAGATTAGCGACCAGGTACACGTCGGACATGGCTGCAAGAATCCGGGCTGACCTCGGAAATTGCCCTTGAGCCTGCTCGAGCGCCGCAAGCGCTCTCGAGATTTGATCCAGTCCAAGTGCGGCTCGAGCCGAGCCAAGGACCGCTTGCTCGCGGATTTCGTAGTCGCTCGAGTTCTGTGCTCGGTCGTATCGAGCGAGCGCTTCCTCGTAGTTCTCCTCACGCTCGAATGCACGCCCGAACCAATAGTCCAAGGAGGGATCTGACCACCCTCCGTTCTCGGCCAGCTCAAGATATTGGAGCGCGGACCCAGCCTCGATGTCTGCCTTTAGCGAAATGCGCGCAGAATGAAAGTAGGCTTCGGGAGGCGCGGAGGGCGGAAGAGGCCGAATCACACGATCGGCTTGAGATATATCTCCTCGTCGTTCGTACGCCTTGGCAAGCGCAAGCCCGACCTGCCAACTGAGGGGTTGTCTCAATGCCGCCTGGCGCAAGATCTCAAGCGCACGATCCACATGCCCGAGCTCGCTGAGCAGGTCGGCATACTCCAACCCGGTAGGGACACTTTTTTCATCCAATTCCCAGGCAACCGAAGCCACTTCCAGCGCCTCGCTGGTCTTTCCTTGCCCGCGCAGGTACCTGGACAGCGATAAGCGCACAGAGGGATCCATCGGATTGGCCTGCATCGCTTCCGTCAGCGTGTCATATGCCTTGGAGTGCTCTCCGCCATCTATCTGTGCCGCCGCGAGTGACACATAAGCCTGGATCTCGCTGGGCGTCTTTCGAATGGCTTCTCGATACTTGGCGATGGCCCCCTCGCGGTCGCCGCTGGAATCAAGCAGCATCCCTTTCAGGACCACCTCGCGTGGGCCAGTCGACATCTCGTTCATGACGCTCCCGGCAAACTCGAACTCATCCGCCGCAATGGCGTATTCGGCAAGATCCACGGCGTTAACTGCGGGAAGCCGGCGCCAGTACTCGAGTGCCTTGGCGTGATGCCCCATCCGCTGTTGGATCTCGGCCTGGAGTCTGAGTGCCTTCTCGGAGTGGGGGTTGAGCGCCAAACCGATCGCAGCATGCCCATCTGCAGCCTCGGGGTCGCCGGCCTCAAGCAATAGATGTGCAAGGCTCACGTGCGCTTCCATGCTGGAGGGATGGTGCGCGACATGTGTCTGCGCCGCCTCAACGGCAGCCGCCCAATCTTCAGCCCCCACCAGACCCTCGGTGAGTACCGCAAACCATTGCTCATCCAAAGAGTCGTCGAGGGAGGCCAGGACACTGTTCAGCTGAGCACAGGTATCTCGGCTCTGCGATTGAGCCAGGCCGCCTGCAATTCGCTCTTCAACGGACGGATCAGAACCAGAGACAAGCGAGATAGCTTCCCCGGGACGGTCAAGACTGAGCAAACTCAATGCCGTGCGTGCCCGTCGGGCCGGTGTCGGGAGGATCTCCAAGGCCCTGCGATTCGCCTCCAGTTCTGTGACGTGATCGCCCGTTTCCCTGGCCTGGTCTGCCGTGAAATCTGCGACCTGTGCCGTGGTCTCTGAGGCCGTCTCCCAGGCCTGCTGAAGCGAGCTGCGCGCGGCATTGTGCTTGCCCTTGAATTGGTGGGTTACCGCCTCGATGAGCAGCTGCGACAGCTTGTCCGTACTCCCATCCGCGGAGAGCTCAAGCGAGCGGGCCAAGGCTGATTCGCCACCGCGGGTAATCTGCTGCAGCATCTGCACCGTCGAACCATTTGCGTTGCGGGTCAGGAAGGTGGCGGCCTCGCCGGCCGGATAATTGGCTAAGGCAATCTGGATCGCGAATTGGTAGAGATTTCTATCCAGCAGGCTGCCCAGCAGGTTCTCCGGATGCTTAAGGTTGGGCCAGGCGATTGCGATCGGTGAGCGCCAGGTTGAGGGAGAATCAGCTACACGTTCAAGGAGACCCTCAGGGTCCCCGTCATAGCGGCGCCCAAATTCAGCACCCAGCAGCGCGGCATCGAAGAGATCGCGTTGAACGACGACCCCCACCGACGCTTCCTCCCAGGCCTGTCGTGCCCGTTCTGCATGGGCCTCAGCTAAACTGCTGCGCATTTCAGAGTGCAGGCTGCCACCCAGGGCCAGGGAGGCCAGGTGTGAGGGCGTCAGATGAGCCGGTGGATTCGCCGTAACGACTTCATCCAGGAACGCGGGGTTGTGCAGGGCCGCCCAGGCTTCCGGAACCCGGAGGACCCGGTCAAGTACAGCCGCCAGTTGGTCCTGGTCTAGCTGCGTAAGCAGCGCCGCCAGGACTTCTTGGTCCGTGTGCATGCGGACCCCGGTCTAGATGACCTGGATCTGTACGACTACCCAGTAGGAGGCCGCGATCATCCCAACGCCCAGGATGATCAGAAACAATCCAGCCCCACTGGCAGTCTTCACCAGCGAATTCAGCGCGCCGACCAGCTCAGAGGCGCTGTTGACCAGACCGGTGACCTCGTCGGCCATCCCTTTTCGGCCCAGGCGGGCAGATTGCGTAGCCAGGGCGCGAATCTCCCTGGAATAGCCTCGGCTCACCAGCACGAAGATCCCCAGCAGCACACACAAGCCACCCAGGATAAAGATCGTCGCTGCGATGATCATTTGCATATCGATTGTCGAAAGAGGGATCATTATTGCCTCCAGATGTGGATTCTGAAGACAGTAGGTGCAATGATCGTGCCAAGCACGATCATCGTGCCACGCACGATCTCCTGTGGGCTAGGAGGAGACCAGAGTTTGGAATTCGGGGGAGAGGTGACCGAGGTGGATTTCCTCGTCATCACAGAACAGCATGGCACGTTCGATGACGTGGCGCAGCTCTCGCATGTTGCCTGGCCAATCGTGGGCCTTGAGCGCCTCAATTGCTCTCGGGGTAATACCCGTTACCGGATTCCCGGTGCGCTGGCTCTCCTGGCGGATGAAGGATCCAACCAGTGCGGGAATGTCCACCTTGCGCTCGCGCAGAGGCGGGAGGTGAAGATCGACAACTTTCAAACGGTAATAAAGATCCTCCCGAAAGCTGCCGTCCTCCATCATCGATTGCAGGTTTCGGTTGGAGGCCGCGATGATCTGAACGTCGACGATGATCTCGTTCACGCCGCCGACGCGTCGGAACTTCCGCTCATCGAGAACGCGCAACAGCTTGGCCTGCATATCTGGCTTGGTGGAGGAGATTTCGTCCAGGAAAAGGATTCCGCCATCGGCGACTTCCAGAAGTCCTGGTTTGCGCTTCGTAGCACCGGTGAAGGCGCCTGCCTCATGGCCGAAGAGCTCAGACTCGATCATGGTATCCGGGAGTGCGGCGCAGTTGATCGGTACAAAAGGTTTGTCCGCGCGCTGCCCGGCCGTGCGGATCACGTTGGCAATGATCTCTTTGCCGGTTCCGGTCTCTCCAGTGATGAGTACCGACACTGAGGCGGCGGCTGCACGTTCAGCCTCATCGGCGATGCGTGCCAGCTCGGGAGTCTCTCCCACGATCCACTCATATTGATCCTGAGAGGATTTTCGTAATAACGCCAATTCACGCCGAAGGGCGACGACTTCGCTCGCGCGCTCGACTGCGCTGATCAGTTGTTCCAAATCCAGGGGTTTTTGCAGGAAGTCTTGGGCGCCCTGCTTCATGGCCTGTACCGCGATGTCGACTTCTCCAAACGCGGTAATCAGGATCACGGGCGGGCTGGGGTTTTCTCGCTCAATCAGCTCCAGGAGCGAAAGCCCCGATCCATCCGGCAAGACCACGTCCAAAAGGACGATATCCGCCGCGCCGGTCTCAATGGCTTGCTGCGCCTGAGCCAGGTCGCCGGCCTCGATTGCTTCGTAACCGGCGTCGCTCAGCGCGCCGTTGACAAAGCTACGCGCCGCATCTTCGTCGTCAACGATGAGAACGGTGGAGCTCATGAGGTTTGTGCGATCGGAAGGTGCAAGGTGAATACGGTGCCCGCATCGGGGAAACTGTCCACTGTGATGTTTCCTTGGTGGGCGTTCAATATTCGCCTGCTGATGGCCAGCCCGAGACCCGTGCCAGACTTCTTCGTGGTGAAGAATGGATCAAACACCCGGTCCAACTTATCCTGTTGGATGCCGGGTCCGGTATCCGCGAATCTTAGCTCCAGGCCTTTTGGCCCATTGGGTGAGAGGCTAATCGACAGGGTGCCGCCCTCCGGCATCGCCTGTATGGCGTTGGTTATGAGATTGACGATGACCTGCTCCAGAGTCCGCTCGTCGGCCAGGACCGGTGGTAGCTGGGGCGCAAAGTTCCTGTGAGTACGAACTTCAGCCTGGGCCAAACGCGGCTCCCACCGGGTAAGGATGCGGTCCAGGAACTCGGGAAGATCGATTGCCGCGAATTTGAGTTCCAGCGGCCGGGCGAAGAAGAGAACGTCTTCCATGAGCTGATCCAGACGATTGCATTCGCCGCGAACTCGCTCAATGGATTTATATTGCGGATGGTCACTCCCCAATCGGGAAGCTACAAGCTGCAGCCCGGTGCTGATATTGTTGATGGGATTGCGCACTTCGTGGGCAAAGATTGCGGCCACCTCACCCAGCAGGGCACGTTGAGCCAGGGTCTCGGTTTGGTCCTCAATGGCCTTCTGCTCCGATTGGTCACTGAGTACGAGCACCACGCGCGTTGGCGCTGCATCATCCTCCTGCGGCACCGCTCTCACGGTCACAGGGAAGGGCGTACCGTCCCGCCGGTGAAGCGTGACGTGGGCTCGATCAGCCCGGCGCTGATGGCCCAGGACGTCAAGCAGAGTGGTCATAAGGTCTGAAGGTCCCACGAGAACATCCTGAACTTCCATTCCGAGCAGCTGGTCGTGAGGGTAGCCCAGCATGCTTAAAGCGGCCTGGTTGGCCCGCAGCACTCGCAGCTTCGAGTCCAATGTAAGCACGGCGTCATTCACGGCCTGGAAGTAAAGCTCCTGTTCCTTTTTCGTGCGCTCCAAAGATTCGTCCAAATCCGTGACGACCTCGCGCTGCATGCTCATCAGGATGCGAGCATGGCAGAGGTTGGCCAATATTTCCATGAGTCCAATGGCGTCGGCCGGAACGTCTTGGAGTTCTCTCCATCCGACGACAAGTAGCCCTACCCAGGCGCTCGAGCTCCCCAGTGGGGACGTGCGCAGCGCCTTGAGCCCCAAGGATCGGGCCGCGCGCTGGAGCGGATGATCCGGCCGAGTGCCGATCGACCATTGACTTGGGCGATCGAGCGGATCGAGATCGGTAGAGGGCAATGAGGAGGGAAAACCATCCGGCAGGTGACCCTCCAGCTCGTATTCTGGCCCGATCGAAGAAACGCGATAGACGCCGACCGCGGCCGCCGATAGGAGCCTTCCAGAGAGCTGGATGATGCCGTCCAGCGCGTCGGGCTCAGATTCGAGCAACACCTGTGTGATTTCAATGAGAGTGGCCAGCTGCTCCTTCTCGGAGAGGGATCGCTGTTCTTCGCGTAGGCGGTCGGCGGTTGCACCGACCCGCAGCAAGATAGCCTGGGGAGGGCTGCCAACCGGGTAGGCGCGAATATCGACCAGCAATTGGTCACCGTCGCGCGAGATAGCTGGTACGGATTTAATGGTGCCCTCGCTCGAAGCTTTTGCGCGTGCCAGCGCCACGACGCCTTCGTCGCCATGAAAGAAGTTGGAGGGAGATATGGCTTCTAGTTCGTTACGCGTAAATCCGCTCAGCAGCAGGAATGAGTGGTTGGCGGCGAGTATGGTCCGTGCCTCACCGTCAATCACCAGTACTGCCTCGCTGAGCGAATCAGCGAGTGCGGCGAATAGCTCTCTATGCGGTTGAGGTCTCAGCAGTCTGGCAATTGGGTTCGTTGTCAAACGTTACCTTCGCTAGGCTGTGGCTTCCTGCGGCTTGCGCAGCCGGGCAGGGAGGATTCCCTCGATCGTCCGATACTTCGCTACCGTTCGTCGCGCGATCTTGACCCCCTGTCGGCGAAGCAGGGCCGCGATCTGATCATCGGTCAGCGGTTTCTTTTCAAATTTCACAATTTCCTTGATTCGATCCCGAACGGACAGGCTGCGATCAAAGAACCGGGCCAGCGGGACAATGCGGCCATCCGGCAGAGCCACCCCCTTATTTGCGACCGCGCGAGAAATAGTAGATTCATGCACCCCCAGCCGCTCGGCCAATTTGGCACGCGTCATCGGTTGCAGGTGGCGGTCGCCCTCCAGGATGAAATGTCGCTGGTTTTCCACCAGGTCCTCCATCAGCCTGCGCATAGTATTGTTGCGCTGTTGCAAGCATTTGACAAATAGGGCCGCACGCTCCAAATGCTTCTTCCACTCTTCAGAGTGGTTTTCGTCGGCGTCTGAGAGGGCTTTGCGAAAATGAGGATTGACCCGAAGCCAGCCCGGCATGGAGGAGAATATCTCGACTATGAGCGGCCCCTCGGATCGATGCGTGATCAGGATATCCGGGGAATGGTACACGTTGGGGTCCGCGCCCGCGGGTGACCGTCCGGAGCCCCAGAATGCGCGAGCGGGGTAGGGATTCAGCTTCTCCTGAATAAAGGCGGCTGCCTTTCGGACCTTCGCGACCGAGACATCAAAGTCGTTGGCGATGGTTTGGAAATCGTGCCGGGCCAGGCGTTCAAATTCGGTTTCCAGAATTTGGCGTGAGAGGATCACCTGCGGATCATCCGGTCGCAGCAAATCAAGCTGCGCAAGCAAGGCCGCGCGCGGGCCAGAGGTGCCCAGCCCCGCGGGGTCAACGTGCGCGATCTGGTCGATAACGCGTTTGATCCGCTCCAGCGGCGCCCTGAGTTCTCGGGCCAGGAGCGCCGGCGCATCAGGCAAGAATCCGTCATCGTCGAGGCTGGAAAGAATGTAGGCCGCAATCGGGCGGTCTTCCGCTTCCAGTCCGGCCGCCAGCTGCTCGAGCACATGCAGGGCCAGGCTCTCGGGCGCGGCCGGTTCGAGCTCCTCCGTATCGTCCTCATAGCGCAGCGATCCGCCCCCGTCTCGGGGAGAGATGAAGACCACCGAATCCTCATCCGCTTGCGGCGAGCTGCACTTTGGGCAAGGACCGTGCGCAGGCAGGCGTTTCTTGCAAGTGGGACAGACGAGATCCTCGAGCAATTCCAGAGCAGGATTCTCGGCGAGTTCCTCAAGCACCTTATCCTGAAGCTCCTGATTAGAGAGCGCCAGAAGGCTCATGGTCTGAGCCAGGTGAGCGGTTGCGACATGCCGGAGTGAGTGATCTTGGATCTGAAGCATAGTTACGCCTCAAGCGGGGAAGTATACAGCGATGTGCAAGAAGCGTGCCAATTGCCTGAATGATAGAATGCGGCCATGTCCGAGGTAACCGTGGTGGGAGGGGGTCTTGCGGGTTCGGAGGCTGCGTGGCAGCTTGCGGAGCGCGGGCACGATGTGCGGCTGTTCGAGATGCGTCCCGGCCTCAGCACAGGGGCGCACAGTACTCAGCAGCTGGCCGAGTTGGTGTGTTCGAATTCATTGGGTTCTCAGCTCCCGGATCGGGCGCCGGGGGTGCTGCTCGCCGAGCTTGAACGCATGGGCTCCATGCTGATCGAGTGCGCGCGTGTCGCTGAGCTTCCGGCGGGGGGCGCGCTGGCCGTCGATCGATCCGTTTTTGCGGCCAATGTCACCGAGCGCCTCGAGCGGCATCCACGGATCGACATTGTGCGGGAGGAAATGCGGTGCATGCCGGACGGCATCGCCATTATTGCGACCGGCCCACTAACTTCGCCGGCTATGTCAGATGAATTGGCCAGGCTTAGTGGGGAGGAGCACCTCTACTTTTACGACGCCATTTCTCCCATTGTTGAAGCGCAAAGCATCGATCGCTCCATTGCCTACCGTGGATCTCGCTATGGGCGCGGAGTCCGCGAAGAGGGGGACTACATAAATTGCCCCATGACGGAGGACGAGTACGCCGAGTTTGTTCAGGCCCTATTGGGCGCCGAGCGAATCCCGCTGCGGTCCTTTGAAAGCGCGATCTCAGGCGGCGTCCGCGCCGGTATGCACCGCTACTTTGAATCGTGCCTCCCACTGGAAATCCTGGCCGAGCGAGGAGAGATGACCCTGGCTTATGGTCCGCTGCGTCCGGTCGGGCTGCTAGACCCGCGGACCGGGTTACGGCCCTACGCCGTGGTCCAGCTCCGCCAGGACGATCTGGCGGGGGAGTTGTACAACTTGGTGGGGTTTCAGACCAATCTGAGAGTAGGTGAGCAGCGCAGGGTACTGCGCATGATCCCCGGGCTGGAGCACGCTCAATTTGCCCGCTACGGCCAGATGCACCGGAATACGTTCATGAATTCACCCCGGCTGCTGCTTCCGACGCTGCAGTTCCGGGCTAGGGAGGATCTATTCCTTGCCGGGCAGATCAGCGGAGTGGAGGGATACCTGGGCAATATCGGCACGGGCTTGCTGGCAGGCGTGAACGCGGCAAGAGTGGCCGAGGGGGAAGTACCGTTTGAAATGCCGCTGGAAACGATGCTCGGAGCGCTTTGCCACTACATTACGCATGCCGCTCCTAAGAACTTCCAGCCCATGAAGGCCAA
>JBGMQN010000113.1:0-6808 GCA_048054495.1 Anaerolineales bacterium
TGACACTAATATCATATGACTAACGGCTATTACTAGGTAAAAGCAGACTTTATACAATAAAATCTGCGGCCAATTTCAATCGTAGGGTATGCAATCCGGGAAGAGGATAACCCTGATGCTCTCCCCTTCCAGGTGTAGATTCCTCACCCGGTCACAAACGAGCCTGCCGATGCCTTTCAAGCCTCATTCTGTTATTGCGGGGAGACGGGTTCAAACCAAAACGGCGACACTGAGAACCCACCTTCAAACAAAAGATTCGACACGAGGATCTCATGAGAGCAGCCTCCCGAAAGCAGACGCCGCCAATTCCTAAGGATCTGCAAGGGAAAGCGGAGCCCGATAAAGACCGCTACAGGATCAGAGCCGTAGACCGGGCGCTTCGTGTGCTGGTCCTCCTTTCTGATGGAAAGCCCCGGAATCTCAATGAACTGAGCGAGGAAACCGGGATCGACAGCAGCACCATCTTTCGGCTGCTCAGCACGCTTTCTTACCACAACTTCGTGGTCTATGGCGGAAGATCAAGTGGATATCGACTGGAACATGCCTGCCTCGAACTGGCGAGCGCATATCTCGAGGGAAACGACCTGCGGAGGAGCGCATTGCCAGATCTGGAGCTCCTTCGGGACACGACCGGCGAAACCGTGCATCTAGGCATCCTCGATCAGATGGAAGTTATCTATATCGAGAAACTTCAAGGCCACCATGCCATCGGGCTCATGTCATCTCAGGTCGGTGGGCGCGCTCCTGCCTATTGCACAGGGCTGGGAAAAGCACTATTGGCTCACGAGAACAGCTCGCGTGTCCTCGAGCACTTTTCACGCCAAGGGTTACAGGCTTTTACCAGCAATACCATTCCCACTGTCGATGTCTTGATGAGCCACCTGGAGATGATCCGGTTGAGAGGCTATGCATTGGATCTGGGAGAGCACGAACCTGAAGTCCGTTGTGTTGGAGCGCCATTATTCGATATCACAGGAAAGGTGGTCGCGGCTATCAGCATAACTGGTCCCAGAAGTAGATTGGATCCCCTGGAAACGAGGCAGGAGCTTTTTCGCACAACACTTGAGACTGCAAAACGCATCTCCGACAAACTTGGTTATCACATTCCAAGAGCCATGGAGGATGTGAAGAAACCGTAGGAAGGATTCCCACAATGCACTTCGTCCAGATTTTTAATGCCAAGTCGGACATCAGCCAGGAACAGATGGCGGATATCTATCGAAGATTAGCCGATGGCTGGCAGAAGGCCTGGCCATCCAACAAGCTTATTGGTTTCTTTAGGCGCAAATGGGGTGTGGGCGCTCAACCGGATTACCTGGCCATTTGGGAGCTCCCCAATGCCGCGGCGATGGATGAGTGGGATGAGTCATGGGAGCGAGTTAAGGACGCAATGCTGGATATCGAGGACGAGTTTTGGAACGCGGTCGAGATGGTGGAAACCAAGCTCATGGAACAAGTAGATCTGATATCCGGAGAGGAGGCGAGGCCGAACACCGAGGCGATCTGACCAAATGATAACGCGACGAGTGATGTTGTGCACCACCTTAGAGCTTCACCATATTAGAGGAGGAAGAGGATTATGACTAAGAGAATGATCGTTTTGTTGCTTGTGATTCCGTTCTTGTTGGCAGGTTGCCAGAAGGCCTCCACACCTACAGAAGAGGCGGCTGCGCCTCCCGCTGTCGAGCCAACGTCGGCTGTGTCGGAGCCAACCAGCGCGCCTGAGCCTACGGAAGTTCCAGCAGCTCCTTTGCCGAAGATTGTCATTGCGCTAGAAACTGACATTGATACGATGGAGCTGGATGCCTTCAAATCGGATGCGGCATATGAGCTCGATGCCAACACTCAAGAAAGACCCATTGACTACGTCTGGGAGGGCGACTCCGGAGGAAATTGGTCTTCTACAAACGATTTCGAAGGCTCTCTGGTTGAGTCTTGGGAAATCTCGGATGATGGGATGTCGCTGACGTTCCATATTCGGAAAGGTGTGACGTTCTACAACGGCAATCCGGTGGACGCCAACGCCTTCAAGCATAGTTATGAACGCCACATCAGCTTGGCTGGGGGTGTCACCAAACCGATGATGGACATGGCATTGGGAGGCGTGCCGGAGGGAGCGACGGTTGACCAAATCGAGGTGGTGGACGACTATACTGTGACGCTCCGTCTGACTCGACCGAACCCCAATGTTCTCAGTTTCCTGGCCACCATATCCGTCCCCATCATCGACCCGGCCGTGACAGCAGAATACGCTACAGAGGAAGACCCCTGGGCTACAGAGTACTGGAAGACGGGCACCATAGGCACAGGACCCTATCGCCTCGCCCGCTTCGAGCCAGGCGTGGAATGGGAACTGGAGCCTTACGAGGGCTACTGGAATCGGGACGCCATTAAGAATGGCGGGATCCTGGTGAAGGTTATCCCCTCCGCCGAAACCAGGCTGTTGTTGCTCAAGGCAGGCGATATCGATGTAGTTTGGGGTCTGCCCCTCAAAGATATGGATGACCTTGTGGCAGATCCTGATATCAACGTAGTCAACTTTCCATCCCGCAGCCAGAACTTCATGGTACTAAACAACGCCATTCCACCGTTCGACAATGTGAAGGTCAGACAAGCGATCTCCTATGCGATCCCTTACAAGGACCTCATTGAGAAAACCCTCTACGGCTATGCCTCTCCACTGCAAAGCCCCTTCCCCTTGTCCATGCCAGGCGCCACGTTTAAGTACTGGCCATATGGGGACGGAGCGAACTATGAGAAGGCGAAAGAGCTTTTGGCTGAGGCTGGATATCCGGATGGCTTTGAAACAGAGCTTAACGTCCTTGTAGGCAAGCAGGCCGACCAGGATAGCGCCATCCTCATTCAGGATGCTCTGGCACAGATCGGGATTGATGTGAAACTGAATGTCCTCGGAGCCGGTCCATACTTCGATGCGCTCTATGGCCGCACGGCTCCTATGGTCATCACCTACATCTACTCCTTCGTCAATGATCCTTATTACTACGCATACTATGTTCTCGACAGCGAAGGTGCGGCGAATTTCGCCAACTATGCGAATGAAAGAATTGATGAGTTGATCAGCGATGGGTTCTTTGAACCCGACATCGCCAAGCGAAACGCCATGACCGACGAGATGCAGAAGATTTTCCTGGAAGAAGCAGGCTACGTGAATCTCTTCTCCGCAGATTTGGTGGTCGCGGTCAGATCTGATGTCAAGGGTTTTGCCGCTCACGGAGATGGACAGCCTAGATTCTGGATGATGTACAAGGAAGAGTAGCCCGCAGGTTGCAGGTTCGAACGCGAAGCTTTATAGGTGAGCGGGGGGCTCCATGGAGCCCCCCGCTGCAATCACCCATACAATACAGTGAGGAACCCGAAAAGTGAATTTGCCGGGCTTTATCCTAAAAAGATTCTCGCTTGCACTGCTGACTCTCTTAGGAGCACTCATTGCAGTATTTCTCTTGACGCGCATTCTGCCAGGCAACCCAGCGAAGTACAGGGCGGGCGCCTTTGCCCCGTCTGAGGCGGTGGCCGAGATTGAAAAGCAGATGGGCTTGGACAAGCCCCTGTATGTCCAGTTTGCCCGATATATGGACGGACTACTGCATTTTGATCTGGGCACCAGCTGGAATACTCGGCGACCGGTGGCGGATGATCTGGCCCGGCGTCTGCCTGCCAGCCTCGAATTGTCCGTTGCTAGTTTTCTCATAGCGGCTGGAATCGCGCTGCCGCTAGGGATCATTGCCGCGGTGAAAAAGGGCTCTCTCTTCGACCAACTCAGCCGGCTCGTCACCACCATCAGCGCGTCGGTGGCCTTATTTTGGATGGGCACCATGTTGATTTACCTGCTCTATTACCGATGGCAACTCGTGCCTGCTCCGTCCGGGCGGCTCGATATCCTGCTTGCTGCGCCTGATAGGATCACCGGCTTCTATGTCCTCGACAGCCTCTTGACCGGGAACATGGAAACACTCGTCTCGAGCCTGAAACACCTATTGCTCCCCGCTTTTACACTCTCCATCGCGGTGATGGGCATAATCGTAAAGGGTGCGCGCACTTCAATGCTGGAGGTACTGCGGATGGATTACATCCGTACGGCATATGCTGTTGGCATGAGCCGGCGTCAAGTGGTTCTCGAGGAGGCGCTCCAGAACGCGCTGATTCCGGTGATTACCATCTTGGCATTGGTGTTTGGGTTCTTAATGGCGGGTAATGTCGTCGTAGAAATGCTTTTCTCCTGGCCTGGCATTGGAAACTATGCATGGAATGCCTTGGTATCGAAGGATTTTGATTCTGTCCAAGGGTTTCTACTTTTTGTTTCCGCCGGATATGTTCTCCTTAATTTACTGGTCGATCTAATGTACGGCGTGGTGGATCCCAGAATACGATTGGGGATTCGCGGCAAGAACGCGTAGTAGATGGGAATCCTATGCTAGACAGCACGATTGCGCACAGAGGAGCCTTTGCGCGGCTTTCCGCTTGGTGGCGGCGAGGGCTGGGCCGAAAGACCACACTTGCCGTTGCACTCATGCTGCTGGGCGGAATCCTCTTGGTAGCCATTGTGGGACCATGGATCGTGCCGCACGACCCTATAGCGATCGGCGAGGGAGACTGGAGACAACCCCCTTCCCGTGAGCACCCAATGGGGACGGACAACTTTGGGCGAGACATTCTTTCAAGATTGGTTTATGCCGCCCGGTTGGATCTCGCGATTGGCTTGACGGTTGCAATGCTTTCCTTTTCCGCCGGCTCATTGATTGGAGCTTTCTCGGGTTATTTTGGCGGTCGTCTGGATGACATCGTCATGCGCCTGTCGGACATCGTCATCTCATTTCCTGCTTTCATCTTGGCCATGGGTATTACCGCCATGCTCGGGACGGAAATCATATTCGTCATCGTGGCCGTAGCCGTCGCCTATACGCCTTATTTCATAAGAATCACACGCAGCGAAATGCTTTCTATCAGGGAAATGGACTACGCCGACGCAGCAAAGTGCGCGGGAAATCCCCAGTGGCGAATCATCGTGCGCCATCTGATGCCCAACTCCATCAATGTTGCGCTTGTCCAGGCAAGCCTGGCTGTGGGTTGGGCCATCCTCGACGTGGCAGGGTTGAGCTTCTTGGGTCTTGGTATCCAGCCTCCCACGCCAGAATGGGGAGTCATGGTTCGCGATGGCGTATCCGGCATTGTCTCCGAGGAATGGTGGATCTATTTCTTTCCAGGCGCAGCGATCGCTTTAACCGTTCTTGGGTTCAACCTCCTGGGGGACGGATTGCGTGATCTTCTGGCGCCTGAATCGAAGTGATTGGGCAACATGAAGAAAGATAGCCTGCTGAAGATTGAAGACCTATCTGTCAGCTTCGCGGATCACGATGACCGAATCCGGATACTTGACGAGGTGTCGCTGGCGATCTCAGAGGATGAGATTCTGGGGCTGGTAGGTGAAAGTGGATCGGGCAAAACAGTCACAGCTCTCTCCATCATGCGCTTGCTTGACCCGGCCGCCAAGATCGAGCAGGGGAGAATATGCTTTAGAGGTGAGGACCTGCTGGCAAACTCACAAAGAGATATGGAGCAAATTCGCGGGTCCCAGATCTCGATGATTTTTCAAAACCCTCGAAGCTCGCTGAATCCGCTTAAGAGGGTTCTTTCGCAAGTAGCGAAATCATATGGCAGGAAGAAGGGAGTCGGGCGAGTCGAAGCTCTGCACAGAGCGACCGAGCTTTTGAAAAGCGTGGGTTTCCCGGATGTCGAAAGACGGGCCAGGAGCTATCCCCATCAGTTGAGTACCGGGATGTGTCAAAGAGTAATGATCGCCATGATGATCGCCTCCAGCCCTGACCTGCTCATCGCCGACGAGGCCACGACTGCCCTGGATCCCACGATCGCTGACCAGATTTATCAGCTTCTCCACAAAATTCGCCAGCGTACGCGAATGTCCATCCTTATCATCACCCACGACCTTGGCCTCGTGGCCGAGAATTGCCACAGGGTTGCGGTCATGCACGCAGGCCATATCGTTGAGACGGCCAAAGTTGAGACCATCTTCGAGGAACCAGGACATCCTTATACATCCTATCTCGTTCGCTATATCCCAAGGGTTGATCGGAAGGTTGCGTTGCCTTCAGTGAGAACGACGGCCGTGGAGGAAGTGGACTACGCTTCTTCGGGGTGCCGGTACGCACGTAAATGCAAATTCGCGATGGAGATATGCTTCGGCGAGAAACCAGAGATGCAAGAGACGGCCCCTGGGCATTGGGTCAGGTGTCATTTCGCCACTCCGGAAGGTTTCGTCCAGAATGCAGCTGAAACGAGCAATGTCAGGTTTTAAGCCAGGAATATCGCGGCGGTGGGAGGTTTTGCGACAAGAGCAAGTGCAAAGCTTGCATGATGCTACTTTGAAGCTGTTGTCCGATGAGGGCGTGGTGTTCCAGAGCGAGGCTGCGCTGGAGGTCCTTCGGAAAAACGGTGTCCGCATCGAGGGGAAGATCGCACGATTCCCGCCTGCGCTGATTGAGAAAGCTATAGAGAACTGCCCAAGCGAAGTGATCCTTAAAGCGCGGAATCCCGAGCGTAACGTCGTGCTGGGACACGGCAATATTCATTACACCAATTGTTTCGGTCCGGTTCGAGTGCGGAGGCTGGGCATGACCGAAACCGTCCCTGCAACCCGTGAAGACTTGCGGAATTTTACCGTTTTGAGCGATGCGTTAGAAAATGTGGCTTATTGCTTGTTCCACGTGCGTCCGCGCGAGAACCCCGTGGATTTCAATGATATCTACAGCGCCGCGACCATGTTGAAGATCAC
>JBGMQN010000113.1:6908-8690 GCA_048054495.1 Anaerolineales bacterium
GTTCAGAACGCGGAAGTCTTGGCAGGTCTCGCGCTGGCTCAACTGCTGCGCCCGGGCGCTCCACTGATCTATGGCGCGTTCTCTGGCGGTATGGATATGCGATCCGGAATCTTTGTGATGGGAGGCACTGAACTTGCCCTGATGCAGGCTGCGACAGCCCAACTTTGCGACCTCTACCACATCCCCTTCGGCTATGGCAGCGGGGGCTGGACCGATGCTCGCGATCCCAACGTCCAAGCCGGGTTTGAGAAGGGATGCACCCTATTGGCCACGGCGCTCGCGGGGGTTGAAGTTGTCCACTCAGCGATTGGCGGGATGCTGGGTGGCGCCGACATCGCCGACTACGCGCAAATGATCGTCGATGACGAGTTGTGTAGCATGGTCAACCGGTACCTACAGGGCATCTCCTTTGACGATCGCTCGCTCGCCTATGATGTCATTCGGGAGGTCGGGCCAGGGGGAAACTTCCTAGACAACTTGCATACAGCTCGGTCCTTCAGGAATGAGCATTATTTACCGCAGATCCTGGAGCGTGTGACCGGCGAGACCAAGATCGAAGGCATTATCGCCAGCGCAAGTGAGCGTGCACAAGACATTCTAGACTCACACAGACCGAATTGCCTTAGCCGGTCAGCAGCAGAAAAGATCGACGAGTTGGTGGACCTGGCCGTAAAAGGCCATGAATGATTCAGACGGCTGAGTTCAATCGTCACTGCTGTAATCGCAACAATGGTGATCGTCCCGGAGGGCACGGGATTGGCTCCTTGCTAGGCGGTGTCGGTCCATCCAGTTGCAGATGTGGGAACCTTGGATACCGCTGGAAAAAATGCGTAGCGATACGATAAAAATCACCGTGAGTCGGCCGCGCCTGTTTCGAGCAATGAGGACCAATGCCTGAGGTCCTGCGGGTCGAAAACCTGAGGGTGGCATTCTCCGTGGGTCGAATGACGATTCACGCGGTCAACGGGGTTAATTTCGCAGTGCAAAGCGGGGAAACCGTCGGCCTGGTCGGCGAAAGTGGTTGTGGAAAGACCACGGTCGCCCGCTGCATCGTTCGCTTAATGGATCCCACCCGCGGGAAGGTGTATTTCAACGGAATTGAAATCACCGCGTTGCCAGAGAGGAAACTCAGGCCGCTTCGCCAGAATCTGCAAATGGTATTCCAGGATGCTGCCACATCTCTCAACCCCCGTATGACCGTCCACCAAACCCTGATGGAACCTCTCCAATTGTTCGGCATAGCCAGCCGTGCGCAGCGGAAGGAGAGGGTGCGAGAAGTCCTATCACTCATGAGCCTGGATGAGTCTCATCTTGCGCGGTACCCCCATCAGTTGAGTGGTGGGCAACAGCAGCGAGTGGCCATTGCCAGGGCGGTGATCACCGACCCACTCTTTATCGTCTTGGATGAGCCCACCGCATCCCAAGATGCCGCTGTCAAAGTGCAGTTGATCGCTTTGTTGCACGATCTGCAGCAAAAGCTCGGACTGGCCTATACGTACATCTCCCATGATCTAAGCACCGTCAGAAGCTTGTGTCACCGGATTCTGATCATGTATCTTGGAAAAGTTGTGGAAGAAGGCCCCGTGGATGAGATTTTCGATCATCCTCTTCATCCCTACACGCGTGCGCTCATATCCGCCATACCGATTCCAGATCCCAAGGCAAAAAGAGAGAAGATCCGACTGAAAGGTGAGACCCCAAGCCTGATAGACATCCCCCTGGGGTGCAGTCTGCAGGACAGGTGTCCTTTCGTCATACCAATATGCAGGGAGCAAGATCCGC
>JBGMQN010000113.1:8790-51685 GCA_048054495.1 Anaerolineales bacterium
AGTCTGCAGGACAGGTGTCCTTTCGTCATACCAATATGCAGGGAGCAAGATCCGCATTTACGAAATGTGAGCGACGAACACTATTTGGCCTGCTTCAATTTCAACGAGAGTGACCATTCCGTTCTATGGGGCGACGAGAGATGAACCCTGTGTGCACGTTCATGCCGGAATCAATTAGGAACACTCAATAAGTCCCCGTGCGGTCCCGACCACCTGATGACTGAGACCTTCGCCGAAGCGATTCTGTTCTAGCGGGAGCGGTGCAACGCATGCGGGCGAGTGTTTGACTGTATGCTCTCAGCAGATGGCTCGATTGGGAGGCTCTCACCCTGGTACCCCTCACCTCTCGCACACCGATGAAGGGCCGTCATGAGACCCGTGGTTGGAGGCTGAGAATTGTTCGAAGGAGGAGGCCCATGGACTTTGATTTGCTATTGCTGGGGAAGTACATTCCCCAGGAACTCAGAGAGATTGCCCGCTTGGCGGAGGAGCTTGGCTACGATTGCCTTTGGTGCGCCGACGAGAAATTTTTCCGCGATGCTTATGTGGGCCTGACTTACGTGGCGCTCAACACGCAGCGCATTAGGTTCGGCCCCGGCGTCGCCGACCCCTATACGCGTCATCCCGCCATAACTGCAATGACCGCTGCGACGCTGGCTGAAATTGCACCGGGACGCTTCAACCTGGGCTTCGGGGCCGGTTTCAGCGGCCTGCACTCTTTGGGGATCAAGCAGACCAAGCCAGTGACAACGCTGCGCGAGGCGATTCAACTCATGCGACAACTGTGGTCAGGGGGACAGGTTGATTTTCATGGAGAAGTATTGGATTTCTGGGAGGGCCACCTTGAATTCACACCTCCTGAAAAGAACATACCCATTACTATGGCGGCCACCGGGCGAAATATGCTGGAATTGGCAGGTGAGGTTGCGGACGGAATCATCATCGGTGACTACGCCTCCACATTCACTCTTGGTCGAGCGATGGAGCATATCCGCAAAGGCGCAAAGCGTTCCGGGAGGCCGTTGGACGATCGCTCCATCGCCGCGCGCGTCAACGTGATTTTGAGCAAAGACCGGAAGGCCGCTATCGACGTCATCAGACCTTGGATTGCAGTTTCCCTGTGGTTCACGTATCCGAAATGGGACTACTACCTGGATTATTCACCCGAATGGGAAGATCACTTTGCACCACTTCGGCAGTTCATCGAACAGCGAGGAGCCAAGCCGCGCAACGTAGGCGACCACGATTTGATAGCGCCTTATACGCACCTCGTGACGGATCAAATGGTGCATGATCGGCATATCGTGGGTTCAGTCGAAGAGGTCAGCGAACAGATATGCAGCCTACCTTCTGTTGGCGTGAATCGCATAACGATTTACCCCGTCCCGATTGGATCACAGACCGAGGTCCACGTGATTCGAGAGTTCGCTGAGGAAGTGATGCCGCGCGTGCGCGCCGCGCTCCCTGGCTAGCTTGGGAGTAGTGCTATCATGCACATCGCTCAAACATGTAGGCGCGACCTTTTTCATCTCGCGAATGAAAGCGCCCGCACGTCGGGTCAGTTCTTCTAACTCACCTGCATCTAGCTGGGGCTGATTGGCTAAACTACTGCCAACACCCAAAGCATAAGCGCCTTTGTTGATGAATTCCGCATGCTGCTGAGGGGCAGTTGTGTATGTGAGTGTATCAAGCATCACGAAGGTAACAAAACCTTCGTGATGCTTTGCAAACAGTATTTTTCGATCATTGAGAAATTCACGGAGAGACACATGTCAGAAGAACTATTCGACAAATTAGCCCAATCTGTGATCGATGGTGATTCCGAAAATGCTGGCTCTTACTGATAAACAATCGCAGCTGGCCCAAATGCCACTCGAGGGAAGCATCTTCCTGGAGGGACCGGCGGGAGCCGGGAAAACCACCGCTGCAATCGCGCGTCTAACGCATCTGGTCTCAGAAGGGGTGCCAGGACAGTCCGTAATGATCCTGGTGCCTCAGCTGACTCTCGCAAGCCCGTACGCTGAGGCGGTCCGGAGTCCGGACATGAGAGCGGGGGGTCAGCCCACAGTACTCACCTTTGGCGGACTCGCCCGGCGAACGGTGGAGCTCTTCTGGCCGATGCTCGCGGCCGAGGCCGAATTCGGGAACCCTGACCGCCCTCCGACATTCCTGACCTTGGAACTCGCCCAATATTACATGGCGCAGATCGTGACGCCCTATATCGAGAAGGGATACTTCGAAAACATCACCATTGATCGAAACCGGCTCTACAGCGAGGTTCTCGACAACCTGAACAAGGCTGCCATCGTCGGGTTCTCTCACCATGAGATTGCCAGCCGCCTGAAGGGGGCCTGGGCCGGGAATTCGAGCCTTCTCAAGAACTTCGATCAAGCTCAGGAGTGCGCAGAAGGATTTAGAGTGCTTTGTCTTGAGCGGAATCTGCTCGACTTTTCCCTGCAGATTGAGCTGTTCCGAAAGCTGGCCTGGAACCTGCCGCTATGCAGGGAGAACATCATTCAAGCATTTCGGCACCTGATCGTTGACAATGTGGAGGAGGACACGCCGGCCATGCACGATACGCTAGAAGAATGGCTGCCTTCCGTGGATTCGGCTCTGCTGGTTTATGATCAAAACGGCGGCCACCGCAGATTCTTAGGCGCCGATCCCAACAATGCGTACGAGCTGAAAACGGCCTGTGACCGATCTCTGTCTTTTGAGGGATCCTTCGTCACGAGCCAGGGCTTGCGCGCTGTCGAGCGGTCACTCACTCTCCAGGAGAATGCGGCTCTCAATAAAGAGGTCCGCAAGGTGCTGATATTTGATTCCAGACGCTTTTATCCAGAGATGATCGGTTGGGTTGCCCAAATGGTGCGCGACCTCATCGCGGAGCAAAATGCCGCACCCAGCGAGATCGCGGTGCTGGCTCCCTACTTGAGCGACTCCATACGCTTCTCCCTCGTAGCGCGATTGGAAGCGCTTGGGGTCCAATCCTATTCGCAGCGGCCATCCCGCGCACTGCGCGAGGAGCCTGCCACTACGACCCTTCTTACGCTGGCCAGCTTGGCACACACCGAATGGGGATACACCCCGACCAAAGAGCAGGTGCGCCAGGCTCTCGTCGGATCCATTAGCGGGCTCGACCTGGTTCGGGCTCGGCTGATCACCGAAATCCTTTACCGTCCGGATATCGGGCTGCAGAGCTTTGAGGGCCTTAGGCATGATGCGCAGGAGCGAATCACTTTTGCCATGGGCCGGCGCTACGAGCGGCTCAGGGAATACCTACAGCCAGATCCCGAACGAGGGCTAGCTCTCGATTCCTTTCTTGGTGCACTTTTTGGAGAGCTTCTCTCGCAGCCGGGTTACGGATTTCACAACGACTTCGAGGCGGGCGCGATCACCGCCAATTTGATCGACTCCGTGCGCCGATTTCGGATGGCTGTGGGGAATGAGTTGAGATCGCGTGGACTCTCCGCCGACAGAGAATATGTCGATCTGGTACAGCAGGGATTGATCGCCGCTCAATACCTGCGCTCGTGGGAATCGCAACCAGATCAAGCGGTCCTGCTGGCGCCCGCCTACACTTTTCTGTTGGCGAATCGTCCTGTCGACTACCAGATCTGGGTGAACGTGGGAGGTCGCGGCTGGTGGGAGCGACCCTACCAACCGCTCACTCACCCTTACGTTCTCAGCCGACAATGGTCCAGAGGGCAGCGCTGGATGGACCAAGACGAGATGCGCACCAGAAAGCAAATCATGCAAGTCCTGACGCAAGGCCTCATCCGTCGCTGCAGGAAAGCCATCTTTTTTGGGCTGAGCGAGCTAAATGAGTATGGCACAGAGGAGCACGGACCCTTGCTGGACGCGCTCCAGCGTACGGTGCTCTCCGCGCGATGAAATTCAAGCCCAGGCCCAAGCAAACAGAGGTACTCGCCTACCGGCAGGGCAAGATGGGTGTCTCTTCAGTGCCTGGGGGTGGGAAGACTCTGACCCTGTCCTACCTTGCGGCGGAGATCGTCTCCGCGGGCGTGCTGGAGCCCGGCCAGGAGGTACTGATCGTAACGCTGGTGAACTCCGCCGTTGAAAACTTTTCCAACCGGCTAGGGGGATTTGTGAGCAGCAGAGGCCTCCTGCCCGGGGTGGGCTACCGAGTGCGTACTCTGCACGGACTCGCCCATGACATCGTGCGCGAGCGGCCGGAACTGACAGGATTGGCGGACAACTTCCAGATCATCGATGAGCTTGCTGCCGAGCGTATTACTTCAGAGGTGATTGATGCGTGGATCCGAGGCCACCCGCAGTTCCTCGAGCAATTTCTGATCCCCGACCCCTCGGAGAGGGATCTGCGGCGGATACGGCATTATGGCTGGCCGGCGCTGGTTCGGTCCGTAGGCACCAGCCTCATCCGTCAGGCAAAAGACAGCCGGCTAGCACCCGCTGATCTACGCGAACGCCTGGATCAATCAGTCCAGGATTATCCGCTGCTGGAGATGGCCGCCAGCATTTTCGAAGACTACCAACGCGCGCTCTCATTTCGCGGTGCAGTCGACTTTGACGACCTGATCGGCAAGGCACTGGATGCTTTGGAATCGGATCCGGACTATCTCGGACGTCTGAGGCATCGCTGGCCATATGTACTCGAAGATGAAGCGCAAGACAGCAGCCAGCTTCAGGAGGAAATTCTGCGCACCCTGGTTGGCGAGCAGGGCAACTGGGTGCGTATGGGAGACACCAACCAGGCCATCTTCGAATCGTTCACGACCGCCAGCCCGGAGTACTTGCGCACCTTCCTCGAGAAGCCTGGCGTACAAGCTCGGGAGCTGCCCAATTCAGGTCGCTCTACTCTCAGCATCCTACGGCTTGCGAACCGCCTGGTGGAGTGGTCACGGACCGATCACCCTGTGCCCGAACTGCGCGGCACGCTGACGCTGCCGCACATCGAACCCGCCCCGTCCGGTGATCCGCAGCCCAACCCCGAGGGCGGAAAGGTCCAGATCGTGCCGAACGCCTACACGCCGGATGAAGAAGTGCGGGCCGTAGCTACTTCGCTGTCCAGGTGGCTGCCAGATCACCAGGGTTCGACGGTTGCCGTGCTCGTTCCCACCAATCACCTCGGAGTCGATTACGCGGATGAGTTTCGCAAACATAGCATCAAGCATCTCGAGTTCCTGCGCAGCACCCGGGCCACACGGCGTGCCGCCGGATACTTAGGCGGATTGCTGTCGTATCTTGCCCGCCCCGATTCCACGCGCGATCTTATCTCGGCATATCGAATCTGGGGTTCAACACGCGAGGAGCGAGCCGAATTCGCGAAACAAGGCGTAGCCGCGTTGAGAAAGGTCGGGCGCATTGAGCGCTTCCTCTGGCCCCGGGCGGGAGAGGACTGGTTGGCCACCGACAAGGGGCTCCGAAAGCACGAGGCGCTTCGGGAGCACCTGGGAGACTTCCGCACGCAAGTCCAGTACTGGCAGGCCGCCACGGAACTTCCCAGCGATCAACTGGTGCTCACCCTGGGTCACGACCTCTTTCTTGAACCGGCCGATCTGGCCCTGGCCTACAAACTCTCCGGCGTCGTCCGCCGGGCAAGCCGGAACAACCCGCAATGGGGCCTCGCGGAGCTGGCGGGTGAGCTGGACAATGTCGCCAGGAACCAGCGCCGCTTCTTGGGACTCAGCGCCGATGATCGTGGCTTCAATGCCGACTCACATCCCGGCGAGGTCGTCATCGCGACCATCCACAAGGCCAAAGGGTTGGAGTGGGATCGCGTTCACCTCGTTTCGGTCAATAGCTATGACTATCCCTCCGCCGAAGAAGGGGATCAATTCATCGCTGAAAAGTGGTTTGTCAAAGATGGCCTCAATCTCCAGGCCGAAGCACTTCATCAAATGAGGGCGCTATTCAAGGGGTCTTCGAAGGTAGACTCGGCCACGGTTGAAGCCCGGAGGGAATACGCTGCGGAGCGACTGAGGCTGCTTTACGTGGGCATTACCCGGGCCCGCCGAGAGCTGATCCTGACGTGGAACATGGGCCGCCGCGGCGACCAGCGCATGGCAACGCCGCTTGCGGCCTTATCAGAGAGGGTGAAATGAACAGCGAACTGCAGCTCAGCCAGGCCAGTCTGCAGGACTACCTGGACTGTCGGCGAAGGTTTTATTTGAGGCACGTTCTGCGGCTGGACTGGCCGGGACACCAGACCGATCATGCGGAGCAGCAGCAGATCCGTGCGCAAAGAGGGGTGACATTTCATCGTCTCCTGCACCAATACCTCATCGGCCTTCCCGAGGAGCGCCTGGCCGCTATCGCCTCAGAAGCTGGGCTGGATAACTGGTGGCGAAGCTACAGGCAGTATCCTGTTGCGGGTCTGCAAAGCAAAAACTTCGCGGAGATCTCGCTCTCTGCACCGCTCTCAGCCCACAGACTGGTTGCGAAATACGATCTAGTGAGCATCGGTTCCCAGGTAATGATTGTTGACTGGAAAACCAGCAAGCGGAAGGACGAAACATGGCTTAAGGCCCGAATGCAGACCCGCGTCTATCGCTATCTGATGGTATTGGCCGGCCATGATTTGCACGGTGGAGTAGAGCCGGATCGGGTCGAGATGGTTTACTGGTTCGCGGACGATGCGCAGGACCCAGTTCGGCTGTCGTATGACCAGCCGCAATTCGAGCAAGATGGTCGGGACCTGCGAACCGTGGTTGAGGAGATCGATTCTTTGACTGAGGACGAATTCGTACTGACGGATGACACAAGCCGGTGTCGCTTCTGTGCATTCCGATCGTTGTGCGACCGCGGTGTCCTGCCCGGTTCGTTTGACGAATTCGAATCGGATTTTGAAGCGGATGAATTGACGCACGCGGAAATCGACTATGACCAAATTGGGGAAATCGCCTTCTGATGGAGAGGAGATGGATCGAACCCGAAGCCGCTGAGCTCCCTGTGGACCTGTTGAAAGCCGTGGGAGGACACCCGCTGGTTACTCGGGGCTTGATCAATCGTGGCATCGCCTCAGCCGAGGCGGCGCGACCCTTCCTGAATGCAGACCAATACTCGGCGACGTCGCCGAGTGAGCTGTCTGGAATCGACCCTGCCGTTGCTCGCATCGAGCGCGCCATCCGGCGCCAGGAGCTGATATGCGTGTGGGGCGACTTCGACGTCGATGGGCAGACTGCCACGACCGTTCTCGTTTCTACGCTCCGTGAGCTGGGCGCTCGAGCGATCTTTTACATCCCTCATCGGGAGTCTGAATCGCATGGGCTAAACACCCGGGGAGTGAGGCGATTGGTCGAGGAGGGAGTGAGTCTGATCGTTACCTGCGATACCGGAATCCGCGACCACGAGGCGGTATTGTTGGCCGCTGAGCTGGGCGGGGAGGTGATCATCACCGATCATCATGATCTTCCCGATGAACTACCCCATGCACAGGTGGTGCTCAATCCAAAGCTCTTGCCAATCGAGCACCCTTTCCGAGATCTCCCGGGCGTCGGGACTGCATTCCTCCTTGCCCTGGCACTGCTCGAGAACGCGGAACGCGGCGAGGCGGCTCGCGAGCTTCTGGATCTGGTCGCGCTCGGCATTGTGGCAGACCTCGCGCGTCAGCGCGGCGAAGTGCGCTATTACTTGCAGCTCGGCTTGGAGCGGCTGCGGAGCACGCGCAGACTGGGGCTGACCGCGCTGATCGAGGTCGCGGGATTGGCAATCGACGTGCTCACCGAAAAGGACATTGGGTTCGCCCTCGCCCCCCGGCTTAATTCGCTGGGAAGGCTTGGCGACGCAAATCGCGCGGTGGGCTTTCTGACAACGGACGATTCTGCGGCAGCGCAGTCCATGGCCGAGGAATTAGAAGGGCTCAACGCGCGCCGCAAGCTACTGGCTGAGCAGGTCCTACAGGCGGCGACTTCACGTATTGAGCGGGAGCCCGCGCTGCGTGAGACTCCGGCGATCGTGCTTGACCACAGCGAGTGGCCGGAAGGAGTCATCGGGCTTGTCGCCGGCCGACTCGCGGAACGATACGGCAAGCCGGCCGTGCTGATCGTAACTGGCATGGACGGGATGGGTAGGGCTTCGGCGCGCTCCATATCGGGAGTCGACATCACGTCCGCGTTCGCAGCCAACAGCGATCTTCTCGAGCGGTATGGGGGACACCCTATGGCCGGTGGATTTGCTATCCGAAACGATCGCATCACCGAGTTTAGATCTGCGCTGTATAGGACTCTGCGCGAGGTTCGGCCAATAGAGCCAACTCTTCGGATTGATGGAACCGTCGCCCTCGGTGAACTGACCCTTGAGCTCGTTCTGGATCTAGAGCGGTTGGCGCCTTTTGGGCCCGGAAATCCGAGCTTCGTGCTGGCAGCTAGAGATCTCTCGATCCGTGCTGTGAAGGCGCTTGGACGCAGTTCAGAGCATGTGCAGCTACAAGTTGTCGATGCGCGCGGGAGCGAAGCCAAGGTTATCTGGTGGCGGGGAGCACGCGAAGCGATGCCAGAGGGTACCTTTGATCTCGCGCTCCGTCCTCGCTCCCGCTACTACAAGGGGGAGCAAGAAGTGCAGGTGGAATGGATCGATACCCGGCGTTCGAAGCAATCGCTATCGCCCATTGTGCGGCCTCGCGCGCCGAATTTGGTCGACCTCCGACAGGAGGCCAGCCCGCTGGCGGCCGTCAAACGGCTGCAATCCGAGGGCGTCCAGGTATGGAGTGAATCGAGCGAGGCAGACGAACTCGCAGTCCACTCGCGTTGGGATCTAACGCCTACTGCAGGACTGGCGATATGGACCATCCCACCCGGACCGGTCGAGTTGCGCGCGGCCCTTCGGAAAGCGAAACCCGACACGGTCTATATGTTTGGGGACGAAGGGGATGAGCGATCGGTCACAGACTTTGTCGAGCGGCTGATTGGTTTGGCCAAATTCGCCATCAATAAAAGGGGTGGGAAATTCAGCATCCCACGCGCCGCAGCCGCGCTCGGACATCGCGAGCTAACCGTCGAGGCAGGGCTGGATTGGTTAGAGCACCAAGGCCATATTGTGGTGCAGCAGAAAGAAGGCTCGGTGTGGGCGGTGAATACCACAGAAGAGGTCAGCAGCGAGCGAGGATCTCCCAACTCGGCATTGCAGGAACTGCTGCGCGAGACTGCGGCATTTCGAGATTACTGGCGCAGCGCTAGCATTTCTTCATTGCGACGTCTGATCACCTAGTCCGAGCCTCACTCCCTTAGCATGCGAGAACTCTGCGCGGCCTCCCCCTCCGGCCCGCTACTGTGCGGTTATTGTGGGAGGTTTCGAGAAGTAGGGGTTGAGGTCGGTGCTCCCGGCGTCGGAGAGAGAGTCGCCGTGAGTGCTAGTGTTGGCGTACGCGTCGGGGTGAAGGTCGGGGCCGGCGTCGAAGAGGGAGTCGCCGTGGGCGAAACTGTTGGGGTACGCGTCGGGGTGAAAGTCGGTGCCGGCGTCGGAGAAAGAGTCAGCGTAGGGGAGACCGTCGGAGTTGGTGTGGGGCCTGCCGGGATCGCGGTTCGGCTTGCGGTCGGAGAGGGAACCGGAATTTCTCCGGTCAGGATCAGCAAGTGCTCCTCCGCCATTAAGCGGACAAGCGGATCCGGGCACGCCAGGTCGAGGATCCATTCCCAATTCCGAATCGCGTAATCTGTTAGCTCATCCGAAGCCTCCGAGATGAGCGCGCGCAGGGTGTACCCACGCGAAGTATCTCGGTCCAGGATTTCGCACCGATTAGCCTCCGAGGCTAGCAAAATGGCGGTGTTGGCCTGATTGAGGCCCTCCTGAAGATCTCCCATGCGGAAGTAGGCATATCCCAATCCCAGGTACATCTCGACCGTCTCTTGTCCAAACTGAAGCGCCTTCTGGAAGTCATTGAGACCAGACGAATAGTCGCCCAGCTCCAGGTTCAGCCAGCCGCGGCCGATGAAAGCCGGCGAGTAATCCTCCTTAATCGTGAGTGCCTGATTGAGCGAGAACGCGGCGGCCGGCAGGTCGCCAAGCTCGAACTGTGCGCGACCCAGATCGCTCCAGCCGCGATGATCATCTCCTCGGTAGGCCACGTAGGTTAGCAGGGGCTGAAGCGCCTGCTCGTACCGATCAAGGCGGACGAAGGTTCGTCCCAACACGAAGTACCCGCCCAAATCCGTCGGATCGGCGCCGCTGCCTTCGATGGCGTTCTCCAGGGCGGCCTCAATCCTTCCGCGATTGAGCTGGGCCTCGGCCAAAAGGATGTACACTCTCGGATCTCGTAAGCCGACGTCCAACGCGGCCTGCATGGTTTCCTCCGTGTTCTTCCACAGGCTTACGCTCCGCATGAACTCGCCCTGTGCAACATAGGCTTGCATGAAGGTCGGGTCGAGCTCGAACGCCTTGGCATAATCCGAGGGCAGGTCTTGACCATCGAGCCCATCAGGACCCTCCCGGATGACGGCCCGCTCGAGAAGCGCAAGTCCACGCCCCAGGTATGCTGGGGCATATTCCGGATCTTTCAAGACCGCGCCATCGTAGGACTGAATGGCTGCACCCAGCAACGCGCTGCGATCGGATTCTCCATCGTCCGACATAGCATAGAGCCGCCGTGCTTCGCCCTTGAAATAGTGGGCGTCCGGCAGGGAATTGTCCAGATCAAGCACCTGGTCGAAGAAACCCGTTGCCTGCTCGTAGTTGCCGCGCTCCAGTGCGCGGAGTCCGGAGGAGTAGGCCTCATAGGCAGGGTGTGGCGTTACTCCCACGACCGAAGTGGGGGTTGGCGTCTGCTCTACAAAGAATACCAGCGGCGTTTGCGCAAGTTCGGTAGGAATTGCAGTACGTTGAACGCGAAGGGTGGCCGGAATCGTGGTGGGAGTCGCAGTGGGGGTCTCGGGGGTCGATGTAACTGCGGCGGTTGGGGGAGGAAGTGTCGGCGCCTGAGACATAGCTCTCGGCCCAAACAATGGAAGCGCGGCCCGCACGACAAATCCCACGGCGAACAAGGCGATGACTGCCACCAGTGCGTAGGCCGTGATCCGGTATGGGAGCCGCGGAAGGCGCACGCCGCCCCCGACAGAAGCGCCGGTTGCGATGGCCGCGATTTGACGACGAAGGATCCTGGATGCCCCAGCAAGTTCGGCCTCGTTGGGGGCCCTTGCGCCCATCAATGTGAGGCCTCTCAGAACGGCGCGGTTGGTTGGATCGAGCTTGAGGGCGGATTCGAGGCAATAGATCTTTTCACGCTTGGACTCGACTACTGAACTCATCCAGACCCAGTAGTCGACCACGCTCGAATCGGTCTTGAGCAGCTTGGTCAGCAGGCTTCTCGCCCGCACCCGGTTGCCTGCCCGGGCGGCGGCGATGGCCTCCATGAACATGCTCTCGGTGGAAGCGCTCATGCGGCGAGCGAGTTTAGCATAGCGGTATGGGAGGCACAACGGACCGCATGGGCTAGTCGATCTGCTGAGCTATAATCCGCGGCTATTGATGGCTCGGACACTATCTCTTGCGCTCGCTTTAGTTCTGATCGGTTGCACGGAAATCGGAAGTGCGCCCACATCCTCCGCTACGCAGACGCTCCTGCCGCGCCTGCAGTTTACGGCCTCAGCCACGGTCGAATATGAAACTGGGATTGCCCCCGTTGATACCGTTGGCCCCAGCCCAACTCCGCTCACGCATGTGATCGAGGAGGGTGACACGCTGCTTTCGATCGCCATACGCTACGGAGTTGAGCTGGCCGACCTGCTTCTGGCCAACCCGGGTGTGAATCCCCGCCTACTCGTGATTGGCGACGGCCTGAACATTCCCCGCTCGGGCGCCCAGGGACCGGTGCCCTCCGCTACGCCGGTGCCTGTCGATCTATCGCAGGTGGCATGCTACGAGGCGAGTCCGGAGGCTCTTACCTGCCTGCTCACCGCTGCAGTTTTCGGCGAATCGGCAGTGGAGGGGGTGGTGGCGCTGGTGACCCTTGCGGACAGCAGCGGGCAAGCGCTGCAAACCGAGCCCGCCTACGGGCCGATGAATCTCGTCCTTCCCGGCATTCGGTTGCCGCTGGCGGCGACCTTCCTGAAGCCGGATCCACGCTTTAGCTTTGCTTCCGCGGTGGCAATAAGTGCCCTGAACGCCAGCGCAATTGATTCGCGATACGTGGAGCTCGATCTGCAGATCGAAAGCAGCTTAATTGCACCCGACGGGCAAAGCGCAAGAGCAACCGGGACGGTGGAGCTGAAAGGCGAGCTACCGGATCGGCCAGTGGGATTGAGGTTGGTCGTGCTCGCGCTTGGCGCGAACGAAATTCCGGTGGGATATCGTACCTGGGAGGCTCCGGAAGATGGCTCTTCATTCGAATTTGATATGACCGTGTTCAGTCTTGGGCCGCCCATTGAGAGGGTGGAGATCCTCTCCGAGGCGCCCTTCTTGCCATAATTTGGGGCAGAAAGCGCGCATGTTATAATGCGGCCCTTCCCCCATAGGAGAGGTAGCGTAGTCTGGCCGAACGCGCGCGCCTGGAGAGCGCGTGAGCCGCAAGGCTCCGTGGGTTCGAATCCCACCCTCTCCGCCTAATGCGAATTCGCCTTTCAGCAGCATCCAGCGGGCTGGAGAAGCGAAATAGCCTGATTATTTCCCGCAACATGGACCTGACAGCCGCACGTCGCAATTTGTCACCTGCCATTCCGCTTGTGCTGGTAGCGGCGGGGCTCAGCGTGCTTTATTACGCTACCGCTCGGCCGGCTCTGCTCGTGATCGACGGAGAGCCCCTTAAATTGCGAACACACGCCCGTCGGCCTATCGAGCTGCTCCATGAAGCAGGAATTGCACTTGGACCCGATGACGCGCTGATGCCCAATGGTGATTCCGAATTGAAGTGGGATGACGGTGTGCTGCCGGTCGTCGAACTGAATCAAGCGCGTCCCGTTGTTTTGGTGGACCAAGGCACGATCAGCCTGGTCGAGACGGCAGAAACCGATCCGGCCAATCTGATTGGCCGTCAACTCTACCCAGGGGATCGTTTCATCGTAAACGGGTTACCAGCGGGCTCTGGCGCCCCATCGCATATCCAGCTAAAGAGCGCATTCCCGGTTCGCCTCACTGTTGATGGAAGCGACCGGCTGCTGCACTCTGCCGCACCTACATTGGGAGAGGCACTGTGGGAAAACGGAATTCAGCTACACGAGGGCGATCGACTCGAGCCGCTTCCGAATACTCCCCTCGACGGCCCCATCGAAGCGCGACTGAAACGATCCATGCTCGTGGATATCCGTGCAGACGGGCAGGAGCTCCAGGCGCGTTCGGCGGCCGACACGGTCGGAGAAGCCCTGGCCGATGCAGGCCTGCACCTGGTAGGCCTGGATTACTCTATTCCCGATCAAGCCGCGACCCTTCCCGCAGATGGCCAGATCCAACTGGTTCGCGTTCGTGAGGAAGTACAGATGGAACAGGAGCCATTGAGCTTCGATACGGTGTATCAACCGATCGATTCGCTCGAGATCGATAACCAGCAGATCGTTCAACCGGGGGCGTATGGGGTCACGACTAATCGCCTGCGGGTGCGCATAGAGGATGGCGCGGAGGTCAGTCGCATTCTCGAGGGAGAGTGGGTGGCTCAAGAGCCCACTCCGCAGATCATCGGATATGGAACCCAGATCCAGGTGCGAACGGTGGCCACAGCCGATGGCCCGCTGGATTATTGGCGTAAGCTCGAGATGTACGCCACCTCCTATTCCCCGTCCCGCGCCGGCGTATCTCCTGACGCACCGTGGTACGGCATCACCGCCTCCGGCAAGAGATTGAAGAAGGGTCTGGTGGCGATTGACCGAAGCCTGATCCCTTTCGGAACGATGATGTATGTACCCGGGTACGGATATGCGGAGGCCGCGGATACGGGGAGTGGGGTCAGGGGCCGCTGGATTGACCTGGGATATGAGGATGACAACTGGATCACTTGGTCAGGAAACGTCACGGTCTACTTCTTAACCCCCATGCCTGCGCCTGAATCGATCGTCTATATCTTCCCCTAGTGCCGGATCCTCTCGCCGCGCGTCAGCTGTTGCGCGCATACGGCATTCGCCCCCGCAAGAGCCTCGGACAAAACTTCATAGTGGATCGGCAGGCGCTCGACGATATCCTGTTGGCGGCCGAGCTGCATGGGTCCGAGTCCATCATGGAAGTGGGGGCTGGCCTGGGTGCCTTGACTCGAAGGCTATCCGTAACTGCGGCACACGTCACAGCAATTGAGCTGGATCCTCGCCTGCTCCCGGTGCTGAAAGCCGTTCTGGGGGGCGCGGACAATGTGGATGTAGTGGCGGGCGACGCATTGACGCTCGAAATCGAGATGCCGGCCGACTATCAGGTAGTCGCCAACATTCCGTACACTATAACCTCACCATTGCTGCGGCACTACCTGGAGGCAGAACGGCCTCCAGATCGTATGGTGCTGACGGTTCAGTCCGAGGTTGCCGATCGAGCCACTGCCAAACCGGGACGGATGAGCCTGCTCGCGCTCAGCGTTCAGATCTACGGAGCGCCGGAGATTCGGGGGAAAATTCCGGCCCGAGCCTTCTATCCCAAGCCGGAGGTAGATTCGTCAATATTGCGCATAGACATACATGAGGCCCCTGTGATGGAGGCCGAATGGATCGGCCCGGTGTTTCGTCTTGCCCGAGCTGGATTCAGACAGCGCCGGAAAAAATTGAGGAATTCGCTGGGGCCGGTGCTCGGAAAGCAAGCAGGCGAGACTTTAGTAGCGGCGGGGATCGATCCGTCTGCGAGAGCACAGGAGCTGAGTGTAGGGCAATGGGAGGGGTTGGCCAGGATCGCCGGCGTGGGCTAGCCTGATTGGCATCTTGCTCCTCGGCGCAATCCTTCAGGCTCGAGTTGGCTGGAGTCCGCGGTAGACGTACGGTAGCAGCCATACTCGGATGGCGGCCTCGAGCTGGATCCTCAGCGACATCTTGGACTGGCCGATGCGCCGATCCTCGAAATAGATCGGCTGCTCAGAGATCTTAAAGCCCATTCGCTGGGCAAGGTAGGCCATTTCAACCTGAAAGACATATCCCTCCGAGCGGATGCGCTCGAGCGGCAACCCTCTGAGGGTCTCCGCGCGCCAGAATCGAAAGCCACCTGTAGAATCTTGAACCTGTAGTCGCAAGATGACTCTTGCATAGGTGTTGCCAAATTTGGACAGGAAGACGCGCCCAAAGCTCCAACGCTCATCCACTCGGCCGCCGTCAACGTATCGTGAGCCGAAAACCGCGTCCCAGTGCTCAAGTTGAGCTAAGAATTCTGGCACGTAGGATGGGGAATGCGAGAAGTCTGCGTCCATCTGCCCCACGGCCTCGGCCCCCTCTGAGAGCGCAACGCCAAACCCCCGAATGTAAGCAGAACCCAGGCCCATCTTCCCCGGGCGGTGGACGACAGACAGCCTGCCGGGCAGCCGAACCGCGAGCTCCTCTGCCAACTGGCCCGTTCCGTCGGGTGAGCCGTCGTCCACGATAATGAGCTTCAGGTTCGAGATGGATGTTGCGACTAGGTTGTCGATGAGAGAGGGGAGGTTTTCCGCCTCATTATAGGTGGGGATGACGACCGTTAGCTGCCGCATCCTAGAGCAATTTTCCGAGGTCCTCCGCTGCGCGACGCATGTCGAGGAAGAGCAATCCGAGCTTCGCCCCTTCGCGTGCCAATACGGTCAGCACGGCGTCGCGGGCAATCGACATGAGGATCACATACCCGCTTTGGCCCTTGATGTACACCTGGTCCAGTGTGCCGCGGCCTAATTCGCTAGCGATCCGTTCTCCCAGGGAAAGCATCGCTGCCGACATGGCAGATACACGGTCTTCTTCAACATCGGACGGCAGAGCCGAGGCCATCGTCAGGCCATCAACGCTGACCACGGCAGAAGCCTCGACATCTGTCGAGGAGGCCTGCAGATCCCGCAGGCGGTCCATCATGAGTTCGATGCGCGGCTTAGACAATGGTGGATTTCAATATCGGCTAGTTGATCAACATAAGAGCAAAACAGGCGCGGGCAATAATATATCACTTCGACCTCGAATTGCCAGCGGGAGCATCGACCTATCCAGAGTTTCGATCCGGAAATGTGCTCTTGGTCCCGAGCCAGGAACCGTCGATACCGGATCCGAACGCAAAACCCTCCCCCAGTGAGACGCTGATGGGGCGTAGAGCGCCATTGAGGGAGTAAGATTGAGAAGGCATTCGTTGTTTCCCGCGTTAGTTATGGTTATACTCCCCGCTTCGTAAGCAGAAATCCATGCCCGTTGAACTCGAACAACAGATCGTCCTGATTCTTACCGACGTCCTGCAGGCAATTGGCTGGGGGGGAGTAGCGTTCATCATGGCTCTGGAGAGCGCGAACATCCCCATTCCAAGCGAAGTCACCATGCCTCTGGGAGGCTGGCTGCTCGTGCAAGCTCAAGGTGGAAGCGCTCTGCAGGCCTTCTTGCTCGGCGGATTCTGGGGCGCGCTTGGCGGCACGATTGGATCCATTGCTTCCTATGCACTGGGAGCATTTGGCGGCCGGCCGTTCCTGGACCGCTACGGCAAGTATGTCATGATCAGTAACCACGATCTCGAGCTAGCCGATCGTTGGTTTTCCCGCTGGGGAGACGCGGTAGCGTTTTACTCGCGCCTGCTGCCGATCGTACGTACCTTCATCTCTTTTCCGCTGGGCGTTTCGGGAACGCACATCGGGCGCTTTATCCTCTATACCTTCTTGGGCTCATTTATTTGGACCGGCGGGTTGGCCCTGGGTGGCTACGCGTTCGGGGCAAACTGGGAAGAGCTGCGGGCCATCATGCGACCCTTTGATATCCCCATCGCTATCATCTTGCTAGCGGGCTTTATCTTCTACGCCATCCATCACGTGCGACGCGGCCGGGGTGGGCGCTCCGAATCGAGCCTGGCAGGAAGCCAGATCAGCCCTGCCAGTGAGCCCACAGTCAGCCCCAATAAACCCAATAGTCCTAAATAGCCCACGGCGCTCATGAGCAAGGGATCCAGGTAGTCCGGTCCAACATCCACGCCAAGTCCGGAGAGACCGATCCCTATTGCGGCAAGATTCCACATCCCGTGCAGGCCCATCGCAAGGATGTAGGCGCCGGCCGCGAAGAGCCAACGTTTCCTTCGTACTCCCTCCGCCAGCCCCCAAGACACGAGGCCGGTATTAAACGCGTGGATCAGCGGAGTGCCCGCGCGTGCAATCATCGTGATGACCCAATCATCCCCCGCTTGAGGTAAGAATAACGATTCGAATAGCGCGTAGCCTGCCCCTCCCAGGGCGCCTCCTAGGAATGCTTGGCCGGCCGTCATCGGTCTCCTGAGCAGCGGCCATATCGTGAGCGATTTGAGCGACTCTTCAATAAGGGGGACTGCCCCGGAGAGCATCCCGATCCCCAGCAAGATCACGATGGGTTGCAGGAGCAAGCGCGTCGCCAATTCGGCTATGTCCTGCTCCGAGGCGATCTCTATTGCGAGCAGCTCCTGTAGCAGGGACTGGCCATCGGGAGTGAGAGCTAGGCCCACGAACATGAGCAAGCCGACCAGAACAAGAGCGACCAATTCAAGGAACAGGGTGAAGGCCGGAACCACCCACAAACCGGCAAGGAAATGTGCCCAGCGGCGCCGGGCGGAGAAGAGTGGACCGCGGGAGAGGGAGACCGAGACGACGAACAGTACCGGAGCACCCGCCGCAAGGATGTGGGCAATGGGACCCAATAACCTTGGGAGTGTGCCAACCTCGAAGGCCAGAATGCCCAGGAAAAGAGCCAATGGATAAAGCAGCAGCGCTAGAATCCAGGCCGGGGCCGGCCTGCGCACCGCGCGGTGAGTGGAGCCCTTGGCTCCCCAATAGATCGCTGGCGCCCCTAGCATCCCGACCGCCAAGATTGAGGCGGCCTCAACTCCCATTGCAATCGGCTGTCTCGCGAAGAACGAGAGCGCTCCAAGAATCGTCGCGAGAAGCAGGCTAAGCCCGAGTCCAAGCGAACCCGCAATGATCAAGATTCGGTCCCATGTGTCTCGCTTGGGATTCGGCGGGGAAGTAGGTTGAATCGATGGGTTGATCGCGGCTTTGTGCACTCACAAACTCCTGCAGGATTGTAGCAAGAAGATACCTGGAGGGATCGATAGGAAACTCGGTTCATGTGACATCGCATTCTTGTCAGGGCCTGCACCGGTAGGGTATGCTTGCCGGACTTGGGGGTGGTTGGGCCCCGGTGGGCTCCCCGGTCTTCAAAATCGGTGGCGGGCCGTCAACGGGCCGCGGTGGGTTCGACTCCCATCCACTCCCGACTTGCCGTTATGGAGGATTGATGGATTCGTCGGTTGAGCGTGTAGATGATTTGGTAATGCGGCTGCTGCCGATCGTCCGAGAAGTGATGGATGTATCGAGGTGGCAACCCGGGGGAGAAGGCCGACCCTACCGGGCCCGGTACCAGGGCCAGTTGCGGGTGGAGGCCTCCAAAGCCTTCGATCGCCTGGAGCCCCAGTTCACTAAGGAGGGGGCTGGCCTGTTCCTCCGCCAGGAGGGTGATAGCCAGGTCTTCCTTGCGACGGATGAGTTTCCCGAGGTGAAGCCAGACAGATTATGGCTGCACGCTCTGCTCGCGGTGGCGACCTTTCTGACGGTACTCTTCGTAGGCTACGGCTACGGCACGTCGTATGCACACCAAAATCCAACTCAGAATCTCCTGGGTCAGCCGCTTGCATTGGGGCTCATATACACGGGAACCTTGCTCGGGATACTGGCCACTCACGAATTCGGCCATTACCTGGCGGGACGCTTCCACAAAATGGCAGTGTCGCTTCCGTTTTTCATCCCATTCCCGGGTGGAATCCTCGGAACCTTCGGGGCCTTCATTCAGCTCAAGTCGCGCCCAAGAAACCGCAAGCACCTGCTGGACATGGGACTTGCCGGTCCGTACGCCGGATTGCTGGTCGCGCTACCACTGCTGATCTTAGGACTTAGCCTATCTCAGGTTGGACCAATCGATGCTCCACCGCCCGGGTCCGAGGGCTTCTTAGAGGGGAATTCATTTCTGTACCTGGCCGCAAAATACGTCGTTACTGGTGAACTGCTGCCGGCGCCTGTCGACTTCGAAGGTCAAAGCCAATTGATCTATTGGCTTCGAAATATCGGCGGCGGAGCGGGAGGGGGGTTTGGAGTGCCGTTTCCACTTGGAGGGCGGGATGTGCAACTGCACCCCATGGCAATTGCCGCATGGGTAGGCCTGCTTGTGACCGGCATCAACTTAATCCCGACTGGCCAGCTGGACGGGGGGCACTCCATTTATGCCTGGCTTGGATCGCGAGCCATGCGATTTTGGCCGTTTGTTGTGGTGGGCTTCGTGGCTCTGATCGTGATCTGGCAGGGATGGTTTCTCTTTGCGGCGCTGGTGTTCCTGATGGGCAGATCGTACGCTGAACCGCTTGATGACGTCACCGAGCTCGACAATGGTCGCAAGGCCGCTGCAATCCTTGCGTTCATCATTTTTATTCTGACCTTCACACCGGCGCCATTCATTGTGATCTCCGGTGGCTAACCTAGCTCAGCCAGAATGGCTCCCGGCCGTTCCAGGTCATAACCCGCCAACTCACTTACTGCGCTGGCAAATGGCTCGCTTGTCAACGTCTCGAGCAACGGGGCGAGCAACTCGCTTTCGTAGTGCTCCCGGGGTATTACCAGGTCGTAGCGCTCGCTATTAAGGGGCACGAAATCCAGCCCCAGGGCAACCGCCGCGGCCTGAATACCCATGCCGCAGTCGGCTCTTCCGGCGGCGACTGCGGCCGCCACGGCAAGGTGCGTGAACTCCTCTCGGCCGTATCCATGGATCGCGTCGGGATCCATGCCGAGCTGAGATAGCTGATAGTCGAACAGCACGCGCGTGCCCGCTCCTCGCTGACGGTTTACATACACAACATCGTCCCGCGCGAGGTCTGCAAGCCTCCGGATCCCCTTGGGATTGCCTCGACCGAGAATCAATCCCTGCCACCTGCGGACCAGTCCCACCACCATCACCGCAGTCTTAGGGAGGTATTTGCGAATGTATGACAGGTTGTACTCACCCGTCTCCGGGTCCAGCAGGTGAGAGCCCGCAAAGTGGGCTTCTCGACGCCCCAGCGCTACCAGGCCTCCCAGGCTCCCCACGCTGGCAGAGCTCAGCCGCCTGCCGCGTGGTGCGAGATGCTGAGCGATCAGGTCTAGGGTTAGGTCGTGTGAACCGATAGCTAGAATGGTTCGCTCGATCTCTTCTGGGGTGCGATAGAGGCGAACGAGCACGGGGGTTCCCGCCGCATAGCCCTGTGTACCGGCAGGGATGCGGACGATCCCGTCCGCCCGCACGAGAGAAGTGATCACGCCCGCGCCTCTTGACAGGGGTGCAGCTACCATTCGATCTCCAACCCTGCCGACTGAGACCCGCAGGTACTCGTCGTCTCCCAGCGAGGAATGAACCTTTCGAGTGAGCACTGCCTCAATCTGCCTATCGCCCGATTCCGTCAATCCGAGCCAGCGGCGGATCAGGGGCTGGACGAAGATCTCGCCCGTCAGTGCTGCGGAAGCCGGGTACCCCGGCACCCCGATGATTGGCACCCCATCGCCTACGATTCCCAGGATCACGGGATGCCCCGGGCGAATGGCGACGCCATGAACGAGCAGTTCCCCAAGGGAAGACACAACCTCCGCAGAGTGGTCCTCAGATCCGGCGGAGGAGCCCGCGTTGAGCAAGATCAGATCGAAATCATGAGTTGCACCGTCGACTGCAGATCGGATGGCTTCTGGATCATCTCGAACGATAGGAAGTCGCGTGGGCGCCGCGCCCCAATCTTCCAATTGCGCAGCCAGCACCAAGCTGTTGTACTCGATGATCTCCCCTGGCCGAGGCAGGGTTCCCGGCGGCACTAGCTCTGATCCAGTGGGGATAACCGCCACCCTCGGCTTCTTGTGCACGACCAGCATTTCGTGCCCGCTCCCGGCCGCCGCGCCTAGATCCACCGGCCGCAGTAGGTGGCCTGCAGGCAGGATCATCTCCGTCGCCACCATGTCTTCGCCCATCGGCCGTACGTGGGACCAGGGGTGAACCGCCGCCCGCAGCAGAATCCCGGGCGCTTGGCCTTGGTCTCCGAGAACCTCCACGACTTCAATCGGGACCACGGCATCCGCCCAGTCTGGCAATGCATCGCCCGTGTCGACCGGTTCGATCCGTTCATTCGCGAGCTGCACCGGCGAGCGGTCGCTGGCCCCATTCGTATCCGAGGCGCGCAGGGCGTAGCCATCCATTGCCGCCGCGTGATAATGAGGAGCCGAGATCTTCGCCCAGACCGGCTCGGCCGTAACGCGCCCCAGTGCCTCCCCCAACACCACGCCTTCACCCTCGATCAGATCCCATCGGCTCGCCCGCTTCAGCGCCGCGCGAAACGTAGCCCAGGCCTCATCGAACGGAACATCCTTGAGGTAAACGGTGCGGGTGGCCATATCAGAAAAGACGCACTTCGACCTTTTCGCCGCCCTTCAATCCGGTCGAGGCGGCAGGGATCCGCACCAGGCCGTCGGCCCGGACCAGCGTGAAAATCAAGTTCGATCGGCCGTACACTGGCTCCGCTTCGAGGCCGTCGGGAGTCACCACCAGGCGGCACGGCAGCCAGTCTTCCCTGCCGGCGACAGAAGACACGTTGGTCTGCAAGCTGGCATGGACGGTCGAAGACCATTCTGGACCCCTAAAACCCTGGAGTTTACGGATGGCCGGGAGCACGAAGAGCCCCGCCACGACCACCGCACTCACCGGATTGCCCGGCAATCCGACTACCGGCACGCCGTTGCAGACACTCAGGATGGTTGGCTTGCCCGGTCGCAGGGCGATGCCATGCACCAGAATTCCAGGTTCTCCCAGCTTGGCGATCACATCCGCGGTGATGTCGCGCTCACTAACGGATGATCCAGCCGTGATCAACATCATATGGTGCTCTGAGTACGCTTGCCTGGCAATCGCCTCCAGATCTAGCGCATTGTCGGGAATGATGCCGTAACGTACCGGCTTGCCGCCCGCCCGCTCCACCAGCGCGCTCAGCGTGTACGAATTGATATCGCGAACCTGCCCCGGTTCAGGATCTTCGGCAGGGGGGACGACCTCATCCCCCGTGGATAGGATGGCGATCCGGGGTACTTCTGCTACCTCCACTTCGGTGAACCCGAGCGCCATCAGCCCCCCGATCTCCTGAGCCCGGATGCGAGTTCCCGCCTGGATAACGACCTCTCCAGGTTGCACATCTTCGCCTTCCTGCAGCACATTCTGACCGTCGGCCACGGGCTTTAATACCTCGATCTCCTCATCGTCAACGGCCTGCGTATCTTCGATCATGACGACCGCGCTCGCTCCGGGCGGCAGCATCCCACCGGTATGAATCAGAATCGCCTGGCCTTCCCCGACCTCAAACTCCGGATCGGTGCCCATGAGAACCTCCCCCACAATCTTGAGGTAGCCGGGCAAGCTGGCGGAGGCACCGAAGGTATCCGAGGCCCGAACGGCGTAGCCATCGACAGTTGTTCTGGCAAATGGCGGTAGCGGGGAGGGCGCAACGACGTCGTTCAGCAGGACTCGGCCAAGCGCCGCTTCGGTGCGAATACGCACAGCTTCAGGACTCTGGGGAACCGAGTCTAGAAACATAGTCAGTGCCTTTTCAGGGCTGGCGAGTTCCAAGAATTCGGGCATGTCAGATGAGAAGGTACCCTGCGAGCTCTAGGTAGGCGGCGATGCCAAACAGGGCTAGCGCGCTGAAAGTCAAGGTGGTCCAATTGGGAGGATGGCCCTGCCGGATTCGGTTGAGCTGCCACATCTGCGCTCCCGCCAGCGGCACCACGATCAGGGCCCCCAGGCCGACCCTGGGTGGCAGCCCGAATGAGAAGGCGATCGCGAAACTGATCAGGGCGAAGATAATCGCGACGTCATGCGCTCTCATGGCGGCCGACCAGCCTAGCCGGACCATGAGGTTCCGCTTTCCATGCTTGACGTCCGTGGCGTAGTCCGGGAGCTCAAATACGATGATCATGGCAAAGCAGAGAGCGATCAGCGGGACGGTACTCATGAGCAGCAGCCGGTGAAGCTCTCCAGTCTGGAGTACGTACGCAAAGGTCGGTGTCAACCCGGCGACTACCAGCGCGATTGCTAGTTCCCCGTAGCCCGTGGACATCAGACGTAGAGGAGGGGTGCTGTAAAAGAATCCTCCTAAGAATCCAAGCACGAGTACCGGCCAGGCCAATAGCGGAAATGCCTGCGTGATCAGCGCTGCAGTTGAGATCGTAGTGGCGAGTGCCAGGGAGATAACCGCTGCGTTGAGCGCGACACTCTTCGGCAGACCTTCCGAGCCTATCGCACCACTCCCTCCGGTTAATCGGGTTCGTGAGTCATTCTCCCTGTCCGCCTCTGCGTCAAAGTATTCGTTGAGATAGTGGGTCATCAGCTGCAGGAGCGTGACAATTGCTTGCCCTACCAGGTATAGCGCGACATCAATTGGGCGACCTAGATAGGCGGCAATCGCCGCTCCCAGCGCGTAAAGCAGCAATCCACCCAGCAGAAAGAGCGGCCTCGAGAGCCGAATAAAAAGAATAAGCTTTGGAAATGAGATCACTCTTCGCCGCTCGCATGCGTGGCCAGTCGAAGCAAGTGCGCCGGACCGTCTACTGCCCGCACCTCAAACTCAACGCCGAACGGCGCTAGAACGAGCGTCGGTTGATCGCAATTCAGCTCATACGTGGCCCCGCGTGTCGGCGACGATGAACGGAGGTCCTTCCAGCTGAAACGTACGCTTCCCTCGACCAGGGCCCATACTTCATCGGCGACCTCTCTGAGCGTTGCGGGTCGAACTTGGCCGGTCTTGACGAAGACCACTTCCGCCAATCCAAATCTGCGCAACAGATGATCGCTATAGCGGAGCACCTCCAGCCTCGAGCCCTCGGGGTCTTGCATCATGTCCAGGGGCCGAATGTACAGATCGTGAATGGGATAGGACATCAATTGGGGAGTGGGTGGTTAGCCATGGGCGTGCAAGGAATAGATACTTTCACTGGGATCCTAATAGCGGCAAGAAGCCGAATCTTATCAGCGCTTCCATGCGTCTTAAATCGCTATCTCAGGGCGGCCTGAATATCCGTCACGTGCTCGAGCCGATGGTCGACCATTCGCCGCAGGAATCCTTCTGTCGTCAGCATTTTCCCGCTCGAGTGCAATCCCTGCTCGTCCAGGTCGCTGTCATCGAGGCTCTCCAGGAAGGCAAGCGCACCGGAATATGAGTCGGCGATCGTGCGCATCAATTCGGCCGGAGAAGTCTCTGCGGCCCTTCGCACGGCTCCCCGATTCCACCGATCGAGGTCGAAGTCGGGCGGCACGGTCTGCTCCCCGGCGACCAGCCGCTTGGCCTGGCCGAGAATTCCACTCTCTCCGTCCGCCAAATGCCCGAGGAGATCTTTGACGGTCCAGGTCCCCTCCTCCCCTGAATAAACCTCCACCAGCATATCGCTATCGTTCAACCCCTCCAGTACTGGCCAGGTCTCGGCGTGTCGAAGTTCCATGTGGCTACGAAGCGCTTCGGTTCGTTCGCTCATCCTTCGCCCTCCATCCTGTTTCGTCGATCGCCTCAGGTCAGCAAATCACCGCCATCCACACGAAGCGAGTGACCGGTTATGTACTCATTCGTCATCAGGAACACCACCGCCTCTGCAACGTTGTGGGTTGGAACGGCCTGCCTGAGTGGGATTTTACCTGTGACCTCGTTCCATCTCTTATCTGGCATCCAGGGCGGCTTGAGCGTTGGGCCGGGAACTACCGCGTTCACGCGGATTTCCGGTGCCAGCGCAAGAGCTGCGGCCTGCGTGAGCATATCCAGGCTGGCCTTGCTTATCGAGTGGAGCGGGAACTCCTTCCAGGGTCGATGGCCGGCGGAGTCCGAGATATTCACCACTGCTCCACCGCCCGCGCTCCGCATGCGGCGGGCAGCCTCCTGGAGCACGAAAAAGGCGCCCTTCAGATTTAATCCGATCGTTCTGCGCCAGTCTTCCTCATCCACTTCAAGGATATCCCGGCGTTCGAGTATTGCGGCCGAATTGGCAAGCAGATCGATCCTACCGTAGGCCGAGTCGATCGCACGAAAGACCTCATGCACTCCTTCGGTCTGGGAAAGATCGGCACCCACGATGACCGCTCGTACTCCAAGAGATTGCGCCTGTTCTGCGGTCTCGGCCGCGGCTTCCTCAGCCTGGTTGAAATGGATCATGAGATCGCATCCCTGATCCGCTAATGCCAAGGCGATCGACTTACCCAGACGGTGAGCCGCGCCGGTGATTAGAGCAATCTTTCCGTCTAGTTTCACGAGAGCCTCCTAAAGTTTCGAAAGGAGAGGGAAGTATCCGAGTATGAGATCATCGCCTCAGGTGCATGAGCAGGGGGATAGTCGATCGCGGCTAACGACGGTACAGGTTGGAAAATACGAGCCAGAGGTTTGCGGGGCGCTCTGCCAGCCGCCTCATCAAATAAGGGTACCACTGTGACCCATAAGGCACGTAGACTCGCACCGGATACCGGCGCCGGCGAAGCGAGACCTGGAGCTCGGACCGGATTCCGTACAGAAATTGAAATTCAAGGGCCGCGCGCGGGACCCCAATCTTTCTTGCATATTCTTCCACGAATTCGATCCGGTCCTGATCGTGTGATGCGATGGCAATCAGCGGAGGAGTGCGCCCATCCGCGGATCCTGAAATCCCTCCCGCATTATGTGCTGCCTCCAATGCAATCACGGAAAGACGGTCGAAATTGTCATCCACCTCACCCTTTAGCTGGTACGCGATCGACTCTGGCTCCAGATATGCCCCCTTGACGATCCGCACCGACGTTCCCGCAGCGACTGCCGAGCGGATGTCGTGCTCGCTTCGGAACAAGGCGGATTGAAACACCAGACCTATCTCCGTGAGACCTTGCAGGGCCAGATTGTGGTGGATGCTCAGGGTCTGATCTATGCAAGCCGCATCCTCCATGTCGATGCGTATGTAGACCTTCTGAGCCGCTCCTTCCCGCGCCAATTGGAGCATGTTATTCATGCAGAGCTCAAAGTTCAGGCTGAGCCCAATTTGTGTGAGTTTGACGGAAATGTTGCAGGGCAGATCGCTGCCAGCAATGGCCTGGATCAGCCGACATATTTCTTCACGGGATTGAGTGGCCTCGCTCTCCGAGACCACATGCTCGCCTAGGTGGGCGAGGGTTGTGAATAGCCCGCGTTCGCTAAGAGTCCGACTGACCTCCAACGCCTCCGATAGAGTTTCTCCTGCCACGAACCGGCGAGCTACACGGCGGGCCAGCCCCCAATCCTTGACCAGCCGTTGAGCCCATGTCGCATCGGAGAGGAAGAGGATCAGCGATCTAAGCATTGTCCCAGGGGGATTGTAGCAAGGCTTCGCGTGCTTACTGTTATAATCCGCCGCGAGGCTTTTTTATCCACCGACCCTGAGAGCGATCTCCCCCGAAAATCGATCGCCGCACGATGCTCGTCGCTGGATAGCAGGCAATACTTGCCTGCGTAGCTCAATCTGGCAGAGCAGCGGACTATAACCCGGTGCTCTGTTTGGAGGGAAGGAATAGTCGAGGGCCACTAGCTCAATTAGGCAGAGCAACGGCCTCTTAAGCCGCAGGTTACAGGTTCGATTCCTGTGTGGCCCACCTCAAATAGACCACCTGACTCCGGAGTAGGAACCATATACCGAGGAGCGAACGATGACAGATCGGAGTCAGGATACGAATGCAATCCGCGAGCTGTACCGGAGAGTTAGGCTCGATCGGAAGGACGCGGGCAGAGCACCTCGCACCCTCGGGGGTCTACGAGGAGAAATTGGTCCCCTTCGTGGGATGGTGCGAGGCCCAAGAACCCCCGCTCAACTGCGCCAACCTCTACGAAGACAACATCGTATAGATACAGGAGTGCGGAATTCGACCGAGGCTTCACCGCGGGCGAGTACATGAGCGGCGAAGGTCTTCACCTCTGGACTAGGCGTCTGAGCGACCAGACGGGTGTAGGCATCTTCATAGCCTACGACATGATGCGAGTCCTGGAGTATCAGGGCTGTGTCGCCTCGAAGCTCGAACTGCCTATGGGACGAGGACTGGACTCTCGGCCTGAACGGGTTTGTCAGGCGCTCAAGGGGGCGGAATTAGCTCTACGGCCTCACGATGGAAGAGTAAGAGCACTGCGTAGCTGTAGGACTAACGTAATTGCTCTGGAACGACTATACTAAACGCTTGTGTCTGCGGGCAATTGATTCGCCGCATTACTAGCAAAGCAATTTGCAGAACGGAATTGGGCTGAGGGTGCTACTTGGCTCAACAGAGCCAAGGAGTACTTTCAGTGCATTTTGAACAATTTTCTTTAGACCGGCGCATCGTCGCAAGAATTAAGGCAATCGGCTTCACTGCGCCTACCCCGATTCAGCAGCAAGCCATCCCCAGGGTGCTCGAAGGGCGAGATGTGATGGGCTTAGCCCAGACCGGCACCGGCAAAACCGCGGCCTTTATCCTGCCTATTCTGCAGCGGCTTACTAAAGGCCCGTTGCGTCGAGTGCGGGTCCTCATCGTTGCTCCCACACGCGAACTTGCCGAACAGATTTACCAACTGAGTCTTGATCTTAGCAGGAATACCAAGGTACGCAGCGTATCCGTCTACGGCGGCGTAAGCAAAGTGGCTCAGGTCTCGCGGCTGCGGAGAGGCGTAGAGATTGTCATTGCTTGTCCTGGTCGCCTGCTCGACATCGTTAATGATGGAGATATCGATCTATCGCGCGTTGAGGTCCTGGTATTGGACGAGGCTGATCGCATGTGCGATATGGGCTTCCTCCCCGATATTCGTCGCATCCTCAAGCTACTGCCGGCCCAACGCCAGACACTTTTCTTCGGAGCCACGATGCCAGGGGATATCCGCAAACTGGCAGATAGTATCCTCATAAATCCGGTCACCGTTCAAATCGGCAAGATTGCCCCGGCGAAGACCGTTTCACACGCGCTCTATCCGGTGCCCGCGAATCTCAAGAAAAGGCTTCTGTTGGCAATATTGCAACAGACACTCACCAGCCGCGTCCTGATCTTTACACGCACCAAGTATCGTGCCCGTAACCTGGCACGCGATCTGGAAAAGCGTGGTTATCGCGCGGCAGCACTGCAAGGCAACATGTCGCAGAATCAGCGACAGAAAGCGATCGATGGCTTTCGTAACAGGAAATACGATATTCTCGCCGCCACAGATGTCGCGGCGCGCGGCATAGACGTGTCCGAAATATCGCACGTGATCAACTTTGATATCCCCGATACTGTCGATGCCTACACTCACCGGATCGGTCGCACCGGTCGTGCCCACCGGTCTGGTGAAGCTTTCACGTTTGCCGGACAAGGGGATGCGCAGATGATCCGGGACATTGAAAAACTGCTGGGGACACGAATCGAACGGCGGCGATTGCCTGATTTCAACTACGGCAGCTTCGTACCGGAAAGCCATTTCCAGAAGAGCCATTCAAAGCCGCCACGAAAGATACGATCCCATAACAACCGAAGCCATAGTCGCAGCAACGGAGGCAGCAATAGCCCACGCCGCCGCTCGCATCGAAGCAAATAATGTTGCTGTCCGCCTAACGACTGCCTGCTTGCACTCGCCAGAGTGCGGCCGCAGGATGGAAGCTCGACTGGTGGAGGCAAAACGGTCTGGTACCGTGGTACTATTCGCTTGGGGCTGGAGTAGTTCGAGCTCGGAACCAATATCCTTTCTTAAGCGGTTGGTTGCAGGTTCGAATCCTGACGCAGGCGCTTGCGGTGTCAAATACGATCCGACTGACCTTCCTGGCGCTGAGCCTATTCGGCCTGGCCGCGAACCTGGTCGGCCTGGCATATACGTTTGCAGCCCTCGTAGACGTCTTCTTTAGCTAGCTTCAAACCACCTTTCAGACACCTTTCAGTTCAGTCGCTATTGAGACGATTTGTGCAATAATCCGGCTGCACCTTAACAGCGGGCAACCTCCGCTTAGGTGTTTCCACTCTCGCCTTGGTCGCCATGAATGTGGCGACCTTGTGCGTTTAATGGGACCAAGGTTCATTGCCGGCGTCGGAATCGATGGTGTAAACTTTCGTACGTGGTTGCGAGCAATGGAAACGCCCCTGTGAACGGCAAACTAGTCGTCTGTATCGAAGATGAACAGGAGATGATCGACCTCGTTCAACTCATACTGGGCCGTAGAGGTTTTCAGGTGGAGGGGGCCAATGGAGGACTCGAAGGCTTGGAGAAGGTTCAGCAGGTGAAGCCGGATCTGGTTCTACTGGATCTAATGATGCCGGACATGGACGGTTGGGAAGTTTACCAGCGCATGAAGTCGGACGAATCTTTGCGCGAGATCCCAGTGATTGTGATTACGGCCAAAGCGCAGTCTATCGACAAGGTATTAGGGCTGCATATCGCAAAGGTCGATGACTACATCACGAAACCGTTTGGTCCGCAAGAGTTGCTCGAAAGCGTAGAGAAGATCCTGGGGAAGGTCGACTAACGCGAGCATCTTGGTAACCAGGCGGGGCTGCTTATGCAGCCCCGCTTTCGCGTGGGTGCGGCCCTCCAGAGACGCTATAATCGCCGGATGCGTATCAGCGCCTTTCTCATAGCGCTCAGTTTATTGGCCGGTTCGGCAATGGCCCCTGCCACGCAGGACGGCCCGGTGTATGTTGTTGAAGCTGGGGACTCCTTATTCTCAATTGCCCAGATCTTTGGCACTACGGTCGAGGAGCTGGCGGAGGCCAATCAGATTGAAGACCCCTCGGCGATCTTCCTCGGTCAGCCGCTGCTTATCCCGGGCTACGAAGGCCTGAGCGGAACCCTGCAGTTCAACCCCGTCCGTTATGGAGAGACGCTGAGCAGCCTGGCGCGTCGATATGGTCAGCCAATGGATGAACTGGGCCAGCTGAACCGAGTGCTCAACCCTCACCGACTCTACTCGGGGCAGCCGTTCGTTTACCCGGAACGCATCGGCGGAATGCCGACTTCCCAGCGGATTTCATCTAAGCATGGCCAGAGCATGCTCGAGCTCTCCTCTGAGCTAGGCATGGATTCCTTGGTGCTGGCGAATGGCAACGGAATCGAGGGCCGACGGTGGCTCGTGCCGGGTGAGCTTATATATGCGCCCGGGGATCAAAGTGCAACCACTGCCCTGCCACCGGAATTTGGAACCGTTACTTTGACGCCAGACCGCGCGACACAGGGAAGAACCATCAGCGTCAAATTGGAGAGTCCGAACGAAATCGCTGGCCGCCTCGGGGACCGTCAACTGAAGGTCATAGTAACTGGGGAGGGATCGGCACTTGCACTGCAGGGGGTACATGCGTTGGAAGAACCGGGGTTGGTTGAGCTGGAACTGGTCACCAACGATGGCACGCGATACAGCCAGCCACTGCTCATTCGAGACGGCGGATACGGACGGGAATACCTGCAGGTGCCGCCTGAGACGCTCGATCCAGCGAACACCGAGCCGGAAAACCAATTGGTCGCCGGTATCGTGAGCCAAGTAACGCCCGAAAAGCTTTGGGAGGGAACGTTCGCTTATCCCTCCGCGTATTTCGAGACTTTTCCCTCCTTCTTCGGCACTCGTCGCAGCTATAACGGAAGCGAGTTTATCTACTATCACTCCGGGTTGGATCTCTTCGGTAGCAGCAGCACTCCCGTGTTGGCTGCCGCGCGCGGACGGGTGGCCTTTTCAGACTTTCTGACCGTCAGGGGGAACGCAACCTACATCGATCACGGCTGGGGCGTTTATACGGGGTATCTGCACCAATCGGAGAGTTTGGTTAAGCCTGGCGATATTGTGGAACCGGGACAAACGATTGGGTATGTGGGAGGTACGGGTCGCGTTACCGGCCCGCATTTACACTGGGAAGTCTGGGTGGGGGGTGTTCCTGTGGATCCGGTAGAGTGGACTCTAGCGGAGTTCCCTTAGTTATCGGGGTCCGTATCAGGACCGCTCTCCAACAGCGCGCGTGCTTGCTCCGCGTGCTCTTCCCGAACCATAATCTCAACTTCAGCCATCGGACCGATCCCCAGCCCGATGGCCGAAGTTGCTGATTCTTGCGATAGCCAGACATCGACTCCATTGGCATTTAGCAGACCTTTGATGATCTCGGCCTCAATTTGGCCGTCAGCCGTACCAACGGATACCAGTTCGTGTGGTTGCTCTTCTGAGGTTGTCATAGGCCCTATAGTATAATGGCCCCGCTCTACCCCAAGATACTAGTTCCCCGAATGCATCACGCATCCGCCCCCGCCCCAGAACTCAATTGGGTTGAATTCGATGTCAGGCAACAAGACCTTGAATTCATAGATAACCTGCTTCTTGAGCGTGAAGTACCGCTCACGATGGAGGAAATGTCTCAGGCATTGGTGGTGCATCGACTGGAATTGATTCGAATCGAGCAAGAGAGTCAGCCGGATAGTGAGCTCAAAGCCTATATACCCGGCGCCGAGTATGAGATCGGCGAAAGCCTCGTATTTCATTTGCTCGATAATCGGATAGGCACCGTTTCGAGTATTCGGGAGGCGAACAACCCCGATCTTCCTCCATTCGAGGTGATCCAGGTTAGCTTCGAAGATCGAGGCGAACCCAAAGAGTTTGCCGCTCGCTTTCAAGAGCATGCTCTCAACGCGATTGCGACCGAAACTGACGAAATCGACTCCGCTGCTTCGCCTGAATTCATTCTGGAACGGTACGGACCGCTTATCGAGGAAAAGATCGAGGCGCGTCTGCAAGAAAGCCCGGAAACGGTGCGCATTGCGGGGCGCTGGTTTCATAGCGGTCTTCTGGCCGACATTAACGCGGGGCACCTCAATCTGGCGGAGGCGGTGCTAGATGTCGCTGAAGGAGGGCCGTTGCCGACCCGATCCCTGGCGGATCACATGGAATTGCCGGCGGGTCTGGATCCCCTGCTCACCGAATTCTCGGTCAATTTCGCGCTTCAGGAAGATGAGCGATTCGATGAGGTCGGACCGGCAGGCAAAGTGCTCTGGTACCTGAAGCGTCTCGAACCGGATGACGTGCTCCGAGTGCCCAAGCGGCTCGCATACACATCCAGGGCTTATCATCGGGAACGGCTAACCGAGGAACTGCTGGCTCTTGAGCAGAGCCTGGATGATGAATTTAGCGAGGTGAAGGTTCTGGATTCAGCGGCCACGGAGGGCGTCACCATTCCGATCCTGTTCCCGCATCTCAAGGCCGGCACATTGCCCTTATCGGCCCGCCTGCTGCCGCTTTTCCCAACCGCACATGAGGCGCCGCGGATCCGTTTCATCCTGATTGACGAACGCACCGGCAATAAGTTCCCAGGGTGGGTCGTTCGAGAGGAGCGCTACGTATACGGCCTGGGCGATTGGTACAGCAGTAATAACGTGCCGGCCGGAGGTCTGATAAAAATCACGCCCTCGGAGGCCGAGGGGGAAGTACTGCTCCAGGCATTGGAACCGCGTCAGCGAAACGACTGGATACGAATGGTGACGATCGACGATCGCGGGAGAATCGGCTTCACCGTGCTAAAACACCCGGTCGGAACGGCCTATGACGAGCGCATGATCGTGGGCCAGATTGACGAACAGGCGCTGGATGAGGCGTGGGAGAAGGGAGAGCAGCGCAGAATGCCGCCTGAACGGCTGACTGCCCAGGTGTTTCGTGAGCTGGCCAAACTCAATCCGCAGGCCTCTGTGCACGCGAGGTCTCTCTACTCGGCGGTGAACGTCATCCGGCGACTCCCCCCCGGGCCGATTTTTGCCGAGCTGGTCACCCAGCCATTCTACGAGCACGTGGGCGATCTCTATTGGAAGCTGAACGAGAGCGAGTGGAAAAAAGCATGAGCACCGCCGTTCCACCATCCTTGGTACGGCCCACTCTGGAGACAGCCTTCCATATCGACTACGGGTGGTGGGACCGTTCGGGCCGGAATCTCGGTGTGTACTTGAGAAGCCACCTGTGTCAGGAGCATAAAGAGATGTACTCGGACATCGATCCCAAGACAAAGGTCGATCATGTCGATCTCCAGACTGCGGAAGTGACCGTTGTAAGTCGAATCGAACACCTACTGGCCTCACATTGTGCCCAGCAAGATGGCTATCTCACACCCCAAACCAGCCTGGTAAACAGCGTTTTCCGCGTGTTCCTCGCCAACGGAAATGCGCCGCTAACGCCCGAAGAGCTCGCTCAGCAGATCGGCCGTCCAGCGCGGATGATCTTGCGCACTCTGTCGGGGCCGCGTGTCTACAAGGGCATTCGACCCGCCCGCTAGGTCCACATCCTGCCAAAAGGTATAAGATTAAGGAATTGGGGGACTGCCCCCGTAGCTCAACGGATAGAGCACCGGCCTTCTAAGCCGTAGGTTGCACGTTCGAGTCGTGCCGGGGGCACCACAAGCTAGGGGCTGCCCATACTGAGACAGCCCCTAGCCGTAAACCATTCCTTCTTGAAGACCTACAGTTGCGGCGGAAGATCCTCGAGAACCGATTCATCGACCGCCGTGAAAGCGCGCGCGATTGCCTTGTCTATCCAATCTCGGTTGATCTGCTGCTCCTGCCCCTTGAGACAACTGCCAAGATAGGCAGCGGTCAATAGTGATCCGATTAAGGCTCCTATCACCATTCCAACGAGGACAACACTCATCTATATCCCTCCACTCTGTGCCCCGATCCGCCCCAATTGGATCCGGTTCCAACTGCGTTCTTGCTTCGAGTGTTCAGCTAGGCAGGGATGCGGGAGGCCCGGCGGTAGCACTCGTCGCGGGCTTCCTCCTCGTTAACGCAGGCCGCGAGCCATACCCATGCCAGGCGATTGTTGGGTTCTTCCCGCACTACCCAGCTCAATGTGGCCCGTCCCTGACCGAGGTCTCCCTGTTGAATAGCCTCTACGGCGGATGAGATCGCTTCTTCGATGGGTTTCATTTGCTGTCAGAGCGCACTTCGAAGGTGCCTTCCTGACAATCATCCTAGCAGTCCCCATCGGTTCCCTCACTAACGATCCCCTTACAGTTCCGGCTCGATTTCGCCGGCCATCATGCGCACCCGCTGCCAGGGTGGAAGGTCGTCCATCTCGGCCAGAGTCTGTCGGAGCTCGAAGATCTGATCCCTGATTGCGGCAGCCTTCTCGAATTCTAGCGATTCTGCTGCGCTCCGCATTTGCTTTTCCAACTCCCGTATCAGCCTGGCCAACTCGTCTCGCGGCATATCCAGTGGAGCAGTGGCACGGTACTCCGCCTGCTGCTCGGCCACCGCGAACTGATCCGTGAGGTCGCGCACCGCCTTAACGATACTGACCGGCTCGATGCCGTGCTCCTCATTGAACTTGATTTGCTTTTCGCGCCGGCGATTGGTTTCGTCGATGGCGGCCTTCATGGAATCCGTCATCACATCGGCATACATGATGACCCTACCCTCTACGTGTCGGGAGGCCCTTCCGGTAGTCTGAATCAGTGAGGTCGTGGACCGCAGAAATCCTTCCTTGTCCGCATCCAGGATGGCTACCAGGGAAACCTCCGGAAGATCAAGGCCTTCGCGGAGAAGATTGATCCCTACAACCACATCAAAAACGCCGAGCCTGAGATCACGCAGTATCCCAACCCGGTCGAGCGTGTCGATCTCCGAATGCAGGTAGTGCACTTTGATACCGAGCTCCAGCAGATAATCGGAGAGATCCTCTGCCATCCGCTTGGTCAGGGTGGTGACTAATGTGCGTTGTCCGATCTCGGTCCGCTGCTTGATCTCACCCACCAGGTCATCAATTTGCCCCTCGACCGGCCGTACTTCTACCTCCGGGTCGACCAGCCCAGTGGGACGGATGATCTGCTCAACGACTTGGCTCGTTGCTTCAAGTTCATAGGGTCCGGGCGTGGCGGAGGTGTACAAGACCTGCCCCGTGCGGGCCGTGAACTCATCAAACGCAAGCGGGCGATTGTCTATGGCAGACGGCAGACGGAACCCATATTCCACCAGGGTTTCCTTCCGGGATCGGTCGCCGGCGTACATGCCTCCAATTTGGGGGATGGTCATGTGGCTCTCGTCGATGACGAGCAGAAAGTCAGGGGGAAAATAGTCGATCAAGGTCCAGGGCGGCGATCCGGCCGGTCTCTGGTCTAAATGCCGAGAGTAGTTCTCGATACCGGAGCAGTAGCCGACCTCTCGCAGCATCTCCAGGTCGTAGTTCGTACGCTGCTCCAATCGCTGGGCCTCCAGGTGTTTATCCTGCTTTTTGAGTTGCAGGAGGTGGCTGGATAGCTCCTCTTCGATGTCGTGGATCGCGGCCTGGAGCTTCTCTGCTTCGGTGATGAAGTGCTTGGCGGGGAAAATGTCGATGGCCTCCCTCTCGGCAATCAGCTCACCCGTGAGGATGTCAAACTGTGCGATGCGTTCCAGCTCGTCGCCGAAGAAGCCGATCCGTAATCCGCGCTCCTCGTAGGCTGGGACAACCTCGAGGGTGTCCCCGCGCACCCGAAAAGTGCCCGGGCTGAGCTGCATGTCATTGCGAGAATAGTGGCTTTCAACGAGTTGGCGCAGCAATGCTTCCCGCCGGTAGACACTGCCTTTCTCCAGGTGAATCACGATACGACCATAGGCCTCCGGGTTCCCGATGCCATAGATGCAGGATACCGAAGCCACTACCACTACGTCACGTCGAGCAATGACGGAGGCAGTCGCCGACAATCTCAACCGCTCGATTTCCTCGTTGACATCGGTTTCCTTCTCGATGTACAGATCATGCTTGGGTACGTAGGCTTCTGGCTGGTAATAGTCGTAGTAGGAGACGAAGTACTCGACCGCATTTTCTGGAAAGAAATCCTTGAACTCGGCGTACAGCTGTGCGCCCAGTGTCTTGTTATGTACGATCACCAGGGTCGGGCGTTGCTGCTCAGCGATCACGCTCGCCACGGTGAAGGTTTTGCCCGTCCCGGTTGCGCCGAGTAGGACCTGATGTTCGAACCCATCATTCAAGCCCTTATTGAGTTGCGCGATGGCCTGCGGCTGGTCTCCCATGGCTTGATAGGGGGCGCGCAGCTTGAATTCAGACATCTCGAGCGGTCGCTCCTTTAGAACCCGACTCTTGTGTACCCCTTGTATTGCGCATAGACATAACTATTTGGACCTTCATAAGGGGGATATGGGGCCCTCGATGTTCCAGATCATTCATCCCTGTTCAACATAGATTGGGTTGCTGTAAATCCAGGGTATTGCAGCACCCCCGGCGCGGCGGAGTGCAGCTTCCACGCGGTAGGCGCCGGGTTCGCGGACGGAATGCACGCCGTGCTGGGCGGCAGGCCATTCCCGAACCACTCGACCTTCACGGATGATTCGAATCTGCGCGATTTGCGGAGTACTCACCTGTAACGTTGCGCCCAGACGGTACCGGAGGCGGTCGCCCATGATCGCCTTGCCGTGTTCGGCATGTGCGCGGAACATGAATCCTCGCGCGCTGGCCGGGAGATCATACCCCACGAAGCAGCGCCCGCGCCCGAGAGCTCCCAGGAGGCGCATCCGATCTTCAGACGCCTCACCGGACAGGGGCTCATCGAGAAGCACGTGTGTGTTGACCGCCTTGAACAACCACTCGTATGGAAATATGGTTCGGCGGAGCGGGCCCAGTTGTATGGGCAGCGCATGGGCGTCGGCGTTTCCGATTGCCACGATGCGCTTCCCGGTGCCAAGTAAACGATCCCAGCGTTCCAGCAAGCTCTTTTCAGGCCCACGATGTATTCGCGAGGGAAACAGCCCGTAGAAGGCGGCATGTGCCCGAGAACGAAGCAAGCATTTGAAGGAAGTCATGAAGTTCCATATTTCAATTCCCGTGTAGCCCTCCACTTCCCAGTCGTCCCACGAAAGCTCCGGTTGATCAGATCGGGGGACCCCACAATCGTGCGGGTGGGCCAGGAAGGATAAACCCTCGCGCTTTCTGACCTCGTGGAGCAAGGTCTGAGGCCGATCCGCATATTGAGAGAGATCTTCCTCGGTACCATAAATCAGCAGGTGAGACCTCTCGGGAACGCGCTCAACATCGTGAACTTCCTCGCCAATGATCCGCAGAACGCGCTGAAAACCACGATAGAAGTAGCCTTCGAATTCAGTGGGCAGTGTGTTGTGGTCCGTGACTACGATAAAGTCCAGGCCGGCCTGTATCGCAGCATTCGCGACTTCGTCGTGCGTGCCATGCCCATCGGAGGTCGTCGTGTGCATATGCAGATTGCCGACGTACTCACGCATTCAACCCTCGAGTCATTGAACATAGCCAGATTGAGGGCCCGAAGCATATCATGGCAAGGCATCGCTTAGAATGTGACCCCCGAATCAAGGTGTGGGTATGAACAACGCAGAGGTGGCGAAGGTCTTCGAAGATATCGCCGAACTCCTGGAGATTAAGGGCGAGAAGGTCTTCAAAGTCATCGCCTATCGCAGAGGGGCAGAATCCATCAGGAGTCTGGGCCGAGACATCAAAGCCATCTGGAAGGAGGGAACACTCGAAGGTATACCGGGGGTAGGTAAGGCCATCGCCGAAAAGACCGACGAGCTGCTCCGTACGGGAAAATTGGAATACTACGAGAATCTCAAGTCCGAGATCCCCATCGGCCTGCTCGATATGTTGAAGGTGGGTGATGTCGGGCCCAAGAAGGCCGCCCGCTTTTGGAAAGAGCTTGACATCACATCGGTGGAGCAACTCGAAGCGGCCGCCAAGAACGGAGAGTTGAAAAATCTGCCAGGCATGGGGGCGAAGTCGGAAGCTCGCATTCTAGAAAGCATCGAGGCCTTGAAACGCCGGCAGACCGGCCGCATGTCGATCGGTGTTGCCCTGCCGATCGCCGAGCAGCTACTGGGGGAGCTGCGCCGGCATCCAATGGTCAAGGCCGCCGAGACCGCCGGCAGCTTACGCCGGATGCGGGAGACCGTAGGGGACCTGGATCTGCTGGTATCAACCGATCACCCTGAGGAAGTGATGCAGGCCTTCGTGGAGCTGCCAATCGTTGGTCGAGTGCGAGGGAAGGGCGCAGTGAAGACCAGCGTGGAGCTTATCGACGGTGTACGCGTCCAAGTTTGGACGCATCCCTCGGAACGTTTCGGAACCGCCTTGCAGTACGCTACAGGATCTAAGGACCACAACGTCCGACTGCGGGAGCTGGCCCTTTCCAAGGGGTTTTCGCTCTCTGATCAGGCCTTCAAGCTGGAGGATGGCGCGGAAATTACCGTAGCCACTGAAGCAGAGGTCTACGAGAAGCTCGGCCTACCGTGGATTGTGCCAGAAATGCGGGAAGACCGTGGCGAGATACAGGCTGCTCAGAACGGAAACCTCCCGAAGCTTCTTGAAGTCAAGGATCTCAAGGGCGAGCTGCATGCACACACCACCTGGAGTGATGGCAAAAACTCAATCGAAGAGATGGTCCAGGCGGCCATGAAGGAAGGTCACAAATACCTGGCCATTACAGATCACTCCCAGAGCCTGGGCATTGCCAATGGCCTGACGGTGAAACGCGTAGAGAATCAGAGCAAAGAGATTGTGCAGGCTCGCCAAGGACTGAAGAAGAATTTCGTCCTGTTGCACGGCACAGAAATGGAGATCCTGGCGGATGGCAGCCTCGACTACCCGGATGAGGTTTTGGCCAAGTTCGATCTTGTCATCGCCTCCATTCACACCTCGCTGCGTCAGCCGCGCAAGCAGGTGACTGAAAGGATGTTGAATGCCATCCGGAATCCCCATGTCGACATGATTGCCCACCCCTCGGGGCGCTTGATCGGAAAACGAGAGCCGGCCGATTTGGATATGGACCGAATCCTGGAGGCGGCCCTTGAGCACAGTGTCATCCTGGAGATCAACGCAAATCCGGAACGGCTCGATCTAAATGATATTTACGCGCGGCGTGCGGCCGAGATGGGAATTCCACTGGCCATAAATACCGATGCTCACCGTCCGGAGCACCTGGCCTTTCGCGGCTTCGGCGTGGGAGTCGCCCGGCGTGCGTGGGTCACTTCAAAGCAGGTCGTCAATTGCTGGACCGCCGCACGAATACAGAAATGGCTCAAAGCGCGCGGCTAGCGCAACCCTTCGGCAGCCTGTGGGGTTAATTAGGTAGCCGCCGATGAGATACACCCATGGCGAAAACCGCATTTGTGACGGACAGCACGGCATATATTCCATCCAGCCTGGTCAAGCAGTTCGATATAACGGTGATCCCCCAGGTCCTGATCTGGGATGAACAGACGCTGCTCGACGGCATCGATATTCAGCCGACTGCTTTCTACGAACGGCTGAGGGATTCAAAGACGATGCCAACAACCTCACAGGCAACTATTGGTGCCTTCAAGGAAGTATTCGAGCCTCTGGTTGAGGCGGGGCGACCCGTTCTGGCCCTGCTCGTCTCAGACAAACTCTCCGGCACGATCCAATCTGCAGAACAGGCCAAGGCTTCGTTTCCGGAGGCGACGATCGTAACGATCGATTCGGAAGCGACCGCGATGGCGATGGGCTTTCAGGTGCTGGCCGCGGCCCGCGCCGCGCGGAAGGGGAAATCCTTCGAAGAAGTAACAGAGATCGCCAGGCAAGCCAAACACCGAACGGGAGTGGTGTTCGTCGTGGACACACTCGAGTTTCTGCACCGCGGCGGCCGGATTGGCGGCGCCTCCCGCTTGCTAGGCACGGCCTTGAACCTGAAACCGATCCTGGAGCTTCAGGAGGGAGTGATCGATGCGGTGGACCGGGTCCGCACTCGCTCCAAGGCGCAAGCCAGATTGCTCGACCTGCTAGAGAAAAGGATCGACCGGCGTCCCAACCTGCGCCTCGCCGTGCTGCATGCGGCGGCCGAGCAGCAGGCGCGTGATCTGCTGGAGGTCGCGGCGAATCGCTTCAATCCAATTGAGACCGTGTTTTCGGAGGTCAGCCCCGTTGTTGGGACCCACATAGGGCCGGGGGCTCTTGCTTTGTGTTACTCGGTCGAGTCCTGAACAACCTCCCTCGCCTCACGCAACAGGACCGCCAAGCCATCCAGGGAGGGTCATGCTGGCTCTGCACTTTCATATTGGCGCTCCTCAGTATTCAGATGGCGCTTGGAGACCACCCAAGGAACGGCGATCGATTCACAGGAGGCGGATAGTGTAAACTAATCCGATGCGGTGCATCGGTCTACTGCCACCGACTTCGCAACTACTGATTAGGCGTAAGCCGATTAGCGACTCCCCACTGCAGCGAGCAATCATCCAATTCAGGAACTCACCGACCTTCGGGCCGGCAAACAATTCGTGATACGGAACAAATCGAGTTCACCTATCAAGGGAGTTATGTCGGGATAGCGAGCACGTATAGCCGAAGCGGATTGGATATTCCAAGATCCGACCGGAGGGAGGAGGAGCAAGATCGCAATCGAATTCACCATAACGCTCGAGAATCAACCCGGCCAGCTGGCAAGCCTATCGAAGTCCCTGGGTGAAGCGGGTGTCAATATTCGAGCACTCTCTGGCACGGTTTGCGAAGGAAAAGGCATCCTCAAGTTGCTGACCAGCGACGAAGATTCAACCCGCGCCAAGCTCGAGGAATTAGGACTCCCGTTCGAAGAGCAGGAGATCCTTACTGTAACTATGCCCGATCGGCCTGGCCAGCTCGGCGATTTCGCCGAGATGCTCGGAGAAGCCGACATCAACATCGAGACGATTTTTGTGATCGATACCGCTGCCGGATTCACGGAGCTTGCGATCGGAGTCGACAAGATCGAAGAAGCAAAGACGCTCCCGCTGGGACAGTTCTGAGCGCACAATGCGCCTGTAGACTGTGGGATCGACCCAAAGCACCATGACTGGGAGAATAGAAGATCGATAGGAGGACGCTTGCGTGGCTTGCACTGGGGGGTAGCCTGCTGCTCTTCTTTCCTTGCGGCGTCTTCAACGGAATTCTGGCCACCTTCGGCGCGGCGGCGTTGATGTTCCCGGGCATCGAGATTGGCATCACTGCAGCCGAGAATACATACTACGCTGGCCTATTTGGTGGACTGGCGTTGGCCGCGCTCATTTCTGGAGCGGTGCTCTTCATCTGGGGCTTGCGTACGCTGAGGCGGGAGCCGCCCACAAACTAGCGCGTCCGATTCCGGCGAACGGCAACTTATAGAATTCATGGGCGGTGAAGGTCTTCTTCGGTATTGCTGCAGCGGTATTCATTGCTAATGCCGCTGGTCGGCCTGGGAGCGCTCCTATTCATCGGAGTGGCTTTGGTGCTGGGTATTGGTCTGATCCAACGCACGCAAGCAAGCTCAGACGGCGTGGGTAGAACCGGGTCGCATGGCGTATGTATCGATACTCCAGCCTGTACCTGGCTGGCAATATGGTGGCCCTTATGGCGGATGCCTTGATCATTGGCTGAGATCAGGCATATTCGGCTTTATTAATCGTAATGATTGGAGAGTAGAAATGGTTGAAACTGCCCAAATCGACAAGGTGGATGTTGTCAAGGCGGCCGGCAGGATCGATAGCCACACCACGCCTGAGCTAAAAGAGGCTTTTGATGGCCTCATGGATCAGAGTCGATACAAGCTGATATTCGACATGAGCGAGATCGACTTCCTCTCCAGCAGTGGGGTGTGGGTGCTACTTGAGACTCAGAAGAGATGCCGCCGCCGCAACCGTGGGGATCTCGTCATAGCCAGCGCAAACGACAATATCCAGAAGACGCTTGATCTCGCAGGTCTCATGCACTTCATGAAAATGTACGAGGATGTTGATTCAGCGGTCGGCAGCTTCTAGCACCCAACGATGCCCAAAGAGACCTTCGCGGCTCGATTCGAGAATTTGGCGCGGATCTGCGAATTCGTCACAACCGTATGCAGGGAGGCCGGATTCGAGGAGGCCGACACCTATTGCATAGAACTCGCTACGAACGAAGCCTGCACCAATATTATCGAATACGCCTATGCCGAGGGCGCGGAAGGAAGGATCGAGTGCTCGATCAAAGCGGACGAGAAAGGGGTCACCATCGTCTTACGAGATTGGGGAAGGCCATTTGACGCGTGTGAAGTCCCTGAGAAGAACTTCGATGTCCCGCTGGAAGAGTTGGGCCCTCGAGGTGCCGGGTTGCGGCTGATGAGGGGTGCCGTGGATGAAGTCGTATTTGAGCCGCTACCAGGCGAGGGGAATCGCCTGACGATCAGGAAGTTCCGCTAGTCCATCCGATCACGGGCAAAGATCATCAGCGTGATATCGTCGCTTTGAGGCGCATCCCCCACGAATTCGGATACCTCTTGCAGGATCCTGACTTGAAGTTCCTCGGCCGAGAGGTCGAGGCTTTCTTTTGCGAGTTCCAGCATCGGTCCCGTCGTTAGATACTTACCATTCCCGTCGTGGGCCTCCGGTATCCCATCGGTGTAGAGCAGCAGCCGATCGCCGGGCTGGAGCTGCACGAAGGCCTTTTCCCAGGTCGCGCCTTCCTGTACCCCTATCGGGATGCCGGTTCGAATGAGCTCCTGAATGATGGCTTGCTTCCCGGGCCGGACGACATAAGGCGGGTTATGTCCGGCATTGCTGTAGGTCAACTGGCCGGAGGCCGGATCCAGCACTCCATAGAAGGCGGTCACAAACAGATTGGAGGTGGTGTCGGCCAACATCCTCGAGTTGGTAGCGAAGAACACCAAATCCGGATCCGAATTGGCCTCGATGGCATAGGTTCTTATTAGCGTCCTGCTCAGGGCCATGTAAAGCGCGGCACCCACCCCCTTATCGACAACGTCTGCGATCACCACGCCTAACCTTCCCTCTGGCAGCGGTATCAAGTCAAAGAAATCCCCCGAAGTCTCCCCGGCAGGGTTCAGGGTCACTGAAATTCGCCACCCTGGGACAGGCGGAATCTCAAACGGAATCAGGCTCGATTGGATCTCTCCCGCAA
>JBGMQN010000113.1:51785-69032 GCA_048054495.1 Anaerolineales bacterium
CCTGGGACAGGCGGAATCTCAAACGGAATCAGGCTCGATTGGATCTCTCCCGCAAGCTTAAGCTCCTGCGAAACTCGCTGAAGGCGAATATCCGTCGCATAGGCCTGAGATTGATTGAAGGCCGAGGCAATCAAGGCCGCCAGGGATTGAGCAACGGGCATCAGGCGTTCAACCGAGGCACGGTCCCACGGCTGGAGACTGTGAAGCAAGAAGTAGATGGCGCCGATGGGTTGGGAATGTTCAAGCACCGGTGAGATCAATATCGGGTTCTCTTGTTGGCGATCGTCGTCCCATGGAAGTCGCTCGCCGGGAAGGAAGCAATAGCTCTCCGACTGGCCTGCCAGCCAGGGCCAGATCCGATCCAGTTCCGGATTCCAATCTTCTGGCTGCCTGAAAAGCACTTGATCCGGAAAGCGCCAGATGATCAGATTTCCGGAGGGGAACATATTGGGAAGGTGCTCGGCCAGCAGCCGGGGCAGGCGGGGCTCGTCGGGAGTGGAGGTGATGATATCGTGGCCCAGGCCTTCCAGCTCGACCAAGGCATCGGACTGCTGGCGACTGAACTCGGCGGCCAGACTCCAGCGGCGTGCCAGAATCGCCACGAGCAGCAAGCCTGCGGAGAAGAAGAGATAGGCTGGGAGGCCGTTTTCCACGTAGATGCCCGAAGCCAGGACCCCAAACGGACTGGCCAAATGTGGAACCGCCATGGCCAGCAGAAAGAGTGAAGCCAGCGACCTGGCTTCGGAAATGCCATGTTGGATCCAGGCGTGATAGCCGAGATAGGGTGCGCCCAGCAAGATCTGAACGACGAAGTTGACAACCACTGCCGCCAGCGCCAGCAGGATGGCCTGGGGTCCGAGGCCGGAGATCGGGATCGTGCCACCCCATGCAGAGTAGAGGGCTAGCGAGATGAGGGGTGCGACTGTGGCGCTGGAAAGGTCCATGGCGCCCTGACGAAGCAACCTCCATCGAGTAGCCGTTCCAACCGCGCGATCCCAATGGACCAGAAACTGAAAAATTGTCTGCAACACCGGGATCCAGAGCACCACCGGACCGATGATGAACCACCCTGAGACAACGATCACGATCGCCAGCGATCCTTCGGAACTCCCGAATCGTGTCGATTCAATGCGCGTAACAATGAAGTATTTGAGGCGATCCAGCAGCGTGGCGAGCGCCCCGATGAACAGCAAGAGGGGCAGGTTGGAGCGGATCGCCTCCAGGCTGGTGAGGCTGGCGAGCCAGATGATTCCCAGGAGCGCGAGCGGCGCAATGAATAGAAATGCGACGACCTCGCCAACGCCCAGCGCCTGTCGACCGGCGGGCATTTCTGAAAGGGCCGGCCAAAACCGACCGGCGACGCGCGCGAGGCGATTCTGCATGACGTTGTGCCTTTTCGATGGGACCTGAGGTGGTGAGGGATTCTATCATTGGGGCCTGAGGACCGTCGAATTGGCTCGTGACCAGCGTCCCATATTGGCACTTATGACAAGTAATCACCCGAGATGTATAATAGGCGAGCTTTGCGAGCAGACCTGCAATGAAAGCCGCGATCGATCGATTCTTGTCATTTTTGAAGCATGAGCGGGGCTGTGCTGAGAACACGCTATTGGCGTATTCAACGGATGTGCGCCAATTTGAACAGGTGCTTAGCGCCAATGCAGGGTCGCCCGTTAATCCAGAGGAGCTCAAGCCTACGATGGTGGCAAGCTACGCAAGCTGGCTCGACGATCAGGGCTATCGCCCTTCTACCGTGTCTCGCAAGATGGCTGCCTCTCGCGCGTTCCTGATTTATCTGGAGCAGCAGGAGGGAGTAATCTCTTCGAGCACCTATGCGGTGCTTCGCCCGCCACCGGCTCCCCGGACACTGCCGCAAACTCTTTCCCGGGAACAAATCAATCGACTGGTTGATGTGCCGGCCCAAACCGGAACTCCGCGCGGTCTCAGAGATGCTGCCATTCTGGGGTTGCTCTATGTTGGGGGGCTCCGGGCGTCGGAGGCGGTCGAATCCAACTTGCGGGATGTAGATCTAGCCGCGGGCAGCTTCCTCCGAAGAGGGGTGGATCCCGTGACTTTGAGCCTGGGAATGGCTCTAGACCCTATGCAGGTGTATCTCAGGATCGGGCGTCCATACTTGATCAAGGATGATAAGGAGCAGGCGCTCTTCTTAAACTTGCGAGGCAAGCGCCTGAGTCGGCAAGGACTTTGGCTGGTTGTCAAGCGATGGGCGGCCGAGGAGGGCCTCGGATTGGCGATCTCGCCGCATACGCTGCGTCATTCGTTGATTCGCCACCTTCTTGACGACGGCAAGAGCAAGCGTGATATACAGCATATGCTGGGCTTGAGCAGTCCGAACGCCATTCGGGTAACGACCCGGTGAGCGGCACAGGCTCGGATTTCGTCACTATGCAAGAGATCGATTCCATCGTCAAAGGCATTCGGGCAAAGATTGATGAGCAACCCCGGGTGGGGCTTGTGCTCGGATCTGGATTGGGGGGTGTCGTTGAAGCGATCGATTCGCCATTTGAAATTCCTACAGAGACGCTAAGCGGATGGCCAGAGTCAACCGTTGAAGGGCACGCCGGGAAACTCGTTATCGGTAAATTGGAGGGCCAATCAGTATGTGTCGTTCAAGGCAGAGTGCACTTCTACGAAGGACACTCGATGTCACGCGTGGCGGTTCCCGTCCGCGTCCTCCAGCGGCTCGGCGCCCGCGTTCTGATCGTGACCAACGCAGCAGGCGGCGTGAATCAAAGCTTTGAGCCGGGGGATGTGATGCTGATAACCGACCAGATTAATTTTCCGGCAATGGCGGGACACTCGCCTCTGCTCGGACCTAATCTGGATCAACTCGGGCCGCGATTTCCGGATATGAGCCAGGCCTATGATCGGGAACTTCAGGAGATAGCCCGGGAGGTAGCGGTCGAATCGGGAATTGAGCTCCGAGAAGGCGTTTACTTCTGCCTGGCCGGCCCCGCTTTCGAAACCCCTGCTGAGCTGCGGTTTCTTCAAGCCAATGGGGCGGATGCCGTGGGGATGTCTACTGCGCCTGAGGTGACTGTGGCAAGGCACGGAGGAATGCGAGTACTTGGATTTTCGGGTATAAGCAACAAGACAAGCTTGAATGGTGATCGAGCCGCCTCCCATGAAGAGGTACTTGAAGCGGGCAGCACTATCGCCCCAAAGCTGGTGCGGCTTATCAAGGGTGTAATTGCCAGGCTCTAGGCTAGATGGAAGAGGCTCTCCTTCTCATATCATCCCTCCAGGGATGGACCTATGTTCTTTTGCTGTTGGCCGGCCTCGTCTACCTACGGCTTGCACTTAAGTGGCAAGGCGAAGTTCGTAATTCACAATTCGGACTGGAGCGGGAAAGGGCAGGCAGCAAGCGTTCACGCGCGGCGGGCATGTTGGTCTTGATCCTGGCCGCTGCAGCAGCCACATTTGTGGTCTCAACTTTCTTGGTGCCTCAGCTACCTGCTACCCCCCAGCCAACTGCAATCCCCACGATATCGCTGCTCGAGCCGGAAGCGATTCGGGGCTCGACTTCAGTTCCGCAACTCGCCCCCAATGAGGCGGGGTGCCTGAATGAAAGTGCAACCATCACTTCGCCAACCTCCGGAGAGGAGGTGCGGAGCCTGGTGGAAGTGGTCGGCAGCGCCGACATCCCCAACTTTGCCTTCTACAAGATTGAGATCAGACCGAGCCAACCTAACTCGGTCTGGCAGGTCATTACTGCGGGGACGGAGATCCTATCGGAAGATGTGCTTGGAACATGGGATACAAGCCTTGTTGAGAACGGGGTGTACTTGCTACAGTTGGTCGTCACGGATACTGCCGGGAATGCACCTCTTCCATGCACCATCGAGATCGTGGTGCTCCCGGAGGCTGGATAGGAAACATGGAGATTCGACGCGCAGTCTCAACGGATATCACGTCCCTCATGGGCATGAACCATAGTTATCAGACGGATCATGTCTGGCAAATGGCCTTGAGCCATTCCCAATCCGAGAGCTCCATAAGATTTCGTGAGGTTCGACTCCCTCGCCTCATGCGAGTTGAATATCCGCGGGACCCCAGCAGGTTGGCCGACGAATGGACGAACTCCTCCGAAATTCTTGTAGCGGTCACCGAGCAAGCTTACCTGGGGTACCTGATCATCGAATCTGGAGCCGCGCCTGAAACGGGATGGGTTACCGATCTCGTCACGGACGCTCCCTACAGGCGGGAAGGCGTCGCAACGAAGCTGCTAGCCTCCGCCAGGCGATGGTGCCGAGAGCAAGGGCTCTCCCGTCTGACCCTCGAAATGCAGAGTAAGAACTACCCTTCGCTGAGCCTGGCTCGAAAGCTAGGATTTGTTCTTTCTGGATATCATGACAAGTACTTTCCAGACGAGGAAATTGCGTTGTTCTTCACGCTAAACCTGAGGTAAGACCATCTTCCAGGCTATAAATGCGGGCTTGCCCGTCATCGTGCAAATCCTAAACGCCGGTAATGCCATCACGGCCTTCTCGCTCCTCTTTTACGCACTGACATTTAACCTGCGTGAGCGGTCGGCCAGAATTCTGGCGCTCTTGCTGGGATGCTTGGCGATCGTGTACGTGGCGGATGTTCTGGCTGGGACCGCGGTGCTTGAGGCAGAGAAGATACTCTGGCTGCGCGTTCAGTGGCTCGGAATCAGCTTTGTGCCGGCTGCATACATGCATCTCTCCGACGCGCTCCTGGCGGCTACCGGGCGACCGTCGCGTGGGAGGCGGCGCTGGGTGATCCGTGCCGGGTACCTATTAAGCTTCGTTTCTTTCGTGTTGGCGGCGTTGACCCCGCTGCTGATCGGCGATCTTGCGCATGTCGGTCCTATTGCATATCTCACGGCAGGCCCGCTCTTTCTGGTGTTTGCGGTGTTCTACATTGTTAGCCTTTCCTTCACCGGTGTGAACCTGTGGCGCGCGTACCATCGCTGCCTCACGAAGGTCAGCAGGCGCAGAATGCGCTACCTCATGTTCGGAGCGCTCGCTCCATTCCTTGGAACTTTCCCCTTCTTGACCGCTACTGGCGGGCTGGTTCCGCAGGCTCCGACTCTGACCTGGAGCCTGCTAATAGGAGTAAACCTCCTGGTGGCGGTGCAAATGGTCCTGATGTCGTATGCGGTGGCCTATTTTGGAGTGAGTTTCCCGGATCGTGTCGTCAAATCCCGATTATTCCAGTGGATCTTGCGAGGTCCGGTCGTTGCATCTGCTACCCTAGCGATCACGGTGCTGGTGAACCGGGTTGGAATGGTGCTCGGATTGGAAAACAGTCGGGCCGTTCCATTTGCCATGGTGGCCACGATCCTGGCTCTGCAATTCCTGATTACGCTCGTGCGTCCGACCGTCGAGCGTTGGCTGTTTTACGGCCAGGATCGTCACGATGTCGAGCGCCTACACCTGCTGGAAGAACGGCTGCTCACATCGGGGGACCTTCGTCAGTACCTGGAGTCCATTCTCAATGCAGCTTGCGATCTCACCTCCGCCCCTTCAGGATTTGTGGCGGTAGTCGGCGACGGGAGCGTTGAGCTCGCAGTATCGGTGGGGCAGGAGGATGCCTTGGAGGGCGAGCTCCCTCCAATTCTGCTGCCGGAAGACCAGGTTGAAATTGAAAACCTCGGTTCAGTATTCCGCTGGGACGCGTACTGGCTGACACCACTGCATGCGCCGGATTCGGAGCAGGTGGAGGGGATCCTCGGATTGCGCACGGATGTGCATCCCAGGGATTTGGAGCCGGAAGAGATTGAAAGTTTAAGCCTGCTGAGAGAGCGGGCGACGGTAGCGCTGACCAACCGCGCCCTCCAGAGGGATGTCTTCTCCGCGGTGGATCGGCTGGTGCCATTGGTCGAAGAAATCCAGCGCATGCGCTCCGCGGCCCGCTATGGGAGCCTGCAGTCACTGGCCTTGCCTCTCGAGGAAGTTGCCGGAGACGCTGGATTGGCGGATCTAGTTAAGGAGGCGCTTGGACATTATTGGGGCGGTCCAAGGTTGACCGAGAGTCCGCTGCTGGGCCTGCGCGTTGTGCGAGATGCGATGCAAGATCACGACGGAAACGCGGTCAACGCGCTCAGGAGTATCTTGTTGAGGGGTATTGACCATGTGCGGCCTGAAGGAGAGCGTCGGTTTACGGGGGAATGGATGCTCTACAACATCCTGGAAATGAAGTTCCTGCAGGGACGCAAAGTGCGCGATGTGGCCATGCGGCTGGCGATGTCGGAGGCCGATCTCTACCGGAAGCAAAAAGTCGCCATAGAGTCGGTCGCCAGGGCAATGGTGGAGATGGAGAGGGAGGCCACCATGTCCGCCCAAATCGAAGCCGGCTCCTAGCTCCGTTGAGTGGTATCCCAAATCCAACAAAAAGCCCCCGCCCATCGAAGTGTTAGGCAGCAAGGAGTTCGCATCCCTGGGGGAATCCCCGCCACCGCCCGACCGCGGCCGGAAGGATAGCATCCTACGTCCGAGCCCTCATGGGGCGCCCGGCTTGCGTTTTTCCGCCTGCAAGGCCAAACTTTGGCCTCAAATCCTATGCGAATTGCACGCAATTGGAGCCGAGACCTTTCCGGCATACTCCTAATCACCCTCGGAGCGATCACTTTGCTTGGCCTGGCCGGGCTCACAAACGGTGGGTTGGTAGATCCATGGATCGGCCTGCTCGAAAGCTGGTTGGGGTGGGGCGCCATAGTGATTCCGCTGACCGCATTGGCCGCGGGCATAGTGGTTCTGGCACCACGTACGCGGGGTTTCAGGTGGAGCAGCATCCTTGCGCTTGAGCTGCTGCTCTTTGCCACACTTGGCCTGCTGAGCGGGCTGCTGGCCGACGGTCTGCCAGAAGCTGAGATCGGCGAGGGTGGGGGGATCGTAGGATGGTCCATTGCTCGGGCGCTCGGCAGCGCGTTCGGACGATTCGGCCGCCTGATTGTCCTGCTCCTGCTGGCCGCAGCTAGCGTGTACTGGGTCGTGCGCCGCAGAGCTCAAGACGTGGCAAAAACGATTCAGCCCTCGGAAGCACCAAAGGAATCTCCACAAGCCCTGCCTCAACAGTATCCCAAGAGGTTCAAGATCACAGATACCTCATCCACGCCAGATCTTCGACCCAAAACAAGACACCCTGACCTTCCCGCCATGGAGATCCTGGAAAAGGGAAGTACGCACCGCGTCACGGCGCGTGAGATCAATCGCGCGGCAGGCATTATCGAGAAGACGCTGAACGAATTTGGTCTGCCGGCCAAGGTCGTGGACTATCGTTCTGGGCCTTCGGTGACTCAATTTGCTGTGGAACCCGGGTATATCGAACATACTTCTCCCAGTGGTGTGGTTTCGCGGAATAAAGTTCGCGTTTCGCAGATCTCGGGCCTGGCAAAAGATCTGGCACTTGCTCTCTCTGCCTCCGCCATTCGCATCGAGGCGCCGGTTCCCGGCAAGGCCTATGTTGGAATCGAAGTTCCAAACCAGAAGGCGGCGCTGGTGGCCATCCGCCCAATTCTGGAATCCGCGAGTTTTCAGAATGAACGATCGCGCCTCGCGATTGCGCTAGGCCGCGACGTCGCGGGCACGCCGGTAGTAGCCGACCTGGCATCCATGCCACACTTGCTGATTGCTGGGACCACGGGCTCGGGCAAGTCAGTTTGCATCACCTCCATTGCCACGTGCCTGGCAATGAACAACAGCCCCGATGAGCTGCAATTCGTGATGATCGACCCCAAACGCGTGGAGCTGCTCCGGTTCAATGGACTGCCGCATCTGATGGGGAAGGTGGAGACGGACCTGAACCGCATCGCAGGAGTCCTGCGATGGTGCACGGTGGAGATGGATCGTCGCTTCAAGCTGCTGGAACAGGAAGCCGCCAAGGACATCACGGCCTACAATCGAAAGGTGGCGCGGCGCAAGAAGCCCTCGATCCTGCCAAGATTGGTGGTCATGATTGATGAGCTCTCCGATTTGATGATGCTTGCCCCGGATCAAACGGAGGGCGCGCTGGTTCGCCTGGCACAGATGGCAAGGGCCACCGGCATCCACCTTGTCGTGGCCACCCAGCGCCCGAGCACTGACGTCGTCACGGGTCTGATCAAGGCAAACTTCCCGGCCAGAATCGCCTTCGCTGTGGCTTCAGCCGTGGATTCACGGGTGATACTCGATGGGTCAGGCGCCGAATCTCTGCTGGGCCGCGGAGACATGCTGTACCTTGCACCCGATGCCGCGGGACCGGTGCGGCTGCAGGGCGCGTACACCAGCGATAAGGAGCTCGAAAAGCTCATCCGGACTTGGCGGGGGCAGGTCATACCCTCCGCTTCAGTTCCGCCTTGGCAGGATTACCTGGTGCGTCAGGAAGCGACGTCTGAACAAGACGCGGAACTCGACTCGGCCATCGAACTCGTTCGCCAGACGGGCAAGGCAAGCGCCTCCTTGCTGCAGCGAAGACTGCACGTTGGGTACCCGCGGGCGGCCCGACTTATGGATGAGCTCGAGGAGCTGGGAGTCGTGGGCCGTGCCCAAAGCGGGGGCCGGGCGAGAGAAGTACTGATTAAGGACCCCGAAGAGTAGACTCGCTTCGCGTACTCATTGCCTCCAGCGGGTACAATTCACGTTCCGAAGGACGGAGCCTTGGATCAAACACAGCCTGCGACATTTAGTGACGTAGCGCGCGCCCGCCTGAAAGGCGTCATGGATCCGATCGCCCTGTTCTTGGACGGCCTCGGTGTGACGGCCGATATGCTCACTCTGGCTGGATTTGGCGGGCATATCTTTGGGGCGATCCTGGTAGGCCTAGGCTACCTACGCGCGGCGGGTTTTGTCTTGTTGCTGCTCGCGCCGCTTGATGCCCTGGATGGCTCATTGGCCCGCCTGCGAGGGGAGCCATCTAAATTCGGAGCCTTCCTTGATTCCGTCATTGACCGTTACTCTGAGATGCTGCTCTTCGCAGGCTTCTTTGTTTACTTCCTACGGCGTTTTGATCAGGATATGGCGCTATGGGTCTTCGCGGCCGCGGCGGGTTCTATCCTGGTGTCCTACACACGAGCGCGCGGAGAAGCTCTCGGCTATGAGGTGCGTAGGGGGCTGCTTACCCGCTTCGAACGCTACCTCATCATCATTCCAACTCTGATTCTGACCGTCCCGAAGATTGGCATTATCATCATAGCCATCTTCGCCAATTTCACGGCCGTCCAACGCTTCCTCCACGTGCGTCGTCAGGCCCGGGAACGAGAGAGCTTCTAGTATGGAACAATTCGGGATCGATTTTCAATCGCTAGGCATCCAACTCACCGTATTTGGCTTCTCCTTAACCTTCCGTTATTACGGGATACTCTTGATGAGCGGCGCAGTAGCGGCGGCATATCTTACCGGTCGGCTTCTAAAGTCCGAGCGGAAGGATCCGGACATTGCCTGGGACGGACTGATCTGGGTGCTGATATTTGGCGTCATCGGCGCCCGCCTTTACCACGTGCTCACGCCCTCCATCAGCACGGTTGATCTAGGCAAAGACGTTGGCTACTTCCTCACAAACCCCCTGGAAATCCTCAACATCCCCGCCGGCGGCCTTGGGATTCCTGGCGCTATTATTGGTGGCTTGTTCGGCGCCTACTTGTTTTCCAGGCGCCGGAAGATAGGGTTCGGGTCGCTGATCGACGCTGCGGCCCCGGGTCTTGCACTGGCGCAGGCCATCGGACGCTGGGGGAACTACGTCAACCAAGAACTCTATGGGCTACCGACCACGCTACCCTGGGGCATCCGAATTGACCCCCGCAATCGTCTCAGAGGGTACGAGAGCTTTGAGCGCTTCCATCCGCTGTTCCTTTATGAATCGATCCTGAACTTCATTAACTTTCTGATCTTGATGTGGTTCTGGCGGAACAAGCGCGACAAGCTCAAGGATGGAGACATCTTTCTCATCTACCTGGTCATGTATCCCCTGCAACGATTCCTGCTCGAATACCTGCGCTTGGACTACGTCGAGATTGGTCCTGGAACCAATCTCAACCAGCTGCTGGCGCTTGGCGTGGCGCTTGGGGCCGGCATAGCGCTCTACGTTCGCAATCGTCCGGGCCCAGAGAAGGAGCAGCAAAAGCGAAGACGTTCCAGGCGGCGCGTGGGATAAGCTCTCACCCTCACATGGGAGATGGGGCCGATTGAGCGGCGAATCTCCCACTGCTATAATCCTCACCTACATGCCAGCCCTCATAGAAACGCACAATCTAACCAAGCTATTTGGTGATCTCGTCGCTGTGGATGACGTGGCGCTTCGCGTCGAGGCGGGCGAGATTCTGGCCTTGCTCGGACCCAACGGAGCCGGAAAGACCACGACCATCCGCATGCTGGCCTCCATCTTACGGCCTACTCGGGGGTGGGCGCGCGTAGCCGGTTTTGATACCAGGGTGGACGCCGTAAAGGTCCGGCACCAGGTCGGCCTGCTCACGGAGCATCACGGTCTCTACACTCGTATGAAGTCTAAGGAATATCTGGCCTATTTTGGTGCGATCTATGGCCTGGATCCAGACCATACCGCCCGACGGGCGATCGAGCTCCTGGACCGTTTCGGTCTTTCCGATGCCTACAATCAGCGGCTAGGTCAGTACTCGAAAGGCATGCGGCAGAAGCTTGCGTTGGCGAGGGCATTGCTTCACGATCCGGAAGTACTGCTCCTGGATGAGCCCACCTCCGCCATGGATCCGGAGAGCGCCCGAATGGTAAGAGAGAGCATTTTGGGCCTCCGTTCCGGAAATCGCGCAATTGTGGTCTGCACGCACAACCTCCATGAAGCAGAAGTCATGGCCGATCGCATCGCCATTATCCGCTGTGGTGGCATCGTTGCGCAGGGCACCGCTAACCAGCTCATGCAAGACTACCTGGGCAGCCCAATTATGGAGCTGAAAGTTTCCGGTCAGCTCGATGGTGCGGTGGGTTTGCTGCCAGAAGGAGTACACATCCGGGAGCGGGGATACGATTGGATACGGTTCCAATCACCCGACCCCGAACAAATCAATCCCGAAATCATCGAAAGCATGGCGGCCGCAGGTATGCGCATCGTGACCCTCTCAGAGGTAAAGCGCAGCCTCGAAGACGTGTATCTGTCGGTCATGCAGCGGGAGGCCAGGGAATGAATCTGGGATTGACGCGCGAACTTCCTGGCACATTGCTCGTGGCGAAGCGAGAAATCCGGGATCAGCTCCGAGACTGGCGGATCCTGACCCCGATCATCATGCTGACCCTGTTCTTCCCATTGCTAATGAATTATACGGCTCGCACTGCGCTCAGCTTCGTCGAACAGTATGGGGCAACCATCATTGGCGAACGACTGATTCCGTTCTTGCTGATGGTGGTGGGATTCTTTCCGATCTCCATTTCTCTGGTGATTGCACTGGAAAGCTTCGCCGGGGAGCGGGAGCGGCTCTCGCTTGAGCCCCTGCTGGCCACTCCGCTGACGGACACGCAACTTTATTTCGGAAAGATTTTTGCTTCGCTCCTGGCTCCGATCGGAGCCGCATACCTGGGGATCTTCGTGTACCTGGCTGGCCTGTTGTGGCGCCTAGGGTGGACTCCGACCCCACAGTTGTTGGCACAGATACTCCTGCTGACCGCGACGCAGGCCCTATTGATGGTTACGGCCGCAGTCGTAATCTCAACCCAAACCACCTCCGTGCGAGGCGCCAACCTGCTGGCCTCGTTCATCATCATCCCCGCAGCCCAGCTGATCATCATCGAAAGCCTGATCATGTTCTGGGGGCGCTACGCGGTCCTGTGGTGGATTGTGGCGGCCTTGCTGCTGGTTTCGGTGGTTCTTGGGCGCATGGGGCTACACCTATTCAACCGAGAGCAATTGCTTGGAAGAGAGTTTGATAACGTCGACCTGAAGTGGGGGGCGGGGCGGTTCTGGGATGGCTTTCGGGGCAAGGCTCGATCTCCCTTCATCTGGTATCGAGAGACGATCACTCGTACCCTGCCTGAAATGCGCGGCGCCCTGATCATCATGACGCTGGCTGTGGCGGCGGCCTACATCATTGGATTCCGAAGTGCCTCCTCATTCACCCTGCCTGAGCAGTTGTTCGTCCAAGAGCGGATCGCGTCGGTATTCACCGACGAGCTGTCAAATTTCGGATTTCTATCCGCAAGCGGATGGGCGTGGATCGCATTCAATAATCTGCGGGCCGTGGCCATCGCGAGTGTGTTGGGGGCCTTTAGCCTGGGAATCGCCGCCATGCTGCTCTTGATGGCTCCGGTCGGGATCGTCGGCTATCTTGCCGGCAACATTGCCCTGGCCGGTGCGGACACCTCTCGCCTGATCATGGCCTTGGTGTTGCCGCACGGTCTCATAGAGATTCCGGCTGCCATCATCGCAGGTGCAGCGATTCTTCAGCTCGGCCTTGCCGCGCTGAGTCTGCCTAAGGGTTCGTCCTTAGGCGCCAGCTGGCTAGTTGCCCTCGGAAAGTGGGCGCGCCTGCTGCTTGCACTGGTTATTCCAATGCTCCTGGTCGCGGCTGCGCTTGAAGTATTCGTAACACCGCGCGTGGCAGTGGCACTGTTAGCGGGCCCCTAAACCCATCCGTCTTCCGGTCCATCTGCTCAAACCAGACCGAGCAAGTCGGCTTGCAGCCACAGTTCCTGCCCCAATAAAAAAAAGCCCCCGGAAACTCACCTGCCGGGGACTCAACCATTTCAATCTGCTTCGGTCAGTTTCTGATCGCCTTAACGGTCACGTGCAGGAAACTAAAATCACCCCGAGCCGGCATGAGATCAACAACCTCGACAACCTCGAACTCCCTGCTCCCCAATGTCACGCGCTGCCCCAATTCCGGTTTCTTATCTTCATTGACAATTGCACCGGGATGACCGCCCCCCTGGACCACATAGCTAACTTTAAATATCGTCGACATATGCTAGCGCCCGATGAGATGTTGATGGCGAAGCTTGAAGGATAGATCGGCGGCCATATTACGCATGACTACGTAACCCAGATGATTATGGGATTCGCATGCTTCCAGGAACGCCTCACGTGGAATGGCTTGCAGAGTTGCGTTTTCGGAAATCACTCGAACCGTGGCTGATCGAGGTCCAAAATCGACCAGGGCCATCTCGCCGAAGACTTGCCCCTGGCCTAAATTGACCACGGTTCGCGGCGCGGGGTCTTCGGGCGTCTCTTCGTGAACGACTTCGACCAGGCCCTCCCAGATTATGTATAGCTCGTCGCCAGCGTCTCCTTGCTTTGCGACGACATGACCTGAGCTGAGCGTACGCTCCTCACAAACGGCCGCAATTTGATCCAGTTCGTCGGGCTCCAGGCCTTCAAATAATTCGACTTGGCTCAACCTGTCGGAGAGTGTCATTCTCAATAGCTCCCGGTGTGGAGTTCGGCTCAGTGCTGAGTCGGGATCTGGAGTTGCTCGCCCAGCGAGTGTCCCTCAGATAGGAGAGGGCCTAAGAGCATTCTACCGGCAATAATCGGAGCGCACAACACTTTGGCAAAAGTGCGCCGCAAAGTTGAGAATGGTAGAATGGGTGGCCGTATCGTAAATAGACATAACTGCACTCGACCCAATGAAGTTGGGGGAAGAATGGCGAAAATCGAACGGATCCAATTACAGGCCTCGGATGAGGATGCGTGGCCTCCTAGTTCGGAGCACGACTCTTTCTGGGGTATTAGGCGAAGGGCGCACACCTGGCGGCCGCCAACCGACGTGTATGAGACCGACGAAGGCTACCATGTGAGGGTGGAGGTCGCTGGAATGCGTGGAGCCGAATTCTCGGTGACCTTTGACAAACAAACTCTCGTGATTCGGGGCCTGCGGAGCGACGAAGGCTCCCAAAAGGCCTACCATCAGATGGAAATCGCCTATGGAGAGTTTGAGACTGCAATTCAGGTGCCGGAGCCGGTGAAGGTTCCCGATATTGAGGCCTCCTACGTTGATGGCTTCCTTCGGGTGGAACTCCCTAAGGCACAACCTAAAGTAATCTCGATCGAGTAGGGTCTTGATGGAAGATCCAGACGACAAGTTATTGGAAGAACCACCAGACGAGCCGGAAGAGTCAACCGAATCGCGCATCGTCGTCCGCGACGAGAGTACTGCGCCCGGAGAGCAAATGCCCGAGTCGGATGTGCTTACGATTCCGGAGGAGCTGCCGATCCTTCCCTTGAGAGGGGTCGTGGTCTATCCGCATACCGTGGTTCCGCTGACGATCGGACAGCCGCGATCCATTCGATTGGTTGACGATGTGGCAGGCAAGGATCGTCTCATTGGATTGGTCGCTTCTCGCAAACCCGAGCTGGAGCAGCCAGGACCGGATGACTTATACGCGTATGGGACAGTTGCCAATGTGCAGCGGCTGTTCCGCGCACCGGACGGCACCATCCGCATGATTGTGCAGGGCCTGGCTCGATTCGAGCTGGGAGAGTTCAGCGAGCTCGAGCCCTACCTGCGAGCCAGCATCCTGCTCTGGCCAGAAGAGGTTGAGGAAGGGGTTGAAATCGAGGCACAGATGCGGGCCGCCTCGGACATGTTCCAGGAGGTAGCGGAGCTGGCTCCCTCGCTCCCCCGGGAAGTGGTAGGCAGCGTACTCCTTCAGGATGATCCACTCCAGGTCGCCTACACGATCGCGAATTACCAGCGTATGGAGCTTGAGGTGGCGCAGGAGCTGTTAGAGGAAAATTCGACCGTCGCGAAACTTCAGCACTTGAACGCGTTGCTTAGCCGAGAGATCGAAGTGCTGGCGCTCGGTCAGCAGATTCAAGATGAGGCGCGCGAGGAGATTGAGAAGGTTCAGCGCGAGTTCTTCCTCCGGGAGCAACTAAAGGCTATTCAGCGCGAACTCGGAGAGGTAGACGAACAGGCCGCAGAAGTAGAGGAATTTAGGGAAAAGATCGCGCAGGCGGGTCTCCCAGAGGAGGCCGAGAAACAGGCCAAACGAGAATTGGACCGGTTGTCCAAGCTTCCGACGGCCGCGGCCGAGTTTGGCGTGATCCGTACGTACCTGGACTGGATGGTGTCCCTGCCCTGGAGTAAGGAAACCGAGGACAATCTCGATCTGGAGCATGCTAACCAGGTTCTGGACGAGGACCATTACGGTCTAGAAGATGTCAAAGAGCGGATCCTGGAGTATTTGGCCGTACGAAAACTCAAGCTAGAGCGGAATGCAGGTGGCGAAGAAAAGGCGCAGGTGCAGGATGAGATCCGGCGCGAGCGGGAAGGCGCCATACTTTGTTTTGTAGGGCCTCCTGGTGTGGGCAAGACTTCCCTTGGGAGATCGATCGCGCGTGCAACGGGGCGCGAATTCATCCGCATTTCACTGGGCGGAGTTCACGATGAGGCCGAAATTCGAGGACACAGGCGCACCTACATCGGCGCCCTCCCGGGACGAATCCTGCAGGCTCTCCGACGCGTAGAGTCGCGCAATCCGATCTTTATGATGGACGAAATCGACAAGCTCGGGCGAGATTTTAGGGGCGACCCAGCCTCCGCGCTGCTAGAGGTGTTGGACCCGGAGCAAAATTCCGAGTTTCGAGACCACTATCTGGAAGTGGCGTATGACCTTTCGAAGGTCATGTTCATCACCACTGCTAATTGGCTCGATACGATTCCTTCTCCGCTGCTGGACCGGATGGAGGTCATTCGCCTTTCGGGCTATACCGAGGGCGAGAAGGTCATCATTGCCAAGGATTACTTGATCCCAAGGCAGATCCGGGACAACGGCCTGCGGGAGGACGAAATCACATTTACCGAACCTGCCATCCGCGAGCTGATTCAATCCTACACGCGTGAGGCGGGCGTACGAAACCTGGAGCGAGAGATCGGACGCGTTTGCCGAAAGGTAGCCACCCAGGTGGCGGCGGGGAAGACCAAGAAGAAGAAGGTGACGCCTGCCGTGGTCACAGAGCTGCTTGGCAGGGCGCGCTATCTAGGACCCGAGGAAATTGCCGACCGAACTCGAATTCCCGGCGTGGCAGCCGGATTGGCATGGACACCGACCGGTGGCGAAGTTTTATTCATCGAAGCTACGGCCATGAAGGGCGGCAAGGAATTTAAGCTGACCGGCTCGCTTGGGGATGTCATGAAGGAGTCGGCTCAGGCCGCTCTTTCCTACATTCGCTCGGTCTCAGAAAGTCTCGGAATCAAGGATTCGTTTTGGAGCGAAAACGACATCCATCTTCATATTCCTGCGGGTTCGCAGCCGAAGGACGGCCCCTCTGCCGGAATCGCGATGGCCTCCGCACTCGCCTCGCTGGCTACCCGAAGGGCGGTTCGGAGCGACGTGACGATGACCGGCGAGATTACTCTGAGGGGCAAGGTGCTCCCAATCGGGGGTATTAAAGAAAAGGTGCTGGCGGCACACAGGGCGGGGCTGAAGACCGTCATCCTGCCCAAGCGAAACGAAGTCGATCTGGAGGATGTTCCGGACGAGGTAAAGGAGGTGGTTGATTTCGTCTTTGTTGACATGGTCGATGAGGTGCTTGACGCGGCGCTCGAGAGCAAACCGAAACGCGCAGCGAAAGCCAAGAAGAAGAGCCCCCCTAAGTCCGGGAAGAAGAAGACTTCCTCAAAGGCCAAGACGCAGACCGCAAAAAAGAAGCCAGTTCACCCCAAGAAGTCGGAATCACAAGAACCTGTCGGTGCCCCGAGCTAGCGCGATCACGATGGCGAAACTCATGATCGTGGACGATGACCACACCATGGTCTCTTTGCTTGCAACGCTCCTTGAGCTGGACGGATTCGAAGTGTTCCCCAAAACACAGCCAGGTGACCTGGTACAGAACTTGCGCCAGGATCAGCCGGATCTGGTGATCATGGACGTGTTTCTCTCAAACGGCGATGGGATTGAGCTGCTGCGCAACGTTCGGTCCACGTCGGAGTTTAGGCACCTTCCAGTCATAATGACTTCCGGCATGGACGTAGGGGACCAGTGTCTGGAGGCCGGCGCCAACGGCTTCATTCTCAAGCCCTATTCGCCACCAGACCTGATCGATATGATTCGAGAGAATTTATTAGGAGAACGAGGTTGAAACAAGAACGCAACTGGGTAGTAGTTGATTTGCACATGCATACTCCGGCTTCCAGTGACTATCGGGAGCCGGAAATTACATATTTGGATATTCTGCGAACTGCGAAAACTCGTGGTTTGCAGGTCATCGCTTTTACCGATCACAATACCGTAGCCGGAATCCGAAGCATGCAGGAGGACATTCAACGGCTGACGATGTTGGAGGAATTGGACCGCATTCGAAAGGATGAGAAAGAGCGGCTGG
>JBGMQN010000113.1:69132-89904 GCA_048054495.1 Anaerolineales bacterium
CTGACGATGTTGGAGGAATTGGACCGCATTCGAAAGGATGAGAAAGAGCGGCTGGATGACTACCGGAAGCTCCAGGATGAGCTACTGGTCCTTCCCGGATTCGAGTTTACAGCCACCTTCGGGTTCCATATATTGGGGATCTTTCCGCCCGTCAAGCCGCTGAGAGAGCTTGAGCACTTGTTGCTGTCGCTCAATATCCCGCCCGGCGAAATCGACGCAGGAGCCTCCAATATCGGTGCCTCGAGCGATGTGCTGGCAGCCTATCAAATAATCAATGAGGGAGGGGGATTGGCGATCGCCGCCCACGCCAACTCGAGCAATGGAGTAGCGATGCGGGGATTTCCAATAGGGGGCCAAACGAAGATCGCCTACACGCAGGATCCGAATCTGCATGCGTTGGAAGTCACTGATCTCGAAACCAAGAGCCGGCGATCGACGGCCGCGTTCTTCAACGGCACCAAGCCAGAGTACCCACGGCGCATGCACACCATTCAGGGGTCGGATGCCCACAGCCTTTCATCGGATCCGAATAGCAATAAGAAGTTTGGTGTAGGGGGACGCGCAACGGAGATGCTTCTCCCTGAGATCTCCTTTGAAGCCATCCGGGAGCTGCTGCAGGGCAACGACTTCGCACGCACGCGACCGCACGTGGAAAAGCGCAAGGAGGAATTCGATTTTATTCAACCGGCGATCGAGGAAGGCACATCGATCGTGCAGGATTTTCACGAGAGCATGACCGTACGCGGTGGAAACCTCTACGCCATCATTGCCGATGTTTGCGCGTTTGCCAATACGAATGGCGGAACCGTCTATGTCGGCATCGATCCGGATCGGAAGGGTAAACCGGCCGGAATCAGCAACCCCTCCGCCTCGGTGGCCAAGCTGCGGCGCGAGATCAGCAACCGAATCAGCCCACCGCTCAAGGCCCAGGTGGATGCGCAAATCACGCAAGGCGTCACTGTAGTTCGGGTCCTGGTCCCAAGAGGAGACGATCCGCCCTACGCCGTTGACGACAACAAGATCTATGTGCGCGCAGAGGCGGAGACAGGACTTGCGGTTCGGGACGAGATCGTGCAGATGGTTCGGCGCGGCGCGGTCATCGAAGAAGTGGGTCGGGATCAGCCAGAAGTGGAGGCCGAGGCTGCAAAAGGTGTTCCGGCTCCCAAGACCGGGGTCGAGATCGTTTCGGTTGAAGAACGCGAAGGTGTGAAGTACTTCACCGTGCGAGACCTGCGAAACGGCAATGTCGTGAAGAATGTGACTGAGACCTCCGCCCGCAGACTGTGGCACTATGCCATTACGCAGTACCTGAAGCTGCCTGAAGATATTCGCAAGGCGGCATCGGCGTGGGAGGGGGAACTGGGGCTGCTGCGGACGCGCGGCCGGGGCAAGAGCCGGCGCTATGATCTGACGCAAGCTTCAAACGGATCCACGCGCCTCTACTATGGGGTGACCGAGGACGGGATCCATGGGGATTGGAAGCGATTAGTGGGCAAGGAGTCCGAGTAGTCCTTGAGGGTCGGCATTTTGACGGTCTCCGATCGTTCTGCAAGGGGCGAACGGGAAGATGAATCCGGCCCGCTGCTGGCAAAATTCATACAGTCCGAGGGCTGGACCCTGGTGGAGACCACCGTCCTTCCAGATGAGGCCGCGCAGATCTCTGGTCTGCTAAAACAGTGGGGCGATTCCGGCAGGGTCGATCTGATCCTCACGACAGGTGGCACCGGATTCGCGCTCCGAGACGTAACGCCGGAAGCAACGCTGGGAGTCGTCGACCGATTGGCGCCAGGTCTGGTCGAGGCCATGCGCGCCCATAGCCTGATAAAGACCTCGCACGCCATGCTCTCCCGAGCCGTGGCTGGCATTCGCGGAAGCACGCTGATCGTGAACCTTCCGGGAAGTCCCAAAGGGGCACGCGAAAACCTCGAGGTTATTCTGCCCGTCCTGCCCCATGCAATTCAGGTGCTGGGAGATGATCCTGGCGCGGAAGAGGGCCACTCGGCCTAAGCTACGCCCCCGAGCGAAATACGCACAAATAGGTATGGCTAAGGGCAGGCGATCCGGTTAGTTTAGGTAGCTGATCCGTTGCAACATCTGTATATCGATAGCGAACCGGGGTGAGCTGAGAGCGCCAGACCTCAGAGTAGAATTCCTCCTTGCAGTTCGAAATCCACATCGGAGTCTAAATTGACCGAAAATATCCGGAATCCACGTCGAAGAAGCGCGGTCGTTCGCATTCTCGTTATTTGGGCGATACAAACCGCCGCGCTGATCATCATGGCGTTTCTGTTAAAGGGAGTAACGATTGACAGCTTCGGTACCGCGATATGGGCGGTCGCAATCATCGGGCTGCTGAATGCCTTGCTCTGGCCTCTGCTTAGCTTTGTCCTGGTGCCATTTGCGGTGCTTACCTTGGGCATTGGCGCCCTGCTTCTCAACGGACTCTTTGTCTTCATTGCCGCACTGCTGGTAGATGGCTTCGATATCAACGGCTTCTGGGCCGCATTCTGGCTTGCCCTCGGAATGTCGGCCATCAACATCATCCTCAGTACGCTGTTGACTATTGACGACGACAACTCCTGGTACCGCAATCAAGTGCGGAGGCGCATGAAGCGCATTGCCAAGCCGGAGCCGACGGATGTGCCTGGGGTGATCTTTCTCGAGATCGACGGACTGGCGCAGCCCGTTCTAGAGCAGGCGCTTGAGGAGGGATATTTGCCGACCCTGAAGTCCTGGATCGACAGCGGCAGCCACGTCATCACAGGTTGGGAGCCCGACACCTCTTCGCAGACTTCGGCCAGCCAGGCCGGCATTCTACACGGCGACAATTCGAACATCCCGGCATTTCGCTGGTACGACAAGGCCTCCCAGCAGATTATCGCCTCCAGCGACGCCAAGATGCTGCCCGCTATTGAGAAGCAGCTCTCCAATGGGGATGGGCTGCTCAGCAACGACGGCGCGAGTCGTGGGAACTTGTTCTCGGGGGATGCGCCGTACGTCATGGCGACCGCCAGTACGATTCTTGATAAAGACAAGTTCCACACTTCTGAATTTCAGGCTTACTTCGGCAATCCCTACAACACTTCGCGCACCATCTTGCTTCTGATCTGGGACATGTTCCTGGAATGGCGTCAGTTTCGCCGCGCACGCAAGAACAACATTCAGCCCATCCTGGACAAACATCATCGAGGCGGGATCTACCCGGTGCTGCGAGGCTTTATGACGGTCGTCATGCGAGAGCTGAACATCTATACGATTCTGGGCGATATTTTCGCCGGTCGATCTGTGGTCTACGCAACTTTCGTCGGCTACGATGAGATCGCCCACCACTCAGGCGTGCTGGATCCGGGGGCGTTCGACATTCTGTACAAGCTGGATCAGCAAATCCGCCGCTTGGCGACCGCAGTGCCTGAAGCGCCTCGACCCTATCACTTCGTGATCCTATCGGATCATGGTCAGACGGGAGGGGCAACTTTTAAGCAGCGCTACGGCAAATCGCTGCAGGAATATGTACAAGAGCTCATGGAAACCGAAGGCGAGGTGGTCGGAGAGCAAGCCGGCGGCGAGGACTGGGGCCATTTGAATGCCTATATCACTGACACAATTCAGAACGAAAATTCGGCCAGCTCCAAGGTGGCCGCACGCGCGCTCAAGGGTCGGATCAAAGATGGTCAGGTGTCGATAGGTCCCGGGGCAGAAGATGCCGCCGAGATTGACGGTGAAACGGATGAAGAGCAGCAGGCCGACGTAGTAGCATTGGCCTCAGGCAATCTGGGATTGATATCGTTCACCAAGTGGCCCGAAAGGATGTCTCAGGAGCAGATTGATGAGGCTTTTCCGGCCGTCCTTCCTGGGCTCCGGGAACATGAACTTATTGGATTCGTCATGGTACGTTCGAAGAAGCATGGGCCCGTTGTTTATGGCAACGGCGGTACCTACTATCTCCGGGAGGATCGGGTGGAAGGCACAAATCCGCTGGAGGTATACGGCCCCAACGCGGCAAGTCACCTGCGCCGCACCGACAGCTTCCCGAATTGCCCGGACATCCTGGTCAACAGTTTCTACGATCCCGAGACCCATGAGGGCGCCGCCTTCGAGGAATTGATTGGCTTCCATGGCGGACTTGGAGGGATGCAAACTCAACCCTTTATCCTGCATCCAGCGGAGCTCGAGGCAAGTGGTGAAATGGTCGGAACCGCCAGTGTCTATCGGGTCTGCAAGGGGTGGCTGGACGAGCTGCACGGACCAACACCCTCAAGACAAGCTATCGAGAGTCTACAAGTTCCGGCAACTCAGTAGACACGCCCTGGCTTGCGCATAGCCATAGCCCCACACTGCGCAGCTTAGGGTTAGGCTGGCGAAAGTGGTAGACTCGCCGCATGCCATTTCGGGAAGCTGAAGGTCTACGCTTCTTCCAATTCGAATCCCTAGCAGATTCCAACCTAGACCACGCAATTCTGACCCGGAATGGTGGGGTGAGCCCCGCGCCATGGAACTCGCTCAATTATGGCCGTACAGTCGGAGATGAAGACGAACGCGTCACCAAAAACATCGCGCGCGGGCTAGGCGCAATGGGTCAGGCCCTCGATCAGGCGTTCGACGTGTGGCAAGTACACTCGGCAACGGTTGTTCGCACAGACGAACCCAATCTCGCGGGCGGTCACCTGAAAGCGGACGCCATCATAACCGACCGTCCGGATGTGACGCTCATGATGCGTTTTGCAGATTGTGTGCCGATCATGATCTATGACCCTCACCGGCGGGCAGCAGGTGTGGCGCATGCCGGCTGGCTGGGTACCGCGCGCGGGGTGGCGACTGAGCTGGTGCAGAGCCTGCAAAAGGAATATGGATGCAGGCCGGAGGATCTAGTGGCAGGGATCGGGCCCTCCATCGGACCCGACCACTATCCAGTCGGCGAAGACGTAGTTATGCAGTTCGAGGAATCGATCGGGGATCCGGCGCACGATCACCTCCACTCGATCGGCGGGTCCGTGCATCTAGACCTATGGAGCGCAAACGAGGCACAGCTGCATTCAGCAGGTGTGCGATCCATTGAAGTATCTGAGATCTGTACGGCATGTAACCTGCAAGACTGGTACTCGCATCGCGGAGAGAACGGCAGCACCGGACGCTTTGGAGCGCACCTTGCCATCCGTAGCTGAAATTCAGGTACAGGAACGACTGAACGAAGTCCAGGAGCGGATCCATGCCGCGGCAAATCGGGCGGATCGTGATGTGCATGCGATCCGAATTGTAGGGATAACGAAGTCACACCCACAGGAGTTCGTGCGAGCCGCCCACGAAGCGGGACTCCGGCTGATTGGTGAGAACCGGGTCGAGGAGGCCCTCCCTAAACGGGCTGCCACTGACGACCTGGCCGATCTGGAATGGCACATGGTCGGACACATACAAAGCCGCAAGGCAAGGACGGTGGTTCAGATCTTTGACGCAGTGCACTCGGTGGATCGTTCCAAGATCGCGGATCGATTGAACCGTGAGGCGGAGCGGGCGGGAACTCGCTTGCCAGTTCTTCTGGAATGCAATGTATCGGGTGAGGCCTCGAAATGGGGCTGGCCGCTCACCGATGAGGCGAGCTGGCCAGAGACTGCGGAAGAGTTTGCCCGAATTTGCGAATTGCCGAGCCTGGAGGTTCGAGGATTGATGACCATGGCCCCCATGGTTATTGAACCGGAGCGCGTTCGTCCAGTCTTTCAGAGGTTACGAGCGTTGCGGGATTACCTGCGGCAGGCCGTCTCGGTCGATTGGTCGGAGCTTTCAATGGGAATGACGGAAGATTACGAAATCGCGGTGGAGGAGGGAGCCACTCTGCTGCGCATTGGCCGGGCGATATTTGGACCCCGGGCGACCGGATAGGAAATGCTTCCTCGGGCGAACCGGCTCGAATCTATGGGATAATTGCGGAAAGCGGCACTATGGACCTGATTGTTGAAATAGTTGGTCTCGTTTTCACATTTTTATGGATCGTAGTGCTCGCCGATGTCATCGTCAGCTGGGTCCTTGACCCGTTCCACCCCATTCGAAGGTTCACGGGTTCGATCGTGCAGCCTATGCTGGATCCGATCCGACGCTTCGTCCCACCCGTCAGTGGGATCGATCTTAGCCCCCTGGTCTTGCTCATCTTGTTGGATATCGCCCGTAGGCTGGTCGTGGGCGTACTCACGTAGGCAATCAAATGCGCAGCTTTAAACTTCACAACGGCAAACACGGCGCGGCGCTAAGCATTAGGGTGACTCCCCGCGCTCGAAAGAGCGAAGTTGGGGGTATACGAGAAGATGGAACGCTTCGGATCCGAATTCAGGAGCCGCCCGTGGAGGGCAAGGCAAATCGCGCCTTGATTGCTTTTCTATCCAAGGTGCTTGGCGTGCGCAAGAATCAGATTGAGATTGTGGCCGGCCAAAAGGGGCTGGATAAGATTGTGGCAATTGAGGCCATGACCGCCGCAGAGGTCGAGAATCGGATCCAAGGCTATCTGGACACCTGATAGGACTAGTATCCGAATTTCAGCGGGTCGGGCAAGCGGACACCCGTCGTAGACAAGCGCCAGAGCGATTCAAATGCGACGTCTCGCAAGTGGTCATCTCCCGACTCGAGTGCTTTATAAAGCTCGAGCGTCAACTCCTCCCCCGCTCCCCAGCCGAGCACCTCGAGTGAGGCGATCTTCTCATCAAACGAACCATTGCTCAATGCACGTCGCAACATCTCAGTAGCCGCCTTGCCCGGTGCAACTCCTAGGCCCTCTTTGGCCGCATATGCGATTATCCATGGCAGCTCCGCCGGCTCATTTGGAGGCGGATAGATCTTCCAGGGAGGATTGAGCCTGCGATCGAGGGCTTCGGCCGCCGCACCGCGTACGATCCACTCTTCGTCATCTACTTTGACTCTCTCTAATACTTTGATCGCCCACTCGTCTTGAATCCGAGCCAAGCCGAATGCAGCTGCGCGACGGGTCATGATTTCCTCGTGCTCCGCAGCCTCCCGCAACATTCCGTAGCCTTCATCTGGGTGGACCGCGAGCGCCTCCGCCGCCGCCAGTCGGAGTTGTTCATCCCCGCCCAACAGCGCTTGTCCCAGCCCTTCCAGCGCGGCATCGCTGCCGATAGCCCCCAGCGCCAGGCACGCGGCCTGCCTCACAAGAGGCTCCGAATCTCCCTGGGCGATCGTGACCAGGCGTTCCGCTGAATCCTCATCCGCCATACCCCCAAGACCCAGGCACGCAAGCACACGGCTGGAGGTCGCCTGTGATTTCAGCATTCGTGTGAACAATATATTGACCGATTGCTCATTGGCCTTGGCAAGCGCATGCACCCCACGTAGACGCAAACCGTACGGTCTGGCGGTGTCTTGAACCATCATTGCCACTTCGCGGAGCAGCTTGCCGCGCCACTCGGCCTTGCTCGAAGAATCCGGAAGCCAGCGGGCGCTGTTGAGCAGACCCGCCTCCAATGGCTCAGCATTCGAGTTCAAGGCCCGCATGACAGCCGACTCGGGATCACCGAGCACGGCATAGTAGTGCAGGGCCTTGGATGCCGGTTCCCACTTGGCGCTCTCGAGGCCTTCCGATAGCTCACTCCTGGCCATGGCTCGCGCTCCAAAGTAGGCGCCGATCGCGGGTTGGAAGAATGAGATGTTGCCACCCGATCTGCGAACCAAGATGCCGGCTTCGACCAAGCTTGGGATCGGAATCCCATTTGGAAGGGCACGCTCAGGGATGGCAGCTTTGCCGGCTTTCAGCCAGGCCAAGGCCACTTCCTCTGTATGCCGCTGCTCCTCGGGAGAGAGCACGCGCGCGGCGTAGGATTCCACATCGTCCACTGCTCGCTGACCTCGAACATCGCCGGCGTATGCTGTCCAAACCCGAAGCGTAATCTCGGCCGGAGTTCGGCCGCGCGTGGTCCCGGCCAGCCAGCCATTTATCAGGGCCGGGTCAATTTCCGAGATGCGACTCTTAGGCCGGTTTGGAACGACATACTCATTCCAGGATCGGCCCCACTTGGAATAAAACTCGCGCTGCATGCGTTCCGTCCAGGGAGCAATCGGAACCGGTGTCAGGTTCGCCTGTGCCAATCCGTCGAGCATGGCCGTTGGGCCGGCGGCTACGATTCGAAGCTCCTTATGCTGAGTGCGCAGTTCTTTCAGCCAGGTCGAAATTTCGGGGAGATCCTCGGAGGGCATCTCATCCAACCCATCTAAGAGCAGGAGAGCATTTCCGCTTTCAAAGTGCTTTTGAATGTAGCTGGGCAGCATGGCCGCCACGCTCGGCGATACGGTTCGTTGAGCGGCTTCGATCACCGGTTCAAGTGCATTCCGGTGGCCCTTGAGCGGTAGGTCCGCGGCATGTACAAGAATGGGGACCTTGCCCGCGAGCTCGCCAAGCGCCGCATCGCGGTTCGCAAGCCGGATCGCTAGATAAGCCAGAGCCGTTGATCGGCCACTGCCCGGATCGCCCGTGAGCATCAGATCCGCGCCGTTGCTCAACGCTTCACTGAGCGAAAGCGTGCGCGCCACATACACACCGGACAAGTAGGTGAAATCTGGAAGATTCGGCAAAACCCCAACCGTGTCTTGTGGAAGATCGCTATCACTCGATGGATCGGAAGGAGCCGGCGGGACCAGTACGCGTGGCGGGATGAGGATTTCGTCCAGCGCCAGAATAGCCCGGGCAAGGTGCATTGTCTCCGCGCGGGAAACGAGTTCGATCTGGTAGCGGTCAATAGCCCGGCTTGTGAGCCCTGACCGCAGCGATTTGAGCTGCTCTTTGATCCTTGCGATCACCCAGACAAAGGCCGGCTTGAGCCTGGCCAGGAGCAGCCCGACGAGAATGCCGGCTACCAGACCAACGATAAATTCTTCGAAGTCAAACCGTATTCCGAAAGGTCCGAAGGGTCCGAAAATCGCTAGCCTCCGTACAGGATTCGGCCACACTGGGTGCAGCGAATGAGCTCGTCACCGCTGCCTACCAGTTGTCGGGACGAGGCTGAGAGTGTCAGCCCGCATGCGCCACAGCTGTCGCCGTTCAGCACGACTACTGCCACGCCACCCAGGCGGGTTCGCATTCTTTCATAGGTGTCCTGATCCTGCTCAGAGACGCTGGCCAATGCTGCTTCTCGTTCGGCCTCCAGGATGGCCAGACGATCATCGATACTCTCTCGCTCGGAGATCAATTCCGCGTTCAGGCTTTCCTTACCGGCTTCGGCGGCTTCCAAGGACGCCAGGCTTTGTGTTCGCGCGCTTTCCGCATCATCCTGCTCCAGCATGACCTCCAGGTAGTGATCCTCGAGCGCCTCCAAATGGCGCTTCAACGAGTCCGACTCCATTTGAAGGTCCTCGAGTTCCTTAGGATTCTTGACGCTCCCCCCATATAGGGCTTGCTCGCTACGCTTGATTTTATGTCGCTGATCCTTCACCTCGTTCTCGGCTCGCCTGGCAGCCGTACCGACGGTGACCACCGTCGATTCCTTGGCAGCCAGATCGGCTCTTAGCCGCGTGATTTCAGCTGAATCTTCAAGGGTATTTCGGATTTCTTCAAGCCGGCCTTTTAGCCTATCGTTCTCAAGATCAATTTCCTGGAGGCGGTACAGGCCTGAGGCGCGACTCATGTTTGGATTATAGATGTGGGGAGGTTTGCGGGGCAAATGGCGGGGTCTCCAATACCGACGTAAAATCTCGCCCGTGCTCGAGAATTACGAGCTGCGCTGGGCAGCCGGCCTGGCACTGCTGGCCGTCGTGATTACCACCCTCCCATTCTTGGTCGCGCCTGCGCTTCTCGAAACCGGGTCGACCTTCAATGGTTTCCTGATCAATCCCGCTGACGGCCTCAGCTATCTCGCCAAAATGCGGCAGGGAGCCGATCTCGTTTTCGAATTTCGGCTTCCATATGCGCCTGAGCCGGGACCGGGAGTGCTGCTCTTCGTCTACCAGTTGATCCTTGGCGGAATCAGCCGCGTTGTCGGGCTGCCGCAAATCCTGACCTACCATGCCGCGCGTGTGCTAGGCGCATTTGCTATGTTCGCAAGCAGCTATCTCTTCTTTGCACGCACGCTGCCGACGGTGAGGGCCAAGTGGGCTGCGTTTATGCTCACCTTATTTGGGTCTGGAGTGGGGTGGATCGCCTTGCCCATGGGGTTGCTTCCTATTGATCTGTGGGTTCCAGAGGCGATTCCGTTCCTCTCAGCCTATGCCAATGCGCACTTTCCGCTGGCGACTGCGGCTTTGATCACGTCCGTGACGCTGATCCTCTTCCCTGATCTTCTGCCGGACGCGCGCCTGGCGCTGCTCTGGATCGGCGGTTTGCTACTGGCGCTGATTCAACCGTTCACAGTGGTCGCGATCGGGATCGTGCTCGGTGTCTGGCTGGTGGTCGAGAGCTTGATCGGGACGCCGACCGAGCGGCTGAGGAGCTGGGCGGCGGGGTTGACGGCATTTCTGGTTGGAGCCCTCCCGATGCTCGTGTACACGTGGGGGGTGATACGTCAGCATCCGATCCTGTCCGCCTGGAACGAGCAAAACCTGACGCCGACGCCAGGCATTTCCGAAGTCCTACTTGGATACGGCCTGGTCCTGATTTTCGCGGTCGTGGGAATGCTATTGGGAGATGCCCGCGGTCGCTCCTCCGGGCGCTTGCTGATCACATGGGTAATCTTGGGATTCATCATGCTCTACTTGCCGGTGTCCCTTCAGCGTCGGCTGACGCTGGGCCTCTTCATTCCCCTGGCAGCGCTGGCGGGCGTTGGACTAGAGGCCATTGCTCCAACCCGCCGAAGGTTCGCGCTGTTGTTGGCAGCAACCATCGTGCTCTCCGTGCCATCTCATCTGGTCGTCATCGGATCAGGGCTGGTTGCGGTTTCGCGAGCAGAGGCGGGCCTCGTGACGTCGGAAAGCGATCAGGCATTGCTCGAGTGGATCGGGCTAAACCTCTCCGAAGATCCGCTGATCCTGGCTGGCCTCGATACCGGCAGCCGATTGCCTGCCTATGGCGATGTCCGCGTGCTTTACGGCCATCCATTCGAAACCCCGCATTCAGATGTCCAAAAGGCGTTTGTTCGAGAACTGTGGGCTTGGAATGGGGATCCTGTGCTGGGGCTTCAGGCCCTTCGGGCGGCTGGCGTCGACTACGTCTTCTATGGGGAAGAAGAGAAGGAACTCGGGGCTCCTTCTTGGCTCTCGCTAGCCAAATTGGCCCATCGGGAAGGAGCCTCCGACTTGTATAAGGTACCGGATAGTTGACCGCAGCCATCGTCTTGGTGTTTGTGCTAACGGGCCTGCTATGGCTTGCGCCCCTAATCAGCGATCCGATGGGGGTGCTTTTTTGGCGAGGGGGTGCATATTCGGATCTCCTGATTTCTCACTGGCCGAACGCGATCTTTGTGCGCCGTTCGCTGATCGAGTGGGGGCAGGTGCCCCTCTGGAATCCGATGATCCTCTCGGGCGCCCCGTTTGCGGCCGATCCGCTTTCTGGACTGTATTACCCGCCGAACTGGCTGGCGATCGCGCTCAATCCGGGTGTGGCATTCAATTTACTGGCCTGGATCCACATAGCCTGGGGCGGGTTGGGTATGTGGAAACTTGCGCGAGCTCTCGGGATCAGCTCGGGCCCGGCCATCGTGGCGGGCTTGGCGTTTGCGGGAATGCCAAAGCTGATCGGGCACTTTGGGCTCGGACACGTTTCGCTGGTCTTTGCCGTCTACTGGACTCCTTGGGTGTTGCTGGCCTTTGAGAAGGCGGTTCGCGAAATGAATGGGAGGCGCCTCGCATCTGCGGCGCTCGCCGGCGGCGCGCTGGGCATGGTCTTTCTGATCGATCCGCGTTGGTACTTGCCATCGGCGCTTCTGTCGGGGTCGTATGCTGTGTGGCGTATTGCGCATAGCCAATTCGGATCTGCGGAGGAAAGTGCGGATAAAGTCGCACTACGAGAGCTCGGACCGTCGCAAACAAGTGCAGGGAATCGCGAGCAAGAAAAAAGATCTGCCGGAGAAGAGGATTCGGCCGCACCGCAATCGCAGGCGCTCGGCGAATCTCCACCAGGAGCCGACCCGAAGCGGAGGGAGAGGGCGAGCTGGATCCGAGCGGCCTCGTCTCTCATTATCGCAGGGCTAATGTCTGTCGCCATTGCAGCGATATTGGCGGTGCCGCTGGGTGAGTTTGTTTCGCTCAGTACTCGCGCAAACCTATCTCTGGCTGAATCGACGGCGCTCCGCCTGCCTCCCTCCTATCTGCTGAACGTGCTGGCTCCCGAGTACGCAGGTTGGCCGGAGTGGCAGGTTTATGCGGGGGTTGTGGTGCTTTTCTTGGCCCTAGCGACGCTGCCAAGCCGTGCGTCGGGACGATGGTTCTGGGTGGGGGTTGCCATCTTCTCGCTCATTCTTGCCCTTGGCGACCTCACACCTATCTACGCGCTCATGTCTACGCTCGTACCGGGCTTCGGCCAACTGCGCGTACCTCCTCGTAGCTTGTTTGTCTCTTCATTTGCCCTGGCCATACTGGCCGGCATGGGATTGGATCAGATTCTTAAGCGAAGGGCAGGCCTCAGACAGCTTAGGATCAGCGGTGTGGCGCTCGCAGGAATAGCGCTGCTGCTGGCCCTAGGCTTTTGGCTGCGCAATCAAGCAGTACTGCAATCGGCGGCCTTTGTCGTATCTGCCGCGCTGATCGGATTGTCAGTCATCTGGACCGGGATTTCCGTACGTAAGCGGCAGCAATGGTCAATCGTGGGATGGTGCCTGCTGATCGTGCTCGATCTCGGCCTGGTGAATCTAACTACCGTTGAAGTACGCCCTGGCCCGGATCTGGAGGGTGAGAGGGCGGGGCCAAAGGCGGGCAACCCTCGCGCGTTCTCGCCTTCCTACAGCCTGCCTCAGCCCGCTGCCGCTGCCGCAGGGCTCGAATTGGCGGATGGGATCAACCCCCTGCAGCTGGCCTCCTACTCGGACTACATGTCGCGGGCTACCGGATTTGGTGAAGACGAATATTCGGTTACTCTGCCTCCATTTCCTGAGGGTGACCCTCAGGTCCAATGGGCCTTCAGCCCAGATCTAGCTTTGATGGGAGACCTTGCCATCTCACAGGTCGTCTCCGCGTATCCGATTGAGCGCACCGATCTCGAATTTGAAAGAGCGGAGGAGGGGCGCTATTACTACCGCAACCCTCAAGCCAGGCCGCGTGCCTGGATCGATGGCGGGGCACCGGTAGAGGTGCTGGAACGCACTCCCAATCGGATCGTAATGAGAGCTACGGGGCCGGGGACGCTGGTTGCCAGCGAAATTGCCTATCCGGGGTGGGAGGTCACGATCGACGGTGCGACGGCCCCCATCGATACGTACGTGGGACTGCTGCGCGCGGTCGAACTGTCCTCCGGGGAGCACGAGGTGGAGTTTGCCTTTCGCTCCAACTCGCTGCGAGCGGGAGCGCTCATCACCCTTCTCGGGCTGACCGTACTGGCATCGTTCTGGATCAGGCGTTGACCCGAAGCGAGACTCGCTGGGCCCTGCTCTACTCGGTGATCCTGGCCCTGGTAACAAGCTTGCCTTACTTGCTCGCGGCGCTAAGCCCAGAGCGCGATTGGAGTTTCACCGGCTTTCTGCTCGCGACAGAAGACGGCAATTCCTACATCGCCAAGATGCTCTCAGGGTTTGAGGGGGCCTGGCTATTTCGAAGCCCGTATTCCACAGCAGAGCAATCCGGCGTCCTGGCGTTCCTCCCTTACATCCTATTCGGTAAGCTCAGCAACGGATCTCACGGCCAGCTGGTGGCGCTATACCATTTGTTTCGAGTATTGGCTATCCCAGCCCTGGTGCTCGCGGTGTACCGGTTCTCCTCCCTGTTTGTCGAAAACATCGCGTTGCGCCGCTGGACGGTGATCATCGCAACCATCGGGGGTGGGCTAGGCTGGCTCCTGATATTGCTGGGACGGCCGACGGTTGCAGGCAGCCTGCCGCTGGAGTTTTACTCGCCAGAGACTTTCGGGTTCCTGGCTATATACGGCCTGCCGCATCTGACGCTGGCAAGAGCGGCGATGCTGATTGGCTTTGTCTGGTATCTGCAGGATGAATCGAGGTGGCGCTCAGGCTTCGCGCTGCTGGTTGCGGGCTTAATCCATTCTCCAGAACTGCTCTCCGCCTTCGCAGTCCTGGCCGCGCACGCTATCGCGGTCCTGGGATTCGGGGCGCAAAAATCCCAATGGATGAGACGCCTGGCGCGCGCGGTCCTGCCCTCCGTCCCACTGATCGCGTACCTTGGCTATGCTGCGCTCACCGATCCATACCTGCGATCCTGGGCCGCCCAAAATCTAATTCTCTCGCCTCATCCCATCGTGTATCTGTTAGCGTTCGGCATTGTGCTGCCTGCCGCTTTCATCGGTGCGCGCAGTTTGCTTCGTCGAAGGCGGGAGGCGATGTTGTTTCCGGTTGCCTGGGCGATTGCCATCCCGGCGTTGGCTTGGGCGCCGCTCAGCATTCAGCGCCGTCTGCCGGAGGGTGGCTGGGTGGCGCTGGCCGTGCTGGCGGCAGCGGGGCTTGCCACGCTCGAAGGAGGCTCAGGGCGGCGGCTTGGAAGGGTTGCCATTGCCAGCCTTTTGATCCCTAGCAGCCTGCTGATCCTGGCCTCCGGATTTGAACTCGCGCTTAACCCTCGAGAGCCCGCCTTCCGAACGCAAGTAGAGGTCGAGGCCTTTGCACGATTGGCTCAACTGGCGGAGCCGTCTGCAATTGTGCTGGCCTCCTTCGAGACCAGCAATCCCCTCCCGGCCTGGGCAGCGGTGCGAGTTGTCGCCGGCCACGGGCCTGAGACTGCAGGGCTGGCCGAACTTAGGCCGAGGATCGAAGATTTCTATCGGGTTTCCGGAACAGAAGAACAGCGAATGTCACTCATACGAGACGAGCGAATTACCTATGTGATTTACGGACCCAGAGAGCGCGCCCTTGGCGATTGGGACCCGCAGGAATGGGAGTGTTTGGAGCTCTTGGACAGTCAAGACGGATATGAACTCTATCAGACCTGCTTACCGTAAGGCCCTTCCATGGCTGCCGATCGCAGTCGGGCCGATTCTGCTCTTCGGAATCGACCTAATCCGTGGTCGTGCGCTGTTCTGGGGTGCTCCGCTGCTGCAGTTCACGCCATGGCACACCGCGGCCAAAGAGATCGCTTTCTCGGGCCACTTCCCATTGTGGAACCCGTGGCTGGGAATGGGAGCACCGCTGCTAGCGAATTATCAATCGGCGCTGCTATATCCGCCGAATTGGATACTGCTAGCGACCGATGTCTCGTGGGGCCAAACGCTCCTGGTCTTGCTGCACCTCATATGGGCCGGATTCGGCATGGCGTTGCTTGCTCGGTCCATAGGGCTCGGTGCGTTTGCCCAGGCCATCGCAGGGCTTGCGTACGGGATGTCTGGGTACCTGGTTGCCAGATCGGGCTTCCTCAGCATCAATGCCGCCGCGGCCTGGCTACCCTGGATCCTGTTTGCCGCAGAGGGCCTGTCAAGAAAGCCCAGGCCGCGCAGCGTAGCCTTGCTCGGTTTAGTGCTCGGCCTCCAGTGGCTCTCTGGGCACGCGCAGATCGCATGGTACACGTTAATTCTGGCCGCGGCGTGGGTCGTATACCGCGCGCGCTACAGCTCAGGCTCGGCCGGAAAAGCAGTCATAGCTCTGCTGGCGGCAGGGCTGCTGGCATTCGCTATTGCCGCCGTGCAGCTCATTCCGACATTAGAGTACGTGTCGGTATCCAACCGGGCTGGTGATTTAGCTCCTGAATTTGCATTGACCTACTCGTTCTGGCCCTGGCGGTTATTCGGGCTTGTTGCGCCCGATCTTTATGGCAATCCGCGCACAGCAGATTTCTGGGGCTACGGAAATTATTGGGAAGACGCTATTTATGTGGGACTGCTTCCATTGCTCCTGGCCGTCGGTGCTCTATTTACCAAAGCCATCGGCCGCTTGAAATGGTTCTTGCTCGGGATAGTCGCGGTCGCGCTTCTGCTGAGCCTCGGAAGCAACACGCCGATCTTCACCTTCCTCTTCGAGAAAGTGCCAACGTTTTCACTATTTCAGGCGCCCACACGGTGGAATCTCTGGCTGGTGGCCTCCCTGTCGCTGCTGGCAGGCCTGGGAGCCGAACATTGGCAGGTTGCGGAAGGGCGGAAACTCTATTGGCTTAGGCTCGGCACCGCAGGCGCGGGTGCCATTCTGGTGGTTGCCACCCTGATCGGCTTGCTTGAGACCGACATCGAACCGACATTCACCCGCGCTATTGGCGTGGCCGGCTTTTGGCTTGCCGCCGGCGGAATTCTGGCTCTTCTGCGAACGGATCCGGCACGCGCAGGATGGACCGCGGCAGCCTTGAGTGTCGTCGTGCTCGACCTCTTCCTTGCCGGTCGTGGCCTCAATCCCACATTGCCAGCCCAGTTCAATTCAGCCCCGACCGCTCTCAGCGAGGAAGTATCTGGTGACCATCGTCTGTACATGTCGCAAGAGGTGGAGAGAGAAATCAAGTTCAATGTGGCGTTTCGATTCGACAGCTTTCAACCGGAGCTCGACTGGCAGATCGTGCGGGAGAGCGGTCTGCCGAATACGCCACTAATGGATCGACTTGCATCTGCCAACAACTTTGATCCTCTGCTCCCCGCGAGATATGTCGCATGGATGGAGCAACTAGAGCGTGCGACGCCCGCGCAGCGCGACCGATTGCTGCCCTACATGGACGTAGGTTGGCAGGCCTCGGTTCAAGACAGCCTTCCGACGAGCTATGACCCGGTACCGGCTCCGGTGCGCGCCTGGATCGTCCCGCGCGCAGATTGGGTGACGAGTCCAGCGGAAGCCATCCGTCGAGCGACCGCTCCAAATTTCGACCCATCCAGAGAAGTGCTGCTGGAAGGGGATCCCCGACTGGAGGTGGGTGGTTTGGGCGTGGTGATGACCCTCCGAGATAAGGGTCCGAACGAGGTGGAGCTAGCTGTCGAGGCGCCTGAGGGAGGCTGGCTCGTGCTGGCAGATACATGGTATCCAGGATGGACGGCTGAGCTCGATGGTCGGGCCACCGAAAGCTATCCTGCGAATGGAGTTATGCGATCCATTTGGGTGCCGGCAGGCCAACATACGGTGACCTTCAACTACCGTCCGATTACGGTGCCAATCGGCCTTGCGCTGACGCTTGTGGGCCTAGCGGCTTTTGCCTACCTGAGGCGCAAATGAGAGCCTACTTGCCGGCAACGGCTTCGACCCTGGTAGCAGCCGCCTACGTCGTCTGGCGACTGGCAGGCCTTGGTTGGCAGCCAATCGAACTCTTCGAGTTGGGTACCCGCTTCTCGCAGGGAATTGAGGATGGCTCTCCCGGGTACGACGGGCAATTTTCCTACTACATCGCATCGAGCCTCGATCCGATCAATGTCGAGCCAAAATTGGATGTCCCCGCTTATCGATACCAGCGGATCCTGTACCCGCTCTCCGCACGCGTGGTGTCGATCGGGGTCGAAGCCTGGCTGCCATGGTCTTTCGTAATTGTGGGCCTGCTGGCGCACTGGGGGGGCACGTGGGCGGTCGCGCGCTTTCTACTGGATCAGGCATTGAATCCCTGGTATGCGCTGTCTTATGGCTTATGGGTCGGGCTGGTGGCTCCCATTGGATTGGGACTCGGGGAACCACTGGCCTATGGCCTCGCGGCGGGGGGATGGTTGCTGAGAGCGAGGGGCAGGGTCGTGTGGAGTGCATTGCTGTTTGGCCTGGCCCTGTTTGCAAAAGAAACCACGATCATTTTCTTGGCCGCCGCCATCCTGGCTGAGCTGACCGGGCAACGAAGAGGTCGTGCGCTGGTCGCCTATCTTGCCTCCCTGGCGGTCTTCATCGGCTGGCAGGCCTGGCTGTGGAGCACCTTTGGGAGCCCCGGCCTGGGAAGCGGCGGGGATATGGCCACTCCATTCGAGTGGATCCCCTTCATGGGGCTGTTTCGCATCGGATCGGTTGACATGCTTGTACTGGGTCTATTTCTCTTGATGTTCCTGCCAACGATCGTGCTGCCCGCCATATGGGCCGTGATCGCCTCCATTCGATCGATCCTCAAAGGCATTCCTTCGGCGGAAGCCTGGTCGCTGCTAGGGAACGGAATTGCGTTGATGGTCCTGCCGTTCTCCACCTTTCGTGAGCCGCTGGGACTGGTGCGATTCGCCAGCGGCCTGGTATTGGCCGTGATTCTGTTCTCCGCCTCGCGACAGCTCATGCGGCCGCTGCGCTACAGCCTCTTCTGGACTGCACTATTGGCGATCTTGCTGGCGCAATAGCCAAACGAAGTACAATTCTGCGGTTGGATCGCAGATTGGTTCCCAGGCCCAATGACTAGATTGATCAAACGTGAAAGGCTCATTCTGCTGGCAGTCTTCACTGCCGGCATGACGACCTTGGCCATAGAGATTACGGCCGCCCGATTGCTGGGCACGGTGTTTGGTACCACCAACATCGTGTGGGCCAACATCATCGGACTTATCTTGATCTATTTGGCCGCCGGTTACTTCATCGGCGGTCGGTGGGCCGATCGCTCTCCCCATACCGACACCTTCTACCGCATCATTGCCTGGGGGGCATTCACCGCCGGCCTGGTGCCGCTGGTTGCCAAACCGGTGCTTCGACAGGCAGCGGTCGCGGTGCAGGCACTGGACGCGGCGATCATGGTCGGATCCTTCATTTCAGTGCTCGTTCTGTTCGTTGTCCCGATCACTCTGTTGGCCTGCGTTTCCCCCTTCGCCATTCGTCTCACGATTACGGAGACGGCGGAGGCGGGCCGCACTTCGGGAAGGGTGTATGCGGTATCCACCGTGGGCTCTATCCTCGGAACGTTTATTCCCGTGCTATGGCTGATCCCGACGATCGGCACCGCGCGTACGTTCCTGCTGTACAGTCTGGTGCTGCTGGTCCTGGCACTTGGCGGTCTGGCCTATGAGGGCGGTTTCCGCAAGATGCTGCGATACGCATGGATGCCGATTGCCCTGGTCGTGTTATCCTATCTGGCCCTTTCGGGTCCAATCAAAGACGGTTCGCTGTACGAGACGGAGTCGTCTTACAACTACATCCAGGTCGTGGACAACAACGGCGTGCGCCTGCTCTACCTGAATGAGGGCCTGGCGGAACATTCGAAGTATCTGCCGGAGGAAGGGGCACCCCCATACGGATACGGCACGTGGGAGATGTTTCTGGCCGCGCCCTTTTTCAATCCCGCCCCAGTGGAGCTAGATGACCTTGAACGAGTGGGTTTGATTGGATTGGCTGGTGGCACGATTGCGAAGCAGTATTCAGAGGTATTCGGACCGGTACCTATCGATGGATGGGAAATCGATCCGGAAATCATTCGTGTCGGCCGCGAATACTTCGATATGAACGAGCCAAACTTGAATGCAATCGTGGCCGATGGTCGCTGGGGCCTTGAACAAAGCGAGCAGCTCTATTCGGTCATCGCCATCGATGCCTATCGCGCGCCCTATATCCCCTGGCAACTAACCACCGTTGAGTTTTTCCAAAACGTGGCGGAGCATCTCGACGATCGGGGGGTCTTGGCGATAAACGTGGGGCGTACTGCTGAGGACAGACGTCTGATCGAAGCACTGGCTGGAACGATCCAGGCCGTCTTTCCCTCGGTATACCTGGTGGATGTGCCGGGCAGTTTCAATTCACTGCTGTATGCTACGCGAAATCCAACGCGTGCTACCAACCTGGTTGAAAACCTGCTGGCCCTGGAAGAACGCGGGGCGCCGACTGAACTGCTCGATGTGCTCAACCGTGCAACGGCAAACATCCGAACCACGCCCGAAACAGACATCGTGTTTACGGATGATCGTGCGCCGGTCGAGCAGCTGATCAACTCGATTGTGCTCCAATTTATGCTGGGGGGGATGGAAGGATTGCCTTGATGGATACAACTTCACAACCTGGATGGCTCACTACCTCCCGCATATTCCTGCAAGCGCTCATTCCGGTGATCCTGGTGCTGACCAGCGTGCGGCTGATGATGAGCAATACCTTCGTGCGCTTCAATTATGCCTTGCCTGGCTTCCCGAGGGATCAGTACGGGTTTACCCAAGAGGATCGGCTGCAGCACGCGCCGATCGCCCTTGAGTATCTGCTGAATGATGCGGGAATCGAGTTCCTTGGGGATCAGCAGTTTGAAGATGGCACCCCGGTCTACAATGCACGCGAGCTCGGCCACATGGTCGACGTCAAGCAGATCACCCGAGCAGCCCTAAACGTCTGGCGCCTCGGACTGGTTGCGGCGATCGTCACCAGTGTGCTGTTGTGGAGATTCGCCAGCAGTCAGTATCTCTGGGAGGCCCTGCAGGGCGGTGCCAAGCTGACCGCGCTTGTCATGCTCATTCTGCTTGTGGGATTGATCGTCGCGTTCTCGGTGCTCTTCGTTGCCTTCCACGAGGTCTTTTTCGATCCTAATACGTGGACCTTCCTGTTCAGCGACACCCTCATTCGGCTTTTCCCCGAACGTTTCTGGCAGGTGGCCTTTACTACCCTTGGCGTAGCGACTCTGATCCAGGCCGGCCTGCTGTACTTGATCTCGCGCCTCTTGCTCTCGCGCACCGCATAGCGCGCAATGCTCAATCTTGCGCATAGCCGTAGCTCAGCATCCACATGATTGCCGCACAGGGTGATACGAGAATGCCAGGCAGGGTGAGATGGGGCAATCGGAGGGAGGCCGGTGCAGCGACTGGGGAGCGAAGGCTACGCGCCGAACTTATTGAGGCGGCCGGCGTGGGCGAGCAGCAGCGCCATC
>JBGMQN010000076.1:0-4500 GCA_048054495.1 Anaerolineales bacterium
ATTTCAAGGGAGATGCTCGCGCGCATGATCCGGCAGATCGAGGGCTCAGGAGCGGAGCTCGTGGTCGGTTGTGACGTGAGCTGCCTGATGCAAATCGAAGGCGGCCTTCGACGCGCGGGATCCCCCCTGCGCTGCTCTCACCTCTCGCAGGCGCTTACCGGTCGGAAACCTGGCCTGCGGTGATTGGAGCCGAATGAACTCTCCTTTCCTGACTGAAGCGCGCAAAGCGATCGAAGATCCACAGCTTCAGGAGCTTCTCGACCGGAACGCGGATTCGCGCCGAGAGCGGCGTGAATCCGCACTTCGCCAGCTGCCAGATGCGGAGGATCTCCGTAAGCGGGCAAAGACCATTCGCCGCGAGACGATTTCCAATCTTGCCGTCCACCTGGAGAAATTCACCAGGCGTTTGAGTGAGAACGGATTTCATGTCCACCGCGCCTCGGACGGGGAGCAGGCCAGCCGAATTGTCATCGAGATTGCAAAGCAGCACGGTGCAGAACTTGTCGCTAAATCAAAGTCAATGGTCACCGAAGAGATCGATCTCAATGAGGCATTGGCGTCGGCGGGCATTCGAGCCGTGGAGACCGACCTGGGTGAATACATCGTGCAGCTTCGAGGCGAGCCTCCCTCACATATCCTGACTCCCGCGCTGCATCTGACCAAGGAGCAAGTTGCCGAAACTTTCAGCAAGCAGCTGGGCGAAGCTGTGCTGCCAGATGTCGCCGAAATCAACCGCATTGCGCGCAACAACCTGCGTGAAGTGTTCTTCTCCGCTCCAATTGGGCTCACAGGGGTCAATTTCGGCGTGGCAGAAACCGGGACGCTCTGCCTGCTGACCAATGAGGGCAACGGGCGGATGGTCACCTCCCTTCCTCCTGTGCACATCGCGGTAATGGGGATCGAGCGCCTGGTGCCAACCATGGAGGACCTGGCGGTCATGCTCCGCCTCCTGCCCCGATCGGGAACCGGTCAGAAGATCACCAACTACGTTTCGCTGATAAATGCCCCGCGCCGCGATACCGACCCCGACGGCGCCGAGGAGCGACATGTGATCCTCGTAGATAATGGCCGCGGTGCCTTGCTCGGAACGCCCCTGGCCGAATCCCTGGATTGCATTCGCTGCGGGGCCTGCCTAAACGCCTGCCCCGTCTTTCGCGAGGCCGGAGGCCATTCCTACGGCAGCGTCTATTCGGGGCCCATCGGCTCCGTGGTTTCCCCCGCGCTCTTTGGGATTACCGAATTTGGCCACCTTGCGAAGGCCTCTTCCTTGTGCGGCGCCTGTGTAGAAGCTTGCCCTGTGGGGATTGATATCCCGAGCATGCTGCTCAGGGTCCGCGCAGTCGCACCACCTGCAAGCCGCTCGATAGAACGCGGCCTCAAGACCTATGCTTGGCTCGCCCGTTCCCCCACCCGATTTCGCTGGGCCCAGCGGTTGGCAGCGCTCGCAACCCGGTTCCTGCCAACGCAGGGAGACTGGATCACGTCGCTGCCTGGTCCCGCGGCCGAGTGGACGAACTTCCGCGATTTTCCTGCATTTTCATCGCGTCCCTTGCGTGCACGATTGCGCAAGATGCGCTTCGATGTAAAGCCACGCAGCCCTGAGATCGAGCCGCCCGCCGAGACGATTCCGCTATCAGAAAAGGACCTGGACGAGTCGAAGGTGGACGATTTCGAGCTCGAGCTGAAGGAGCTGGGCGGTGAAGTCATTCGCTGCACAGAGAGCGAGGCCGTCGATCGCATCATTGGCGAACTCTATGTGCTCGGCGTCTCACGCGTGCTGACCTGGGGCCAGGTGGAACCGATTCTCTTCACGGCGCTTCAGAGGCTTGAAGAGGAATTTCAGGTCACGCTGCCTGAGTTGCCGGCGGATGGCAGCCGAAGCGAGCTGCTGGCCGAATATGATCTAGCCGAGGTAGGGATCACAGGCTCACTCGCCGCGTTCGCGGATACGGGAACCGTCGTTCTCTCAACCGCCAGCCGGCGATCGCTGCTTCCCTCTCTGCTTCCTGCGGTTCATCTGGTGATTGTGCGGGCAAAGGATATCTACCCCAATATGGAGACCTGGCTCGAGGCGGGAGGTGCGCACTACATAGCTAACAGTTCAAGCGTGGTGTTCATCAGCGGCCCGTCACGCACTGCGGACATTGAGATGAGCCTTACGATTGGAGTGCACGGGCCTGGCCAGGTGATCGCGGTCGTGATCGAATAGCTGCTAGTTCCGCGATACAGAACTCGCATGTGCGCGAGGAGATTGCTTCGCTGCGCTCGCAATGACAACTGGTTCAATTCCTCACTCACGTCATTGCGAGGAGCATAGCGACGAAGCAATCTCCTAGCTGCCTAGCGTTATTTCTTCACGCGGCCGCCGCAGACCTCCGATACAGATATGGGCGTACTCAGATTGTCTCGTCCCCTGGCTTGAGTTCCTCCCCCACCAGCGTTTCCAGAACTCCGAGCACCGCAGAATTGTCCAGGTCGCGCATGCCAAGCTGAAGCATCGCTTCATAGAGCTGCATGTGGCTGGCGGTGGCCGGCAGCGGCATGCCATAGGACCGGGCAGTATCGAGCACGATGCCCAGGTCCTTGTGCATCATGTAGGCTTTGAAGCCCGGGCCCCGCTCCCCCGCAAATAGTCGCGGCGGCTTCACGTCCAGAGTCCAGCATTGGGCAGCGCCGCCACGAATGGCTTCGACGACCCTCACGGGCGACACACCGGCTCGTTGTGCAAGCAGCAGCAGCTCACCCATTGCCACCATTTGAGCCGCCACCATCACCTGGTTGCAGGCCTTGGCTACTTGCCCGGCACCGCTTTCCCCCACGTATGTGATCGTTTTACCCATGGCCTCAAACACCGGAAGCACGCTGTCAAACGCTTCTCTCGGTCCGCCGACCATGATCGCCAGGGTTCCTTCCTTGGCGCCCACGTCGCCACCGGAAACGGGCGCATCCAACGCCGACACACTCTTTTCGGTCAGGGCGTAAGCGATGCTCCTGGCCGTTTCAGGCTTAATGGTGCTGTTGTCCACATAGATCATCCCTTCGGAGGCGCCCTCCGAAATGCCCTCGGGGCCCAGGACAACCGATTCAACGTCCGGAGAATCTGGCAGGTTGGTGAAGACTACCTCGCTGGCCTCAGCTACTTGCCGAGGGGTCTCGGCCTCGGAGGCCCCCAATGAGACCAGCTCTTGGACGGCTGCACGCGAGCGATTGTGGACCGTCAGCTCGAAGCCGGCACGAAGTAAATTCGAGGCGATGGCCTTCCCCATCAATCCCAGGCCGATATAACCGATGCGTTTGATCATTCAAACCTCCAGATTTCACGATTGTCTTAAACGGGAACGCCGCGCAAGGCGCGGCGTCGAGGCGACTTATTCCGTTTGCATTTACCGTTTTCGCAGCATTCTCAGCATCATGCCAAACATGAAGCCGGCCGCGGTAATTGCAGCCATTGCCACCTTGGTCGGATCCATGACGGGTTCGACGTACGCGCCTTCGGGGGTGACCACAATAATTGCTACCGGCCTGGAGAGCGTCCGCCCGCCTCCGCCGCCACCCGCTCCGACTGTGCCATCTTCGCTGTTTTCCGTTCCGCCACCTGCGCCAACCCCGAAACCCATGAGCGTCAAGTTCTCAGAGGCAGGAATCACAGCGACGTCGCCCTGCTTGATCGGCCGGCCGTAAACTTTCGTTACGTCGGCCGCATCGATCAATTTCGAGAGCGTTTCCTGCACGACCGCATTCGTGCGGTCGATATCCGGGAGATCCGTTACCTTGTCAGCCATCATTAACCCTCCATGAAATGGTCAGTCACCGCGCCCAAGGCACAGCCAGGCGGTCAGCCCACCCACAGCTCCAATAGCCAGCAACGCGATCTGAGCGATGCGAGTGACATCTCGGATCGGGAGATCGGCCTCGCTCCCATCGCTCCGCATCACAAGCACTCCGGCCGGTCGATTCCATACCAGGCCCCCGGATATTCCAGGGATCTGCACGATCGTCGCGCGCGAATATGGAGTCACTTCGCCACCTTCGAGCTTGATGGATTGGCCCACATGAAATCGTGTGTCCACATATCGGCGGAGCATGTTCCAATCATATCAAAGTCCGGGTCTAGATGGACCCGGTCGCAATTTGTAGCGCCGCCTCATTTAAGGAATGCCTACCGCCGCATTGTGCGGTAGTATAGAATTCAGTGTATGCCCCTGTAGCTCAGATGGATAGAGCACCGCCCTCCGGAGGCGGGTGCCGGCGTTCGAGTCGCCGCAGGGGTACTGGATAGGTCTGCCGCGCTGTCGCAGTCGGCGCTGACACATTCGGCTTCGTTACCTTGAGGCGAGGTCAGCACATCACACAGCCCTTGAATTAAGGCCCACCTCTCAGCTCGGGCCGCCTTCTCGCCGAAAGGTGAGGGCTGTCCCATTGATTTGGCATCTTGAGACAGCCCCGTTCGCGTCTTGCTCGGGCGGATCGTGCCCAAATCGATCCACTAGAGACGAATCA
>JBGMQN010000076.1:4600-6376 GCA_048054495.1 Anaerolineales bacterium
TGAGCTTAGCCCTTGCTCAACCTTCCTTCAAGAGCTGCGGTGAGCTCAGGCACGATATCGAAGAGATCTCCCACCACTCCGAACTTCGCCAACTTGAAAATGGGCGCATCGGGATCCTTGTTGATCGCAACGATGGTCTTGGCGGTCCGCATTCCGGCCAGGTGCTGGATCGCTCCGGAGATGCCGCATGCGATGTAGAGGTCAGGCGAGACGACCTTGCCGGTTTGTCCCACCTGATTGGCATAGGGTATGTAGCCCGCGTCGACGGCCGCGCGGCTGGCGCCAACCGCGGCCCCGAGCACCCTGGCCAACTCTCCAATAAGCTCAAAGCCCTGCTGCGCGCGCCAGATTTCCTGCTCTTTCTCATCCGTGATCTCGGGCGGAGGCTCAAGAGACGAATTGTTGGAAGTCCCGCGCCCTCCCGAAACGATGATGGCCGCGTCCGCCAGGCTTACTCCCCGCTCCGATTCTGTGTAGCCCTGGACCTCGGTGAGAGGTTCGTCAAACTCGAGCTCCAATTGAAGGATAGTGCCGCTCGTTTCGGGTCTCTTTTCTGGAGTCGGAAAGGCTCGTGGGCGGGTGGTGAGTATCTGAGGCCGCCGCGCCTGATTGACTTCTTTGGTCAGCAGCTTTCCAGCATATATCGGGCGCGTCGCAACCACTACCGTGCCGTCCAGTTCGTACTCCACGATGTCTGGACTCAGGCCGGTATCGAGATCGACGGCAAGCATTCCCGCCAGCTCTCGCGATCGGCTGGTGGTTGGGAAGAGTACGATCTCAGCGCCTTGCTTCTCCACGATCTGTGCTGCGGCTTGCGTGTATGGCTCGGATCGGAAGTGCTCGAGCATCGGCAGGTCCACAAGCAACACCTCGCTCGCGCCATATTCCAGCGCCGCTTGCGCGATGCCCTCAACGCCGCTTCCCAGGACAAGGGCCTTGACCTCCGAATCTGTCGCCTCGGCCAGCTTCAGCCCTACGCCGAGCGCCTCCCATGAGGCGGGGATGGCTCGACCGTCAAAGTGATCGATATATACGAGTACCATCAGATCACCTTCTCCTCAAACAGGCGTTCCGCGAGCTTATCGGCGATCTCGGTCGGATCACTACCTTCGATTAATTCACACTTGGTCTCGCCCTTCTCTGGAGCGATGATCTCGGGCCAGGTCAGCGCCGGCTGAACATCCCCATCCAGTCCGATATCCGCAGCCGACCATCTTGGGATTTCGGCTTTGGAAGCTCTGCGGATTCCCATGAAGGATGGATAGCGCGGCTCATTGATCTCCTTGACGACGCTCACCACCGCCGGCAGGGATCCGCTTACAACCTGCCGGCCTTCTTCCAGCAGCCGTTCGACTGTAATGGTTTTCGCGCCTGCGTCTAATTCCGAGATCGCCGCCACAAGATTGAGAGATGGCCACCCCAGCCGCCGGGCGACCTGCGGTCCTGTGACGCCCGTATCGGTATCCACTGCCGCTTTTCCAAAGAAGACCAGATCGGGCGGGTCCAGTTTCTGTATCCCAGCTGCCAGTGCGCGAGAGGCGACAAGCGAGTCGGCCGCCTCAAAGGCCGAATCCTGGATGAGGATAGCCTCGTCGCAACCCATCGCCAGCGCTTGTTTGAGAGCTTCTTCAGCCGTTTCAGGCCCCAGGCAGAGAGCGGAGACCTGCCCTCCCTCTGCCTCCTTGGTCAGCAGCGCTTGCTCGATCGCAAACTCGTCCCATGGGTTGAGAACCAGCGGAGCGTCGCCCCATGAGGCCTTTCCATCGACGATGGTCA
>JBGMQN010000033.1:0-6240 GCA_048054495.1 Anaerolineales bacterium
TAGGGCTTCCAGCCCCCAGCCAGCACTCGAACGTTCTCGACTGTCATAACGACTTCTGGGTCTAGCGCTCGGATTTCCTTTCGCACCCGATTTTCCTGTCGTCTTCGGATATAGGTGACGATCATGTCGACAGGGCCCCCACGCCCACGGGCGGGAACTTCGGTGGCGCCTCTGCCTGCTTCTCGCAGGGCAGTAGCAATTGCACTGCCTCGAGAGGGGCTATAGATGCGAACCAGGCTGTTTGCGGGCAGAAATCGGCGTTCCAACGTCAGTCCCATTACGGTACCGGTTGCAAAGCCTGCCGCATAGGCGACGATGCTCAAGGGCTGCGTGATATTGGCCAAGAGCCCGGCCGCTCCCAAGATGAAAAAGATTGACGCGGAAAAGCCGAAGAACCAGGCCACCGCTCGCTGCCCACGCACGATAGCGAGCATGCGCATTGTTGCCAGGGTCAAGTCTGCTGCTCGCAGCGCGAACAGCACCACCAAAACGCCGGCAGGGCTCAGCTGCAGCCAATCAATCTGAGGAAAAGGGACATTCATTGGGAATTCACATCGAAAGGTTCAGTCCCGCAATGTGGCAGGCGGACACTTGGTGGGTGCACAACACTAAACCTTGATTCACTCATCGACAGACGACCTAGGCGCGCCAAAAGCCGCGATGAAGCGGCCTTACATCCGAGAGAGTCACGAACGCATCCGGGTCAGCTTGGAGAACCTCGCTTCGCACTGGATCGATATCTCGCCTACGTACGCTAGTGGTCAGGATTGACACGGTTCCATCTTTTCCTCTACCGGAAAGCTCTGTCACCGCGTAGCCCGCGCTCCGCACCGCGCCCGCAACTGCCTGCCCGCGCTGCCGACTGATCACCCTCAGATGGCTATGGCCGATGGCCAGTCGTTCTTCGATTCGCATCCCGACCACATTGCCAGTCGCGAAACCGGCGGCGTATGCAAGAACGTTGAGCAGGTTGTCCAGATGGTTCAATACGCTGGCAACCGCGATCACCCACAGGGCGGATTGCACGAATCCCACCACCCACGCCTGGGGTCGCCGGCCTCGGACGACAAACAGCACGCGCAGCGTATCCAGAGACATGTCGGTGACTCGGATGAAGAAAATCAGGATGGGGAGCAGCGCAACCGGAATGAATTCGAGCATAGAGGTGATCCTAATTCATGTTGACAATGGAAGCGATAGGGTTTCGCGAGTGGCTTAAGTCAGGCGAATGTCCTGGAAGAGATCTCGTTCGATCCGGCCGCCGGTGACCGGAGGGTCGGCGCGCATGAACGTATCAACCGCACCTGGGCGAACCAACCGGAACAATGCGCCCACCACTCCCCGAGTGGAAGGACCCATACCGAGTTGGCTGGCATGACAGGCCATCGCCTTGCGTTTGATGTCCGCAACCTTGCGATAGTTGACCTTGGCATTTACGGGGAACCGAGTTTCCAGGACTTCTGTGAGGTCGATGTCCTCATTGCGGCCCCATTTGCGCGGGTCACGACCCAGTAGGCGCAAGAGGGCGAGCATGGGTCCCACAAATCGAAACGAGAAGGTCGAGAAGTACAGTTTTTGAGGCTGGAAGGGGGAACCCGCTTCGGGAAAAAGCTGCGAATCGGCTGCCGCATTGTAGGCTTTCACCGTTGCTCTATTCACCGCGATATGATCCGGATGTCCATAACCACCCTCCGGATCAAAGGTGATCACCACCTGCGGTTTCAGCTTCCGGATGTAGCCCACGAGCGTCGCCACGACCTCCTCCACCGGTGCCTGAGCCAGGGCCCCTGGACGCGCGTTGTCCTCCGTTCCCGCCATGCCCGAATCTCGGTAGTCCAGGAAATTCACTTGCTCCAGGCCGAGCTGCTCCGCGGCACAGAGCAATTCATCAACTCGAAGGTCGGCGATGCTGGCATAGCCATCCATGAATTCGGGTGCGACCGTTCCCATCTCTCCGCGTGTGGCACAAATCAGATGGACCTTCACGCCCCGATTCGCGTAGAGTGCCAGAGTTCCGCCGAGACCAAAGGTCTCGTCATCCGGATGGGCCATGACGACCAGCATTGTCTCCGTTGTCAAATCTCAACCCCTAAAAAGGCGCATGAATATACCATATCAAGCCTCGCCAACGATCTGCACCACCAGGCGTCGGCTGCGAGCGCGAACATCGAAGTCGACAAAGAGAATCTGTTGCCAGGTGCCCAGCGTTAGCTGTCCATCAAGGATGGGCACCGTCAGGGAGGGACCCAGGAGCGCGGCCCGGAGATGGGAGTGCCCGTTGCCGTCGTGCCATCGAAGGTTGTGCCTGTACTCCCGATCCTGAGGAGCGATTTCATCCAGCGCTCTGCGCAGATCGTCCAGAGCGCCCGATTCGAACTCGATGGTTGTGAGCGAGCTCGTCGAAGAGGGTGTGAATACGGTCACCAGCCCCGAGCGCACACCGGAGGCATGCACATGGTCCTGAACCTGAGAGGTCACATCATGCATATCGGCGTGACCGCGGGTCTGCAATTCAATAGAGCCGGAACTGACCATATTTCCTCCCAACACCAGACCGAGCGAACGGGTTGTGCTTAACTATCCTGGGGGGCTAGGCCTGCTTGACCTGGCCGGCAGGCTCCAGGTCTTCCTGCGTCCGAGTTAGGGACTTGCCTGCGGACTTGGCCAGATACTGAGCCTTATCCGCGCGTGCGAGGATATCTTCGATCGCGTCGTCTTCTTCGCTGATCTGTCCCACCCCGACAGAGAGGGTCAATGAAGGCAGCGAGGGGCTGAGCTGACTGCCGTAGGCGGCGAGCGCCTTTCTAAGCTTCGCTGCAACGTGTTCGGCCCCTTCGATGTCTGTCTCAGGCAGTAGGACCGCGAACTCGTCGCCGCCGATACGCGCCAACAAATCTGTGGCACGCAACACGGCCTGCATCGAGCGAGCCGATCCTCGCAAGATCTCATCCCCGAAGAGGTGTCCGAATTGATCATTGACGGCCTTGAAGCCGTCCATGTCGATGTAAAGCAGGCAGAAAGCGCGCCGATAGCGCTGTGCGCGCGCAAATTCGCTCTCCAATCGCTCGAAGAGATGGCGTCGATTGGACAGCCCGGTCAACGGATCGGTGTGGGCGAGCTTGGCCATCTGATCCGCCTGCTTGTGCAGGTTGGAGAGCGATCGCTGGATTTGTTCCGAGAGGGAATTTGAGATCAACGCAGCCGAGAGAGCGACTACCGCGAACACCAACAGGTAGATAAGCAGCGACGATTCGTTGACAAAGCCGGGTGCCGTATCCGTGCTATTGGCATATGCCACTGCCACACTATTGGCAGCGATGCTGCCTAAGGCGAAGACAAATGGAGCCCATCCTCCAATGATGGCCCCCGATACCAATATGGGAAGAAAGAACGCGGCGCTGATGAATACAAGATATTCGGGGACCAGGAACGCGCTCCCCGCAACGAAAAGGAACCAGGATAGCGAGATTACGTATCCCGCCGTATTCAGGGAGCCCTTTCGCAGGAGCCAGAGGGCGAGCGCGCCCGCGCCCGCCAGGAAGGCGATTCCGGCCAGATCGATGGCAATCTGACCATAAGGATTCAGCGAGCTGAAGAGCAGCAGCCCCACCGCCCAGAGACCCAACAGTGCAAACTGGGCGAAGACAATGGAACGCGCCAGCTGGGTCCGAGAAACCCTCAATTCGGGGTCGATTCGGGGAAAGAGGCTGGCTTGAAGCTTGTCCGTCAGCTGGAAAAAACGGTCAGGAGTCGCTGGTTGCATCCGGGCTAAATGCTCCGAGGATATTGTACCCAGAGTCCACGAACAACACTTCCCCGGTGATGTTTCGCGCCCAATCCGACGCCAGCCACACTGCAGAGTGGCCGATATCTTCCGGCGAAATGTGGCGCCGCAGCGGTGCAACTGTTGGAAACTCCCTGTACATGCGCTTGAATCCGCTTACTCCGGCCGCGGAGAGCGTCCTAACCGGGCCGGGTGAGATGGCGTTCACCCGGATTCCTCGCGGTCCGAAATCGGCCGCCAGGTAACGCGTGGTGGATTCCAACGCGGACTTGGCCACTGCCATGACGTTGTAATTCGGAAAGACCTTCTCGGAGGCATAGAACGTTAGCGTCATCATGGATCCGCCATCCGGCATCAACGGTAGGCTGGCGCGTGCCAACGCAAGAAACGAGTAGACGCTAACCTCCATTGCAACGCGAAAACCCTCCCGCGTAGTCTTATGGAAATCGCCCTCCAGCTCTTCTCGCTCGGCAAACGCAACCGCATGCACCAGGATGTCGATCGTTCCAAGCTCATCGGCAGCTTTCTTGAATACCGCTTCGATCTCCGTGTCTTCGGTGACGTTGCACTGCTCCACGAAGCTCGAACCTATCGATTCGGCCAATGGGCGAACCCGCCGCTCGAGCACTTGGGCCGCATAGGAGAACGCTAGCTCGGCACCCTGTTCGTGCATCGCCTTCGCAATACCCCACGCGATCGAATGATCATTTGCCACGCCGAAGATCAGTGCGCGTTTGCCTTCCAACAATTTCATGCGAGTCCCTCCTCTGCTACGAGCTCAGCATAGAGCCCCCGATCGACACGAAATCTCCAGGGGATGCTTTTCCATGGCTCCGGCACTGAATTTAACCCCACGCGGGGCCCATTGGTCACACCCTGAAGCGCAGGTTGTTTTTCAACAAACAACCGTGGGTCCGGACCGCACAGGTCATGGCCATCCCATTTACGATCGATGCTCAAGGCTTGGCAGATCTTGGCCGGCCCGTCTGTTAATTGGGCCGGGCTGCCGGCCGCGCGCTTCGTCTCATTCTCCCAGGGTGCAGGGCCGCGGACCCCGCGGGCCTTCCGCCAGGCGGTACGGCGCTCCTGCATCTTTGAAACACCTTCGAAAGGCAGTATGGTGCGCAGAAGTACTGCCGCCGGCCGGCCCGTACTCTCTGTTACGAGGTTAAGCATCCAATGCATTCCATACGTGAAATAGACGTAGGCGTGACCCGGCGGCCCCCACATGGTACCGTTCCGCGGCGTTTGCCCTGCGCTAGCATGACAGCCCTTATCCTCCCGGCCGATGTACGCCTCGGCTTCAACGATCAGTCCCGACAGGCGCGTGCCATCTGACTCCATCTTCACGAGGCGCTGGCCCAGCAATCCGCGGCAGACTTCAAGAGTGGCGCGATCGAAATCACGCCTGGCATATCGAGGGGAACTACTCAACCGACACGGGTTGAAATCGAGGGTCCTGCGCAACCGCTCTTTCAAGGCCCTCGCGCAAGCTTACGACCGGACGATATCCCAGCTTCTTGCGCGCACGACTAATATCGGCGCACATCCGCGAGGAGCCCGGATCCTGGTCTTCCTTGAAAATCCATTCGGCACGGCTGCCTACCGCCTCCAGCACTTCCTGGGCAAGCTTGCGGATGGAGGTTTCAACTCCGCTGCCGATATTGATGACGGACTTGTCGATCGTGGGCGCGGTAGCGGCCGATACCATGGCTTCGATTGCGTCTGTAAGGTAGACGAAGTCGCGGGTCTGCTGTCCCTGCCCATAAATGACCAGCGTGCCGCCCCTCACCGTACGTCTTAAGAAATTGGGAATTACGGGTGGGTGAGCTGCGGGGAGGGGCTGGCCAGGTCCGTAGACGTTAAACACTCGAAGGGCCACCGTCTCAATACCCCAGAGCGCTCCAATGGTCCGTACATAGTATTCTGCAGATAGCTTCGATACTGCGTAGGGTGATTGGGGCTGGGGCCGAGAGTCCTCCGACAGCGGCTGGCTTCCTTGATCGCCGTATACCGCACCCGACGAAACGAAGACCACCCGCTTCACGCCGACATCTCGCATGGCTTCCATTACGCTGACCGTGCCCCCAACATTGACCGAGTTGTACTCTCGGGGGTAGAGCACCGACTCGGGCACGGAGACCCTGGCTGCAAGGTGGTAAATGCAATCTACGTCCTGAAGCAGGGTCCAGAGTTTTGGGCGATCCACGACGTCCCCACGAGTAAATAAGACGTCCGGATCCAGGCGGCCGGGGTCGCCCGCAGAAAGATCATCCAGGCCTCGGACCTGGTGGCCTTCCCTAGCAAGTCGATTGGCGAGCGCGGAACCAAGGAAACCGGCGGCGCCGGTAACGAGGAAATTCATGAAATTGTGGCCATGAAGCTGCCCTTGTTAAGAGGCGGGACCCCAAGGGTCCCGCGGCGGGATTATAGCATAGCGGCCTGCCTGCCCTGGC
>JBGMQN010000142.1:0-4321 GCA_048054495.1 Anaerolineales bacterium
TCCAAATGCAGCTCATTCTCGGGACATTGCAGCTGGAAACCACCGATCTAGCTGTCGACGCAGACCAGGCCGCAGAGCTGATTCCTTTGTGGAAGGCACTCCGCAGCCTATCCAACAGTGATACTGCGGCTGAAGCAGAGATCGAGGCGGTTATCAACCAGATCCAAGAAACCATGACCGCCGAGCAGATCGAAGCGATCGCGGCACTGGATCTCTCGTCGGAGGATGTGCGAACGATCATCCAGGAGCTTGGGCTCGAGTTTGGGCCTCCGGAAGGTTCTGAAGGCTTCGGAGGGGACGGCTTTCAGTTTCGGGATGGCTTCGCTCCCGGCGGTGGGGGCCAATTCGGCGGCGGCGGAGGGGATCACTCCGGTGGGGGGGGAGGACGCGGTGGCGGAGAGGGAGGACGGTTTGGAGGAGATGGCGGACCACCTGAAGGTTTTCAAGGCGATGGTGGGGATCATGAATCCGGAGCTGAGGACGGATTCGCGCGGTTTGGCCGTAGGGCAGGCGGTTTCCTCATGGAACCGTTAATCGAACTGCTTGTGCAGAGAGCGGGTCTGGAAAGCAATACCTGATCGCTTCCGAAACTTGAACCTGTCGCATGATCATAAGCGAGCCCATGCATAAACAGTGATGGAATCGTCGAAAACGAGGAACCATCTGAGTTAGGTGAGGAGGCCATCCTCAAGATTGAGTTTGTGGCCAAGGCAGAGTTAGTGAAATATGAACGCGGCCTTCACAATACATTCACGATTTCTTGATAGGATCGGACGGCCGAAAGTTTGGGACCGTTCGCATATGTCCAAAAGAATTATGGTGGTAGATGATGAGCCTCGATTGGTATCTGTAGTCGAGGCTTATCTGAAGCAGGAGGGTTTCGAGGTGACCACCGCCTCAAATGGACAGGAGGCGCTCTTTTCAGCACGCGAGACCCAGCCGGATCTGATCATTCTGGACGTAATGATGCCGGAGATGGATGGCTATGAATTCATGCGGCATCACCGAATGGAAGCGGAGACTCCTATCATCTTGCTCACCGCCAAGGTGGAGGACGACGACAAGGTCATCGGGCTTGAGCTGGGCGCCGACGACTATGTAACCAAGCCTTTCCGCCCGCGTGAGCTGGTTGCGCGCGTGCGAGCCGTATTGCGCCGATCGGGCCAGACACGACCCAGAGCGCCGGTGCTGCGAGCATCCGACATCATGCTGGATCGTGAGCGGCACGTGGTCGAAGTCGGAGACAAGCCGGTGGACCTCACTCCCTCCGAATTTGATCTGCTCGCGGCAATGATGACGGTTCCGGGAAGGGCATATTCCCGGCTCGAGCTCTTGGATCGGATTCAGGGAGTGGCATACGAGGGATACGAGCGCACGATCGATGTTCACATCAAGAACCTGCGCTCCAAGATTGAGCCGAAGCCCAAGGAGCCACACTACATCCAGACCGTATATGGCGTTGGCTATCGGTTCGTTAGGGAGTAGATCGCCATTCGTTCCATAACTACGAAATTGCTGCTGGCCTTTGTGGTGGTCGGCCTCACCGGGACGGCAATCTTGGCATTGCTGGCTGCAATCGCGACCGCGGGCGAGTTTGGAAACTTTATGTTCTCATACCGGCGCAGCGGCCTGGCCGAGCAGCTAGCAGGTTATTACGCAACCAATGGGAGCTGGGACGGGTTGCCGACCCAGTTCTCAAGCCGCCATTGGGAAGGCCCGCGGCCGGCACACCCGGCAGGTGCTCCCTTCTTGTCCTTCTTGCTCATCGATAATACAGGATCGGTTGTTGTACCCGGGCACGGTTATCAGGTTGGAGATCTCGTCTCCGCGGAGGGACAATCGGATGGCATCCAGATCGAAGTGGAAGGCGAGAAGGTCGGGATGCTCTATCTTCAAAGTGAGGCGTTCAATGTGGAGCCCGTCGAGCAGGCTTTTCTCCAACGGGTCAACCTTGCTCTTGCAGTGGGTGCACTTGGTGGAGCGGCCGCGGCAGTTGTATTGGGCATGGTGCTAGCTCGTTCCCTTACCAGGCCACTGCGCGAGCTGACTTCGGGAGCGCGTGCTGTAGCGGCGGGTGAACTTGACAATCAGGTCCCCGTCCGCTCTTCGGATGAATTGGGAGAACTGGCGGAAGCCTTCAATCAAATGAATGCCGATTTGGCCACGGCTCGCGACCGGCGCAGGCAGCTCACCGCAGATGTGGCTCATGAGCTGCGCACGCCGCTCAGCGTGATACTGGGACACTCGGAAGGAATCCAAGAAGGTGTGCTGGAAGCCTCAGAGGAGAATCTTGCGGTGATCCACGATGAGGCGCTGCACCTGGAGCGATTGGTGGAAGACCTGAGGATCCTCTCGCTAGCGGAGTCCGGCGAGCTTCCTCTCGAGCTTGGAGAGTACGACCCGGCGGCACTCATGGAAAAGACCGCGGCCTCCTATCGGGCCCTTGCACGAGAGAGGGATATCGATCTCGAGGTGAGCGCCAGTGAAAAACTCCCGGACATAAGGATTGATATGGATCGGATGGGCCAGGTATTGGGCAACCTGGTCAGCAACGCCGTGCGTCATACCCCAGAAGGGGGAAGCGTCCTCATTTCCGCGCGTGCCCTGGATGGTGGGATTGAAATCCAAGTCAAGGACGACGGCCCGGGAATCGATCCCAAAGATCTGCCTCATGTCTTCGAGCGCTTCTATCGAGGCGACAAGTCTCGGCATCGGGACGGCGCCGGATCGGGCCTGGGGCTCGCAATCGCCAAATCCCTTACTGAGGCACAAGGTGGAACGATTCGCGCGGAGAGCCTACTGGGTCACGGGACAACGATCTTGCTTCAGATGCCCTAAGCCTCCTGAGATTTCGTAATCAGGAATAAGAATAGAATATCCAATTAGGCCATCCGACCCTGGGAGCGTCCCAAGAAGGAGACGACGAAGGCAGGATCTGCTCGATCATGCCATGGATCTGGCACACACGCGCGGCGCATAGTATTCATCTGTGCCATAATTAATTCGTTCCATCCTCAAGGAGGCAGCAATGGGAGCAGACCAGCCCGAAGACCAAAAAACCGTCCAGCTCAATATGGGCGCTCTCTATGGCGAGGCGGTTGAGCTGGTGGGCCAGGAAGAAGCGGATCGTCTGTGGAAAGACAACCGCTTGGACAGTGAGGAGAGCTGGCCGGGGAAGTGGGCCAAAGCTATGGAGCTCGTCGAGAATCTTCGATCGAAGAGGGCCGACGAGTAGACTCTCGACTCAACTGAGAATTTGCGTGTGGGCCGGCCTCCAGGCCGGCCTGATTTAACTCTAGGGCTTGGCGCGGAACCCGAAAGGTGCATGCCCGCTCGATACTACGGTCCGGACTTAGCGAAGCCCTGTCAGCTCTTCACTGAGATCCCACAGCCGCTCGGCGGTTTCCTTGTTGTACGAGCGCCTGGAAGTTCGCACCTGCTTCCCGGCGCTGAAGTATTTGCAGGTGACTCCCTCGAGCTCGGGAGAACTCGCCAACAGCAGGGAGGTCTTCGCACCTTTTTCTGGGCTCATTCCCCCAAGGAACCCCAACCAAACAAGCGCGGCAAAGATGGGGTTCAAGTTCTTGGTCCCCAGGCTGGTCCGTACGAAGCCTGGGTGAAGAGCATTTACCGATACGCCGGTATCGACCAGGCGATGTGCGAGCTCGTAGGTGAATAACACGTTCGCAAGCTTCGACTGGCCGTACGCCGTCAGCCCCCAGTAGCGGCGGGTCAATTGTGGGTCGTCGAAGTTGATCATCGAATTGCGATGCGCTTCAGAGGACACATTGACGATGCGCGCGGGCGCACTTGCGATCAGCAAGTCCCTGAGCAGCTCGGTCAGCAAGAAGTAGCTCAGGTGGTTGAGCGCGAAGGTTTTCTCGTAGCCATCGACGCTGAGCTGACGGCTCAGGAAAAAGCCGCCCACATTGTTGACCAGGATGTCGAGCCGAGAATATTGATCGAGGTAGTAGGTTGCGAACGATCGGACCCCGGCCATCGAGCTTAGATCGGCGATCAGGTAATCGATCTGGGGGCCATTGATTTCGCGTCGAATGGCATCCACCGCCCTGCGCGCACGATCCTCATCTCGCCCTCCGAGAACGACATTCGCCCCCTCGCGGGCCAATCCAAGCGCGGTTTGGAAGCCGATCCCGGATGTGGCGCCGGTTACCAGAGCTGTTTTTCCAACCAGATGGCCAGACATACCGCACTAGTTTACCCAGTCAGAACCCGGAATGGGTAGGGGCCTCCTAAGTTCTCTTTTGGCATGTGGACTTGGTGAGCCCCACTCATGCTATGCTTTGATGGCCCCCAGATT
>JBGMQN010000142.1:4421-6142 GCA_048054495.1 Anaerolineales bacterium
CGCCTGGGGTGGGAAACGGCCTATGAGTCGGTCGACGATAATCCCTATCTTGCGGATTTCTACGCCGATATGCGGAGTTGGGCCTTCTACCTTCAGATCTTCTTCCTGGGACATCGGGCGAAGCAGCACGTGGCTCTCGCGAAGTCGGAGGTCTCGGCGATCATCGATCGTTCAATCTATGAGGACGCGGAGATCTTTGCCAGAGCGGCCCTGGAACTCGGTACAGTCACCGACCGAGATTATGAGACCTATCGACAGGTGTTTGATCTCGTGGTGAGCCTGCTGCCGACGCCGGATCTCTTGATCTATCTGAAGGCTTCGGTGCCCGTGCTCATGAGCCGCATTCAGGTCCGAGGCCGGGACATGGAAGGCGGCGTGACCGAGGAGTACTTGTCGCTCCTCGACAAGTATTACGAAGAGTGGATGGCGGGATTTGATCTCTGCCCAACGCTCACCATTCGCGCCGACGATCTGGATTTTGTACATCGCCCCAGCCATCTGGATATCGTGGCGGAACGCATCCAGGACAAATTGGCAGGCAAAGAAGAGATCGCCTTCCCTGAAATCTGATCCCCTACCACCGGCTTTAACCCCGTTTTTACACTAATCACAAACCTGCATAGCGCAGCTCCCGCATCATGATCGTCAACTCATGTAACCAGGAGGTATGACAAGATGAACAAGTTGCGCATAGCCACAATAGGAGTTCTAGCGGTCTCGTTGTTGATACCGGGTGTGGTTTTCGCTCAGGAAGAGACCCCTGAACGCCCCGAAGGGAGAATCCGAGCCGCGGGTGAGATCAGCGGCGTGGTTCCCGGGCGGGGTACATTCACCCTGACGACCCGCAAGGGCGAGGAGCTCGAGTTTCATACCAATGAGAGCACGAAGTTCCGCAGCCCCGACGGAACGGTGGAAGGCATTCGCGACCTCAAGAAGGGCATGAAGGCGCTTGTTGTCGCTACTGAGCAGGACGACGGTACCTTGCATGCGCTGATGGTTGCGGCGGGACGCCCGGAAGACCTGCCGGAAGGCAAGCGACTCGGCGGCGTGATTGAGAGCGTCAACCCGGATGCCCAGTCATTCACGTTGAAGCCTCGAGACGGAGAGCTCGTTCGAATTGAGACCGGTGAGCGCACCAGGTTCCTCGGCGAGGGCATCGATGGCCTAAGTGATCTTGAACCCGGGATGCACGCCAGGGTCGTGGTAATCGAGCAAGACGAGGGTGGCCTGATGGCGCTGTTGGTAGCGGCCCGTAAACCGAAGGATCGACCGGAGGTCATCAAGTTGGGTGGAGAGATCACCGGCGTGGTTCCTGGTCAGGGTACCTTCACGCTGATGAGCCGGGAAGGCGAAGAGTTTGAGCTGTCCACCAACGAACGGACGAAGTTCCGCAGTCGGGACGGATCCGTCCAGGGCATCGACGATCTCAAGAAGGGCATGCTGGCAATGGTCGGCGCAGTGAGACAGGATGATGGTCAGCTGCTGGCGCTGGTCGTAGCGGTAGGCAACCCGGAAGACCGGCCAAAGCTGGACGTCAAGGCCATCGGTAAAGTTGTGGACAAGGGCGGAAACTCGTTCACGATCGAGAAACGAAACGGCGAACAGATCTCGTTCTCGGTGAACGATAAAACCCGCTACAAGGGCATCGGCGGCTTCGGCGAGCTGGAAGTCGGAATGCTGGCCGCGGTGGGCGCGAAAGAAACCGATGATGGTCTGCTTGC
>JBGMQN010000042.1:0-6135 GCA_048054495.1 Anaerolineales bacterium
CTCCTCGCAATGACATAATCCTAGAGGTCATCTTGGACGCTTGTAGAGAGGGAAGCGGCTCGACGACCAAGATAGATGCCGCCCAAAAGCATGACCAGTCCGATGCCTGCGATCAGCAATCCCAGAAATAATAGCTGACCGGAAACAGCAACCAGCAGCCGGTCAATTACATTTTGGATCACAGATGCAAAAGGTCCCGGTAAGATAGTATTGAGGGGTCCGGAATTTCGCGCTTGTTCAACCGTGCCTTCAACGATCCCCAGCATCAGGAACGTGCCGACTCCAGCCGCCAGAATTGAACCGCCCCACCAGCGCAAGAGCTGAGGCCAGGAGCGAACCGCCACTGCCACGATGAGCCCCAGCATGCTCAGCGGCAGCAGCCAACCGGCGCGCGAAAACGCGCGCAACGCACGCAGACCACGCTTGAATTCCATGAGTTCCTGAGGCGTAGTGTCCAGGGGGCGATCGTCGCCAAGCTCGACCGTGGTCGGAAGTTCGCTCACCTGGCGGAGAACGAGGTCCGTAGCCACCGATATCACCGTCGTGCGCAGTGGTTCGGGTGGTTGGCAAAGGAAGGCCGGCAGCTCTCCTCGGGGCACTCCATCGCGAAGGAAGATCTCCAATTGCTCCAAACCACAGGTTGGCCAGGAGCTCACAATGGTCGTGGCGAGATCCTCCGCCCCGCCAGACAGGAGGCGGTCCTTTAGCGGCTGAACGTCCAGGGACAGCTCGGGGGCCAGACGGTCATTATCGATCCACGCGTACAGGCTTTCAATGTTGGCGCGTACCTGGCTTTCCGCCCACTGCGCGGGGAACAAAGCTGCAATCATCTCGTCCAAACGTTGCCTGCCAAGGAAATCCAGGATGCCGGCTGCAAGGTCTTCGCCCCCTCGAGGAACTTGCTCCAACATGACCTCCACTGCAATCTCCTGCAGCGCTCCGGATCCGACCAGCTCGTCAGTGAAGATATCCGTCATTTCCTGCGCGGAGAATAGCACGCTCCCCCAGGCGAACGCCACCAGGGTCAGCGGCAGGGTGATCGCGAAGATCAAGCCGAAAACGCCTGCCGCAAGCCTGCTCAAGGTGCGTGCTAAACCGCCAGACTCAGCCATTATCGAGAGCTAGCCCTAAATCAGGCCGCGATTATATGTGGGGATGGCCTTCGAAGCTACTTGAAGCCGTTAAGCACTTCCTGCAAGCTCTGCAGTGAGGGGCGAAGCTCGTCTGCGGTCAGCTCGGACAGCGGCCGCTCAATCATCTGTTCTGAATCTTGAAGGCTGGCCTTGTCAGCGTTGAAATAGATTAGCCCGGTGGCAAGCACCTGATTCGCTCGAGCCTGCTCCAGAATTCGGATGGCGGCCGAGCGATCCGTCGGATCGTACTGCTCATCAAGCTTCTTGAGCACCAGCGCCGACCCATCATGCAATCTGACCTCGGTCGTTTCACCCGCCTCATAATCAACTTCGATATCTTCGTATCGGGGAACATAGGTCACATCGTGCAGCGGATCCTCATGCTCGCGGCCCCAACTGTAGCTCTTGGTCGATTCGTCTCGATCATTGAATGTCACGCAGGGGCTGATGATGTCCAGGACCGCGGTTCCCTCGAAGCTAAGCGCGGCCTTGATCAGCTCCCTCACCTGCTTCGGATCTCCAGCGAAGGAACGCGCCACGAAGCCGCCGTTAGCGGTCAGCGCTTCCATACAGAGGTCGACGGGCATAAATGGATTCGTGCCGGCATATTTCAGAGTCTGCTCATGGTCCGAGGTGGCCGAGAACTGGCCCTTGGTCAGACCATACACTCCATTGTTCTCGATGATGTACACCATGGGCACGTTTCGGCGAACTAAATGGATAAATTGACCCATGCCAATGCTGGCGGTGTCTCCATCTCCGCTGACCCCGATGGCTTTTAGCGAGCGATTCGCAACCAGCGCACCTGTGGCGAGGGAGGGCATTCTTCCATGAAGGCTGTTGAACCCGTGCGATCTCCCAAGGAAGTAAGCGGGACTCTTGCTCGAGCACCCGATTCCCGAAAGCTTGATGATCTCATGAGGGCTCAACGAAAGATCGTAAGCGGCGTTGATGATCTGACTGGAAATGGAATTGTGTCCGCAGCCCGCACACAACGTAGACGGCCGGCCTTTGTAATCGGCTTTGGCCAATCCAACCGTATTTACCTTTGCCTTGCGAGTCTCTACCGTGGTTGCCACCTCAGCCTCCCGCTTGATCCACCACCGATTGCGTGATCCAGCGCGCAGTCAACGGTAGACCGTTGTTCTGAGTTAACGAACGCAGCTTTGCGGCTTGCTCCGGCACTTCCAATTGCAGCAATTTATGCATCTGGCCATCGGTGTTCATTTCAAGCACATGCAGCTCTTCGTGATCATCGATGAATTGCTTGACTTCGGCACTAAACGGAACCGCGCGAAGCCGCAAGGTGTCTATCTCCAGTCCCTCTGCCAGGCGCTCGCGAGCTTCCTGGACCGCAGATTCCGTCGAGCCATAATAGATCAGTCCCACTCTGGATGTCCCCGAGCCATGCTGGATCGGAGCGGGAACCAGTTCGCGCGCCGAGTCTACCTTGCGCATCAACCTCTCTATGTTGCGCTCCCAATCATCCGGTCGCTCGCTGTAGAAGGCCTGTTCGTCGTGGCCGGTGCCGCGGGCGAACCATGGCGCAAGGGGATGCTCATTCCCGGGCAAGGTCCGATACGCAATCCCGTCGCCGTCGACGTCCCGGTAGCGAGCAAATTCCCCTATCTCTTCAAGCTGCTCTGCGGTGAGCACCTTGCCACGGTCCATTGGCTCATCCGGGTAGTCGAACGGATCCGACATCCACAGGTTCATTCCAAGATCGAGATCACTCAGCACAAACACCGGAGTCTGCAGCCGATCCGCGATATCGAAGGCACGCCACCCGAACTCGAAGCACTCCGCAACGCTGCCCGGCAATAAGATCACGTTCTTGGTATCGCCGTGCCCCAGATAGCGAACAAACATCACATCGCCCTGCGAAGTACGAGTAGGCAGGCCGGTGCTGGGCCCCATTCGCTGCACATCCCAGATCACGATGGGGATCTCGACAAGGAACGCCAGCCCCACGAACTCCGCCATCAGCGAAATACCGGGACCAGAGGTGGAGGTCATCGCGCGTGCGCCGGCCCAGCCCGCACCGATCGCCATGCCGATGGCGGATAGTTCATCCTCGGTCTGGATCACGGCAAAGGCGTTCTTTCCGTTGTCCTTGCGAAGCTGCGGCAGGTACTCTCGAAATGCATCTGCGAAGCTGGAGGCTGGTGTGATCGGGTACCAGGAGGCAAACGAGACCCCCCCGTAGATTGCCCCTAGTGCACCTGCCGTATTCCCCTCTATGAGGATTTTTCCCGCTGTCTGGTCATCGGCCTGTACACGGTAGGGATCCTGTTTTTCCAGGTTGTCTCTTGCCCATTCTGCGGCAAGCGTGACCATTCCCATATTCAATTCGACGGGTTTCTCGCGGCCATGGAAATGGGTCAGGAGTGCACCGCGTACCGCCTCGAGGTCAATCCCCATCATTTCTGAAACGATGCCCACGTAGCCCATGTTGGCCACATAATCCTTGAGATTCCTGGGCGGATCTACCTCTTTGACGAGCCCCTTGATGGGCATCGGGTAGTAAGCGATGTCGTCACGCGTCGGGAGCTTGGGCAGATGGTCGGCGAAGAAGCAAGCCCCGCCGGCTGACAAGCCAGCATGGTCTTCGGCGAAGGTGGGTGCGTTCATGGCGACCAGGATCTCGACGCTGTCTCGGCGGGCGGTGTGCCCGTCGCTACTCGCACGGATCGTATACCAGGTCGGAAGTCCCTGGATATTGGATGGGAAAAGGTTCTTGCCGCTCACGGGAATTCCCATCCGAAACAGCGCGCGCATGAGGGCTAGATTCGATGTTTGGCTGCCCGAGCCGTTGGCAGTAGCCACCACCATCGAAAAGTCGTTGACGACCTGCTTCGTATGAATAGGGTTATCGGTCATATCAACACCTCTACGCGCGTGGGTTGGACCCGCTTGGATAGAGTCGGGGTTCGGGTCGGGTTCTCAACAGAGCGATATGCTCCACGAGCGCCTTGTGTCCCTTATCAATCTCGGCATTGTGGATCGCATCTACCATTCGTCCGTGATAAGTCCAGACCTCACGCAGGTAGGCGTAATCCTCATACCGATCCAGACCCACGACTTCGTATGCGTCCCAGTAGGCCTCGAGCAATCCGAGAACGAAGGCGTTGTTGAGCCTGGAATAGATCGTCATGTGAAACTCCCGATGCTCATCGTGGGGGATTTGAATGGGATCGCCTCTTAATTTGGTCCATGCGCTATCCATGAGCTCTTGAAGGTAGACCTTGTCGTCTGCGCCCAGCAATTCCACCGCCTGGTGCCAGAAGGAGGCCTCGACCTGATTTCGTAATTGACTGTACTGGTCGAAATAGGAGCGGTCCAGAGCCAGGGCGAAGCGCAAGCCAGTCTGGATGGTCGGGAAGAACGAGAATCCACGCACACGGATCCCGGTCTTTGGTCTTACTTCGACCAAGCCTAGCCCACGCGCAACCTCAAGCTGCTCTCGCAGCTTCCCCGAGCTAATCCCCAGTATGATCGCTAAATCACTGATAGGTGGTAGGCGAGTGCCAGGCTCGGCGTTCAATTCAATGAGGTAGTTCATGAACTCCGAGCTGACTGCATCGGGCCTTTCACGAGCCAGAGTATTCATGGGATTGATTATATCAATACGAGTCAAGGGGTCGCGTAGGCCACTCTGCCCTTAAAGGGACAGGCATTTCCCCCGGTTTGGTAAAATCCCGCCGTGGTTCGCGGAGGCCTACTTCTCGGTGCGATCGTAGCATTTCTGGCGCTTTGGGCGCCCCGACGCTTGGTCGAGCGCCATTTCGCCAAGAGCATCGTCGACATTGTGGATGCACCGCACGCTCCGGTGGGTATCGTATTCGGTGCCGGACTCCGGCGGGATGGCGCGCCCACAACGGTACTTTACGACCGCGTGGCCGCGGCTGCACAGCTGTACTTTAATGGGAAGGTCGATGCGCTGTTGATGAGCGGTCATGAGACCGCCGAGGGCTACAGTGAACCGCAAGCCATGCGCACTCTGGCTGAGTCCCTGGGAGTACCGGCAGAAGCGATCGTCACCGATGGATTGGGCACGCGTACGTACACGACTTGCCAACGCGCCGCCTCCACATACGGGATCAGCCAGGCCCTCCTGATCACTCAGAATTATCATCTCCCGCGCGCGCTGGTAATCTGCGAGGGCCTTGGAATTGAGGTGGTGGGGGTATCCGCAGATTTGCGCCCTTATAGTCCACGCGCCCTTCATTATTGGGAAACGAGAGAGATTCCCGCCACCTTGGTAGCGTTGTTGGAGATTCTTATCGCCAGGCTCGCCTGAGTCTGGGCACATCCTGCGGAGATTCGTTGTCGATGGAACGTGACGAAGCGATTGCGCTGCTAGACGAGTATGTGCACAACCAGAATCTGGTGCGCCACATGCTAGCCGTTGAAGCGGCGATGGAGGATTATGCGGAGCGCCTCGGGGAGGACCCCACCGAATGGGCGCTGGCAGGCTTGCTGCATGACTTCGATTGGGAAATCCACCCCACTCTCGAGGAGCATCCCCAGGAAGGGGCGCCAATTCTCAGGGAGCGCGGCGTGCCCGAAGGGATCGTGACCTGTATCCTTAGCCATGCCGAACATACCGGAGTTCCCCGCGAGACCACGATGCAGCGCGCGCTCTATGCTTGTGACGAAATCACCGGATTGATCACCGCCGTGGCACTCGTGCGTCCGTCGAGATCGATCCTCGACGTTAGGCTCAAGTCCATTCGAAAGAAGTGGAAGGACACGCGTTTTGCGGCTAACGTGAACCGGGAGGACATTGCCGAAGGGGCGGAGGACCTGGGTGTGGAGCTGTGGGAGCATATCGAGAACGTGCTGCAGTCGATGAAGAGGGTCGCACCCGCGTTGGGCTTGGCAGGCGCTTCCAGTTCAGACCCGTTGTAATTGTTCGTCATGATGTAGACACGATATTGGGGATTCATGTTGGACGCTTGCTGCCCCGTGTCATTGCGAGCGAAGCGAAGCAATCTCCTCC
>JBGMQN010000126.1:0-4249 GCA_048054495.1 Anaerolineales bacterium
AGGCGGCGGACCGGGGGGCTCTTCGGTCGAAGTAGGCGTGGGAGCCGGCGTCATGAACGGCACGCCGGCTTCGTTCCCGCTCAAGGTCACCGCCCCGCTCCAGACCCAGCCGTTCCGGCCGGTCTCGCCAAAGCGGCGAATGAAATACCAGGTGCCGATCGGCGTGTCGTCCCATCGTCCAACGATCTCGCCTGCTTCCTCGGCAAAAATGAAATCGATGCTCTCGTACTCTTCGCCCGGCCCACTGCGAATGTTGGCATTGTATTTTGCGACCGCGGTTGGGATGGAGGGCGTACCGGTGGGTTCGGGCGTGAAGGTCTCGGTTGGCGGTCCGGGAGTATCAGTCGGCGGCGCCAACGTCGGAGTCGAGGTTGCAGAGTCGATTGTCGCCTGGGCGATCGCCTGGGCGGTTTGGAGCACCTGTTCGCTGGAGGGGGTGGGAGTATCGGACTCCTGCGACGAGAAGTTGCAGGCGCTCAACGTGAACAGGAAGAGCACGCCGACAAACCGACTCATGAATACGATTCTGCGACCCTCCACTGGCCCTCTCCTAGTAGATCATTACCCGCGCCTTGCGGCGTCTATATCGGTACGCACTTGCAGGCGCCTTGCGGCGCTTATGCCGGTACGTCCTTGCCCGCGCCTTACGGCGGTAGAGTATATCGCACTCCGATAGCTTTATTCCCTCGCCCCAATCGGGTCACAAGCATAAGAACACGCCGGAATCCCCCTTTGACTGGTTTTTGAGGTGACTTACAAAAGCGCCCCAAAACGCCCTGGTACCCTAGTCATTTGATCCGTTAGGGGGCCCCCATGTATGATAGTCCCATGTCAGAAACAGGCCCCCTGGTCGAGACGGAAGTCAACGACCAGGAGACCGAAACGGGGGTCGACCCCGAGATCCAGCGCGCCCGCGAGCAGTTGGCTTTAGCTCGAGAGCGTATGCTTTCGTCCGCACTGGCGTTCTGCGATGGAACGATCAGCGCCGGACAGCTGCGCGCAGTGCGTGAGTTGCTCCGTGAGCAGGACATGCGACTGGCGCAGCTCGAAGGCGAAACGCCGGCGGTATTTGTCGAAGAGGTGGCCGCCGAGAACTTCGTTCCCGAGGAGTCGCTGTCCGAGCGTTCCATCGAAGAAACGCTGAAGATGGAGCTCCGAACGCGGGATGCTCCCGAGCTCATGGAGATGCTCTCCAATATCGACGAAAAGCTCGAGCGGCTAGAGGACGATTTCGAGAACGGCCGCATCAACGGTTCTCAATACCGGGCCATCCGCCGGCACTATCAAGAACAGCGCGAAGTTGCGATGCGGCTTAGAGAGGCCCATCCCAGCAGCGATCGCTGGCGGGTGGTGCTCGAGGAGGGCCGCACTACCTTCTTGATGCAGCTCAACGAGGCACTCTGCACCTGCGTAGCCATTTATGATCTCGAGTCTCGAGATCAGATCTTCATCCAGGGCGACATGCCGGATGCTGCCGAAGAAGCGATGGGTTTGCTCCGCACCTTCGGACCGCCGCGCAAAGAATCGGGGCCCGGTCGAATGCTGGCCACGCATCTGGACGATGGCTCCGGGCTTCTGCTCATACCTGGCATCCACACTGCGGTGCTCGCTGTGTTCTCGCAGGATCCGCCGGGATGGCAGGTGCGGGCGCTGAAGGAAGTGCTGCTCAACTTCGAGGCCGCTAATCGCGCCGCTCTGCGCAAGTCGGATCACAAAAGGCTGGTCTTCCCCGACATGCGACGTTTCGTCAAGGCCTCCTAGGCAATCTACCGTAAATCCGCTTCCCCTGGCTTTGTCACGGATTCCTGGCTGTCGCACTCCCCTCCAGTAAAATGATGCTTCGTCCTTTCGTTGGCGAATTTGTCGACTGACTCACTAGCCGCGGTTTTCATATTTTCGTTCGTGGTCACCTTCGGCGCGGTCGTCTCACCGGGCCCCGTGACCGCCGCCATATTGAGCGAATCCCCGCGCCAGGGCTGGCGGGTCGGACCCATGGTTGCCAGTGGCCATTCCACCCTGGAATTTCTAATGGTGGTGCTTATTACCTTCGGGCTGGCGACTCTGATGAACGCTCCGCTGGCCAGCACCATCATCGGACTGCTTGGCGGCCTAACCTTGCTGGCAATCGGGGGAGGTTACCTATTCGCCGCCAGGCGCGGCACCGTTCGTCTTCCCGACCCAGAGAAAGTCAGCAAGCCCAGATCCTACTCTGCGCTGTTCGGCCTGGGCGTGGCTACAACGCTTGCCAATCCGTTCTGGTATGTGTGGTGGGTGACGGTAGCGGCGGGCTATCTAGCTCAAGCTCAAGCGATCAGCATCGCGACCCTGGCCGCCTTCTATCTGGGGCATATCAGCGCCGATTTTGCCTGGGATTCCTTCTTATCGGTCTCAGCCAGTGCCGGGCGGCGGCTCCTTACCGATCGACGCTATCGCGCGCTGATCCTAGTGACCGGCGGATTCATGATCTACTTTGGGATCGTTTTCTTCGTCAGCGCGCTTGAGAAGTGGATCTGATCGCTAGCATAGCCCTGGCCCTTTGATCGCGGGTCCCGATCGCTAGCTCATCCCTTTTCCCAACAATCTAGACCGCTGAGAGATGGCTATGCGCAAGGGGCCGCATGCTTGGAACGACTAAGTTGCGTGCAAGCGAAAAGCCTTCTCTCCCGCTTTCACCTCGAATGGAAGGCGGTTTCGCTCCGGCGGTAATGGGCAGACCCAGCGATCGTCGTACACGCAGGAGGGGTTGTAAGCGAAGTTGAAATCGAGAATCAGCTGCTCACCCTGCATGCCAAGATCAGACCCCTTGATCCCGTCGAGCAAATAGCGCCCTCCCCCGTAGGTCGTACCACCATTGGTCCTGTCGGCAAATGGCAGGAACAGTCCGCCTCCATAGCCTTCCACCCAATATAGGCTCAGCCTGGCATCGGCTCCGATCCGGACCCGACCCATCTCCGTGATCCGGAAATCGCCGTCCTCGCCCAGATCGATCTTGATTGACGATCGGGAGCTTGGCGGCTCCAGCGGTAGGGTCAGCCGCCATTGAGAATCATAGGGGAAGTACTCTAGTTTTTCGAAACGCTCGCGGTGCGGCTCGCTCAGCGGGCTTTGAGGGTGCGTTTTAAGCAGGAAATCGCGCTCCCTCCTAAAGGCACGCCAGCCCTGTTCCGGCTCCAATTGGCGAATCTTTGAGTACATTTCGCCCACCTGTCTTCGCCAATCTGCAAGCTGGACTCGATCGTTCGGCATCGCTATTCACACCTCGGAGGATTCAAGTACCCGTCGATTCGGTGGCCGGGCGCGAGGGTTGAAGCCCGATAATGGCGAGGCCAGCCAACAGGAGCAAGGCGCCCAAAACAGCGGCGGAGCCAAGGCGCTCTCCGAGCACAATAGCTCCGAGAGCCGCCGCAGTCAGTGGTTCGGCTAGCGACAATGTAACGGTGGATCCAACAGGGAGAAGGTTGAGTCCACGAACAAATAGAACATAGGCCACCGCGGTGGCCACGAGGCCCAGGTACACCACAGTGATCGCCCCCCCGGTAGTGAACACCCAATCAAGTTCCGCAAAGATCAAAACCGGCAGCAGGATCAGCGCGCTCAGGCCGAACACGACCGCGATCACCGCATCCGGTTTGTGGGTTGCGAGCAAGCCCTTGCTCGCAACCACATAAACTGCATAGGCGGCGCCGGCGCCGAGGGCAAGTGCTACCCCTTCGAAGGTTGCTCCACCCTCCGATTCCCCCACGATTAGGAGCGCTGTTCCCAGGATTGCCAGCACGGTGGCGACCCACCAGCGAAAACTGGGTCGCTCTCCCCTCACAAACCATGCTAGCGCTCCGGCAAGGATCGGCGCGCTGCCAATGGCAACGATAGTCCCTAGTGCCACTCCTGTCGTGGCGACCGCTCCAAAGAACAGCGGCTGGTAGGCGGCCATGCTTAACGCCGCAACCCCGGTTGGGAGGATTGGCCAGCGCTGCGCGCTGGGGAGCGCTCGGCGTGTCAGAGCGTATGGAATCAGTGCTGCGCTTGCGATGGCCAATCGAAGCGCTCCAATTACATAGGGTTGCGCGCCTGCTGGTGCGAAGGCCTGGGCGGTCCCGGTCGTCCCCCACAGGGCTCCTGCTGCAAGCACGTACCAGCCGCCTTTCCTCATCGCGCCCTAGAACGCAATAAGCAGGACCGCTACCAGAGCCAGACCCACTCCCACCCACTGCCGCAATATCATTGTCTCGCCAAGAAACACCATGGCCAA
>JBGMQN010000126.1:4349-7771 GCA_048054495.1 Anaerolineales bacterium
GATAAGGGTAAATGCCGCCGGGAAAAGCCAGCCTCTCATATTCTCACCTCACGTTTCGGAGTTACTTGACGGGTTTGCAGAGCCTAAGTCTGAGTTTCATCCATCGAGCTGTATTGGGCAAGCGAGGATTGAGGCTCGATAGCGGGAGTACTTCAAAACCCAGGCAGCCGGGGGCCGCAAGAAACACGTGGGGGTGTGCTACTGAGCACACCCCCACTCGGTTTCTAGATTAGGCGCCGTATCAGCGGGAAGCTAGGCCTGCTCCAGCGCGGCGTGGGCGGCAGCCAATCTCGCGACCGGCACGCGAAATGGCGAGCAGCTTACATAATCCAGCCCGTACTGATGGCAAAGGCGGATCGAATCGGGATCGCCTCCGTGCTCGCCGCAGATCCCGACCTCCAGATCGGAGCGCGTTTCGCGACCCTCGTTGGTGGCGATCTGCATCAAGCGGCCAACTCCATCCGGGTCGATGGACTGGAACGGATTGGCCGGCAAGATCTCCTTCTCCATATACTCGACAAGAAAGCTCGCCTCCGCGTCATCTCGGCTGATGCCGTAGGTGGTCTGCGTGAGATCGTTTGTCCCGAAGGAGAAGAACTCCGCGATTTCAGCCACTTCGCGCGCAGTGAGCGCGGCACGAGGGATCTCGATCATGGTTCCGAATTTAAAGTCGACGTCGACTCCCTGCTCCACCATCACTTCTTCGGCCACTCGCTCTAGAGTCGCCTGCTGCGTCTTGAGCTCGTTGACGTGGCTAACCAGCGGGATCATGATTTCCGGATGCACGTCCACGCCCTCTTTGCTCACTTCAACTGCGGCTTCCATGATCGCGCGCACCTGCATTTCGGTGACCGCCGGCATGTGGATGCCCAGCCGCACCCCGCGCAGCCCCAGCATCGGATTGGCCTCGCGCATTCCCTCCACCGCGCTAAGCAGCTGCTCCTGCTCCTTGAGCCGATCCGGATCCTTTCCCGAGTCTCTCAGTCGAGTGACCTCAACCAGCAGCTCATCATGACTGGGCAGGAATTCGTGCAGCGGCGGATCGATCAGGCGGATGATCACCGGTAGGCCGTCCATGGCGCGGAACAAGCCTGCAAAATCCTCGCGCTGGTACGGCAGGAGCTTGTCGAGCGCCTCTGCTCGTTCCTCCTCAGTATCTGCCAGGATCATGTTCTGCACGATCGGCAGCCGCTCGGCCTGAAAGAACATGTGCTCCGTGCGGCACAGACCGATGCCTTCTGCACCGTATCCCCGCGCGCGCTTTGCATCGTCTGGGTAGTCCGCATTCGCCCAAACCCCCAGGCGACGGATATCGTCGGCCCAGGACAGAATCTTGATGAGATACGGATCGTTGAAGTCCGGCACCATGGTATCGAGCTTTCCGAGATACACCTCGCCGCGCGTACCGTCGATGGATATCCAATCGCCTTCCTTAATTTCTCGTCCGTCGACCGAGATGACGCGCTTATCCAGATCGATCCTCATCATAGTGACGCCCACGACGGCCGGCTTGCCGAATTGGCGAGCGACGAGCGCGGCGTGGCTGGTGCGGCCCCCGCGGCTGGTCAAGATTCCCTTTGCGGCCAGCATGCCGTGGACGTCGTCGGGTTTGGTCTCTGGGCGCACCATGATGACCTGTCGACCTTCCTTCTTCGCCCAGGCTTCGGCCTTGTCGGCGTCCAAAGCCACCTGCCCCACCGCCGCTCCAGGCGAGACGTTTAACCCACTGGCCAACATGCGGCCTTCCTTGGTGGCCGCCTTCATGATCTCGATATCGAACTGCGGATGGAGAAAGAAATCAACTTGATCGGGCGAGATCCGCGATACGGCCTGCTCGCGAGTGATCAAGCCTTCGTCCGCCAGGTCCGCTGCGATGCGAACCGCGGCTTGCGCTGTGCGCTTACTATCACGCGTCTGGAGCATCCACAGCTTGCTATGCTCGATCGTGAATTCCACATCTTGCACTTCGCGATAGTGTTTTTCCAGGCGTTCGCTGATCGATTCCAGCTCCGCATAGGCCTCCGGCATGTCCGCCTTGAGTTCCTCGATGGGCTTCGTAATGCGGATGCCCGCCACAACGTCCTCGCCTTGCGCGTTCAACAGGTAGTCGCCCTCGATCTTATCCTCGCCGGTCGAGATATCACGGGTCGTGCTCACGCCGGTTCCGGAGTCCATGCCCATGTTGCCAAAGACCATGGTCTGGATGCTCACTCCGGTGCATAGATCGTGCGCGATCCCCGCCGCGTTCCGATAATCCACCGCGCGCTTCCCGTTCCACGACTTGAATACCGCCTTGATGGCCAGACGCAGCTGATCTATCGGATCGGTTGGGAATTCCGAACCCGTTTCCTTCTTGACGATCTCTTTAAAGCGCTCGGTGATGGCTTTCCAGTCCTCCGCCGCCAGCTCGGTGTCGCTCTCGACGCCCTTTTTCTCCTGGTACTCTTCAATGACCTCCTCGAACGGTTCGGCCGGCACGCCCATCACCACCGAGCCAAACATCTGCACCAGTCGCCGATAGGCGTCGTAGGCAAATCGCTCGTCGCCCGTTTGCTGCATCAATCCTTGAACCGTATCTTCATTGAGACCAATGTTGAGTACGGTGTCCATCATTCCCGGCATGGAAAACTTGGCGCCCGAACGGCAGGATACGAGCAATGGATCCGTCGGATCGCCAAATTTCCTCCCGGATGCCTTTTCGGTGGCTGCCATGGCTTCGAGCACCTGATCCCACATCCTGTCGGGGAACGACTCGTCCTGCGCGAGATACGCGTTGCAGGCCTCGGTCGTAATGACATAACCCGGTGGAACCGGGATTTCCAATCGAGTCATGTCGGCCAGATTGGCGCCCTTGCCTCCCAGGAGGCCCCGCACACCTTCCCAATCTCCAGCCGCCTGCTCGGCGTTCTCAACTTCCTCAAACCGGTATACCCATTTATCTGTCATGTTCACTTCATCCTATCGGACAAGCCCCTAGGGGCGCGTATTTCATCGCACAATGTTACAACGAAAGCACCAAGCCTCGAACTGATGAATGTCTTGATCCGGCTAGGGTTCCACCGGAAGGCCGATCTGGATCTGGTTTCCCTCGATCCGAACCGGGTAGGCGGGGATATCCACGACTGCGGGGAGCGTCAGCACCTGGCCGCTGCGGATGTCAAATTTCGCGCCGTGTCGCGGGCAGGCGATCTCGTAGTCGACGAGTTCGCCCTCTGCCACTGGGCCGTCGTCGTGCGAACAGACATCCGCGATTGCGTAGTAGCGATCTGCGATGTTGAAAACCACGATCGTCTGGCCGTCGATGTCGAGGATCAAACGCTCGCCATTGCCAAGCTCATTAACTTCAGCAACGGTCACATACTCAAGATGCTCGGCGTCGACTTCTACGTAGTTGTACATATCGCTATGCCCATGCTGGTGCC
>JBGMQN010000126.1:7871-19466 GCA_048054495.1 Anaerolineales bacterium
CCATGCTGGTGCCAGTGCTTGGCACCAGCAAAAACCGCCGGCGCTCACCGACGGCAAAGGATTGAGCGGCGAGGACTGAAGACTAGAGCGCGGCCAACTCTTCCTCGAGCTCATCCAGCCCGTATACCCCGGCCTTGAGCACCTTGAGCGAAAGCAGCGCGCACTTTAGACGCACTGGCCCTAAATCGATGCCAAGCATCTCGAGCAATTCATCCTTGGTGTAGGACTTTACCTCATCCAGGGACATGCCCACCACCTTCTCTGTCAACATATCGGCCGAGGCCTGCGATATGGCGCAGCCCTCCCCCGAAAAGGCGGCCTCCGTGACGCGTCCCTGGCCGTCGACTCGGATATCCATGCGAATGCGATCTCCACACAGCGGGTTGTCGTCTTCATAGCTGTAGTCATGCGGATCGAGGTTGCCTCGCATCTGCGGATTCTTGTATCGATCGATGATTTGCTCGCGGTAAAGATCGTCCACGGGTTATGCAAATACCTCACGAACGGCGTACAGCCCTTCGATCAGGCTGTTTATGTCTTCCGGTGTGTTGTACAGATAAAAGGAGGCGCGCGTGGTGGCTAGCAATCCGAGTCTTTCGTGAAGGGGCATCGCGCAGTGATGTCCCGCGCGAACTGCGACCCCTCGTCGATCCAGGATTTGAGCTACGTCGTGCGGGTGCGCATCGGCGAAGGTGAATGCCGCAACGCCACCCTTGTGTTCTGCCGCAGGACCAAGAACGCGTACCCCCGGAACTTCTTCCAATTGCTCCAGTGCTCGCTTGATGATCTCCTGCTCGTGCCGCCGGATGGCCGGCATGCCCAGCTTGGAGAGGTAATCGACGGCGGCACCGAAGCCAATCGCCTGCGCGATCGGCGGAGTTCCGGCTTCGAACTTACTCGGCAGCTCCGCTGAGGAAAACGCGTCGAACTGCACACGCTTGATCATCTCGCCGCCGCCCATGAACGGCGGCATCTCTTCCAGCAGCTCCCGCCGCCCGTAAAGTGCCCCGATTCCTGAGGGGCCGCACATCTTGTGGGCCGAGAAGGCCAGAAAATCGATATCAAGGTCGGCGACGTTCACGACCATATGCGGCACCGATTGCGCGCCATCGACCAGCACCACTGCCCCGGCTGCATGAGCCATCTTGGTCATCTCGGCCACCGGATTGATCGTCCCCAGCACATTCGACATCTGCGTGAAGCCCACCAGCTTTGGCCGCCGCTCTAGTAGATCGCCATATGAGCCGAGATCGATGCGGTGGTCATCTGTTATCGGAGCGTATTCGATCTTGAAGCCGAGTTCAGATGCCATCATTTGCCAGGGAACGATGTTGGAATGGTGCTCCATTTGGGTGAGCAGCACCAGATCTCCCTCCCCCAGGTTGGCGCGGCCCCAGCTATTGGCAACCAAATTAATGGCCTCGGTCGCGTTCCGCGTGAAGATGATCTGACGCGCTGACTCTGCGCCCACGAACTCCCCCACCCGCTCGCGAGCCGATTCAAAGGCCGCAGTCGCCTCCTCGGCCAGCGTGTGAATTCCGCGGTGAACGTTAGCGTACTCCGTTTCGTAGAACCGAGACATCGCGCGGATCACCTGCTCCGGCTTCTGGGAGCTGGCAGCTGAATCCAGGTAGACCAGTGGAACCCCATCTTGAATCTCACGCTTCAAGATGGGGAAGTCTTTCCGTATGGCTCCGACGTCCAATGTGTCTAGGGTTTGAGGGACTGCCATCTACGAGAAGCCTCCAGAATCTCTAAGTCGAGATCCGAATTGTAGAACCGCTACTTGCCCTTCGTGCTTTTTGCGTTCTTTGCCGCGCGACGCTTCTTGGATTTCCGAATCTTATCGCTGTCTTGACGCGTCCACAGCACGCGATCGGGCACCATCCAACCGTCCGTCAGGTACACGTCCTGATTGAACTGCACAGCCACCATCTTGTAATCCGCCTGTACGACCACTCCTTGCAGCCAATCGTTTACGCGCTGCTCACCACGCATATGATCGCACAAAACATCGACCAAATCCCCAACATCGTAATTGCGAGGTTCTACTGCAGTAGCCGCCGATTTCTCCGATGCCATAAATTCATTACCCCTTACGATTCCTGTCCTCCCTTATTAAACGCGCGGTCTGAGCTTCCTGTCAATCATCTTTTCGAATTGATCCCGAACGCTTTCGAGCGGAATGCGCTTCATCACCGAAGCGAAAAAACCCTCCACCACCAGCCGCTCGGCCTGCTTGCGCGAGATTCCGCGGGACATCAGGTAGAAGATCGGTTCTTCTTCCAATTGGCTGACGGTGGCGCCATGTGTACAGCGTACATCATCCGTCAAGATTTCGAGACCTGGGATGGAATCCGCGCGCGCGCGCTTGCTGAGAATCAGATTGCGATTAGCCTGAAATCCGTCGGCACGCTGGGCGCCAGGTGCGACATAGATCATGCCCTGCCACACCGATCGGCTTCGATCGACCAACGCGCCTTTGAACAGCAGGTCGCTGGTAGTGTTGGGAGCCAGATGGTTCTGCTGCGTATCGTGATCCAGGTGCTGAATGCCATCGGCAAAGTAAAACCCGGTCCAGCGGCCTTCCGCACCCTGCCCGTCCAGCGTCAATTCTGAGAAATTCTTTGTGAGATGACTCCCGACGGCGCCAAAGATCCAGTCTATCCGCCCATCTCGACCCACCCTGGCTCGTTCATGGGTGAAATTCCACACTTGATCGCCCCAGTTTTGGACCTCCACAAATGTGAGCCTAGCCCCTCGACCGACGGCAACTTCCACGATTCCGGAGTGCAACGACGAGTGTAACGACGCCTCACCTCCCCCGGGAGAAGCCATTTCATGCACCACGGTGGCAGAAGCGTCGTCCTCGACCACAATTAGGACCCGGCTGAAGACCGCCAGATCGCTGCCCGGTGCCCAGAGGGTGGAATGCAGCGGGACTTCGCAATGCACACCGGTGGGTACGTACACCAACACACCATCCGTGGCCAAAGCGGCAGCAAGAGCGGAAAACTTGCCCTCATCGTCAGGAACCACCGAGCCAAGGTGCTTCCGCAGAAGCTGCTCATGCTCGCGGACTGCCGTGGCCCAATCAGCCAATACGACACGCTTGTCGCTGATTTGGTTCAGATTGTCTAGTGTGGAATCGTGGCCAGGGCGCAGCAAGAGCGACGGCCCGGGCCATAGAAACTCCTGATCCACTCGGCCATTGTCGCTGGGTCGGGCAACAAAGCGATCGGCCGGGATGTTCCGCAGATCGGTTCGTCTCCAGGGTTCGTCCTTGACGGTTGGCAGGGGAAGCGATTCCCAGGCTTTCCAGGCGGACTTACGGCGCTCTCTCAGCCATCCCGGCTCGTTGAGCGCCTCGGAGGCCTTCGCCACTTGTTCGAATGCAAATTGAAACTCGGGAGCGGTCGACCGCCGAACGATTCTCTTCCGCTTTAGCTTGGGATCAGTGCTCATATGCCAGTTCCATACGAAGAGCCGGCTCCCGCCGGCTCCTGGGGGTTCTGCGGGCCCCGGAGTCCGAAGGCGTTATCCGATGGACCCTTCCATCTGCAGCTGGATCAATCGGTTCATCTCCACCGCATATTCCATGGGAAGCTCGCGCACCAGGGGCTCAATAAAGCCTGAGACCACCATGGTGATCGCTTCCTCCTCAGATAAGCCGCGGCTTTTCAAATAGAAGAGCTGCTCCTCGCCTATCTTGCTGACCGAAGCCTCATGTCCGACACTGACATCGTTTTCGTCAATTTCAATGTACGGATAGGTGTCGGAGCGAGACTCCTCATCCAATAGAAGCGCATCGCAAACGACGTTGGATCGCGATCCCGTGGCGTTCTCGTAGATCTTGAGCAAGCCCCGGTAGGAAGCGCGCCCACCATCCTTGCTGATCGACTTCGACGTAATGCGGCTGGTGGTCTTTGGCGCTACATGGATGACTTTGCCACCCGTATCCTGATGCTGCCCCTTCCCTGCGAATGCCATGGACAAGATCCCGCCGTGGGCTCCCTCACCCACCAGGTAGCAGGAGGGGTACTTCATGGTCAGCTGGCTGCCCAGATTTGCATCCACCCATTCATGTTGAGCATTCTCGTGAACCATCGCACGCTGGGTGACCAGGTTGTAAACGTTCACCGACCAGTTCTGGATGGTCGTGTAGCGCGAGCGGGCGCCCTTCTTGACCACGATCTCAATGACTCCACTGTGAAATGAATCAGTGGTGTAAATCGGAGCGGTGCACCCTTCCACGTAGTGAACTTCGGCGCCCTCTTCGAGGATGATCAGCGTGCGTTCGAACTGGCCGAGATTGGCGGTGTTCATGCGGAAGTAAGCCTGCAGTGGAAGCTCCACCTTTACTCCGGAGGGTACATAAACGAACGATCCACCGGACCACACCGCGCTGTTCAGCGCCGCGAACTTGTTGTCCGTGTGGGGGATCACGGTGCCAAAGTACTCCCGGAAGATGTCTTCGTGGTTCTTGAGCCCGTCCTCGATGCTGACGAAGATGACGCCCAGCTCATCCAGGTGCTCCTGGATGCTGTGGTACACCATTTCCGATTCGTATTGCGCGCCGACGCCCGCCAGGAACTTCTGCTCCGCCTCCGGGATACCCAGCTTGTCGAAGGTGGCCTTGATCGTTTCGTCCACATCTTCCCAGGTTTTGCTCTCGGATTCGGAGGGCTTGACGTAGTAGTAGATGTTATCCAGATCCAGGCGGCTGAGGTCCGGGCCCCATTCCGGGATGGGTCGCGCGAAGAAGTGATCCAGCGCATTTAGCCGAAACTCCAGCATCCATTCCGGTTCTTCCTTCATGGCCGAGATCTGACGCACGACATCCTGATCGAGCCCTTTGCGCGTCTTGAACACGGTGACGTCCGGGTCGCTGAATCCGTATTTATATTTGCCAATTCCGTCTAGCTGTTTGAGATCTGCGGGTGTGGCCATGCCTAGAGCTCCAGAATTCCTTCGTACCCGACCTCTTCCAGATGCTCGGCAAGCTCCGGACCGCCGGATTGGAGGATCCGACCGGCCAGGAGAATGTGCACGAAATCGGGCTTGATGTAGTTCAGGATGCGTTGATAGTGGGTGATGATGAGTATGCCGAGCTCCTCGCCCACGAGTGCGTTGATTCCCTTCGCTACGATACGCACCGCGTCGATGTCCAATCCGGAATCGGTCTCGTCCAGGATGGCAATCTCGGGCTCCAGGGTAGCGAGCTGCAGAATCTCCGCGCGCTTCTTCTCGCCGCCAGAAAATCCGTCGTTCAGAAATCGTCCGGCGAACTCGTGGGGAATCTTCAACAGATCCATCTTGCCCTTGAGCAGGTCCCGAAACTCGGGAATCGAGATATTTTTGCCGTTGCCATTCTCGGCTGCGCGGTGGGCGTTGATCGCCATGCGCAGGAAATTGGCGACCGAGACCCCGGGAATTGCCACCGGATACTGGAAAGCCAGAAATAGGCCCATTCGAGATCGCTCGTCGGGAGCAAGACCCACGATGTTCTCGCCCTTGAAGAGCACCTCGCCCTGGGTTACTTCGTACGCAGGATGGCCCATCAAGACATTCGCCAGGGTCGATTTTCCGGCCCCATTGGGTCCCATTAAGGCGTGAGTCTCCCCCTGGGTTACCGTAAGATCGACGCCCTTGAGGATTTCCTTCCCCTCAACCGAGGCGTGCAGGTCCTTGATTTCTAGCGTAACCGAAATTGGATTGCTCCTTTATGCACGAAATCGGCCGGATTATAGCACGCCGTACAATATTCGTCAATAATCTTTGAATAATTACCCCATCTAAGGGGCGCCCCCTTTGCCGGAAGCCATTCGGCGAGGTCGATACACTTCGATGGATCCTAATAAATATAGGAAAAATGAGAAATATTGACCTGGAAAGGGGCCGCGTGCTATACTTTCTTCGTTATGACATCCCCCACGCGAGAGGTCATTCTGCGGACGCTCAAGGCGCAAGGAAAGTGCACCGTGAACGATCTGGCGGAAGCAGCAGAGGTTTCACCTGTTTCCGTGCGTCACCATATTTCTGCGCTGCAGGCGAAGGATCTTGTGGTGGCGGAAGAGGTCAAGCATGGCGTTGGCCGGCCCTATCACGTCTTTTCTTTGACCGAAAAAGCCTTCGAGCTCTATCCGGGGCGATATTTCAAGCTGACCAACCGCCTGCTCGATGAGATCAAGGATCACGTGTCGGAGGAACTCATAACCGAGCTATTCACCGGGGTGGCGAATGCGATGGCGATCCAGTATGCCGCGCAGCTCAAGGGTCTGCCGCTAGAGGAGCGCCTGCCACGTTTGATGGAGATGCTTGGGGAGGAAGGCTTTGACGCTGAGTATGAGTGGCGAGGGGATGAAGTGATTATCCGCGAGCTCGGATGCCCCTACGTCCAAATCGGGCGAATGCACCCTGAGGTCTGCGCAGTGGACACTCACTTCATCGCTACCGTGCTAGACCTCCCCACGGAGCGCGTGAATTGCCTGCTGGACGGCGATACCCATTGCACATTCACGCTGAAGGTGCTGGAATCGAAGGAGGAGGTCCCCGCATGAGCGAGGATGCAGTACAGAACGCGATCTGGGAATCGGATTCCACGGACCCCGAGCAGTCCGAACAGGTGCGTCAAGCGCTGCGACAGGTGATGGATCCGGAGATCGGGTTAAATGTAATTGAGCTGGGCCTGGTCCGCGACCTGAAGATCGAAGACTCCACCCAGCATGTGAAAATGATCATGACTACTCCATTTTGCCCCTATGGACCGGCCCTCCTGGAAGGCACGCGCGCCAAGGCGGAGGAGGCCACCGGAAAGGGCACCACCATCGAGATGGCGATGGATCCGTGGGATCCGAGCATGATGGAAGAGGGCGCGGGCGCTGACTGGGGGCTGTTCTAGCCAATCGACGCAAACAGACTGAATTACGAAAGAGGCCGAGAGCCTTTCGCTCTCGGCCTTTTTATTTGCCTCTTTTGCGCAATGCCGAAATCTAAGCCGGCGGGCGCCCTCCTTCGCAATGTTTTGATGCGTTGGTCAGGCGCCGAGAGCCTTTGATTCGCGCCGCCGGCGCTCCATGAGACTGACCAGACCCAGGAGACCTAGCAGGATACGGATCATAAATCCCAGCGCGCTGGCCATAAAAATTACGATGGAGGCCAGGATAAGAACCAGCATCCAGGGAGAGAGCACCCGACCTCCCCTGATTGTCACCAGTCGCGCGCGCAGATCGCTAACAAAGGAGGGATTCGGCTCGACAGGAACGAGCGAATCCTCAAGCAGTTCCTCGATCCTCTTACGATCTAACCTCTGACGGTTCCAACCGATGCGCATCTGTCCCTAATCCGGGCTTCCTATGGCTCCGTCTTCCATCATTTTGATCTGGTCCCGCAGGGAGTTCAGCGTCCTGTGGTATAGGCTTTTAATGGCACCCTCGGTACGACCCATGATCTGGCCGATTTCGGCATTCGAAAGCCGCTCGACGAATTTCAGGATCAGCAATTGCTGGCGATCGGGAGGCAGCTTGCGAACCGCCCGCAGCAGCATCGAGTTCTGCTCGTGCGCCATGGCCAGCGCTTCCGGGTGCGTGATCGCGCCGGTGTCGGCCACATGGTCTTCCAGCGGCACGACCGGGCGTCGGCTCCGATCACGATGCCAGTTCGCCACCAGATTATGCGCGATCCGGTACAGCCAGGCGGAGAACGGCACACCCTGGTCCTGGAAGTTCCCCACGTGCCCAAGCGCTCGCTGGAAGACGCGCGCCGTCAAATCCTCGGCGTCCTGATAGTCGCCGGTGCGATAGTAGATGTAGTTGTAAATGCGCGTAACGTGTCGATTGTAGAGCTCGCCGAACGCCTCCGGCTCGGAAGCAGCCCGTTGGACGAGCTCCATCTCATCGCTTTCATGGGGCGTCACTCTTCTTCCCGCCCCGTCCCGTCCGCTTCCTTAAAACAAACCCCAACCCTCACAACTGGTTGCCCTCAAATCATAGCCTTCTGGTCCTCCCGCATCCCGCGGGGCGCGCAGTATAGCACAGCGGTTATACTGCATACGCTTGCCATAGGACGGACCCCGCGCATGCAGACCCTCGTTTCGCTGGACATCGAAACAACCGGCTTAGATCCAGTGACGGATGCCATCATCGAGATCGGCGCCGTCCGGTTCCGGGATTCGCGGCAGGAAGATGAATGGACGCGGCTCGTGAATCCGGGGAGACCCCTCTCTCGCTTCATCACGCAACTTACCGGGATCACCGACGAGATGCTCTCTGGAGCGCCCAGAATCAACGAGGTTCTCGAATCGCTCGAGGCTTTTGTGAGCGAGGATCCGATTGTGGGCCACCGGGTGGAGTTCGACCTCAGTTTCCTCCGTCGGCGGGGCCTCTTCGGATCCAATTTACCACTCGATACCTACGATCTGGCTGCCGTAGTTCTGCCCGACGCCGGACGCTACAGCCTGGGGGCACTGGCCAGCCTTCTAAAGGTCCCTTCTATGAGCGCCCACCGCGCGCTGGACGACGCCAAGACCACGATGCATGTTTTCAGGCGGCTGTATGAGCATGTGATGGAGCTCCCGTACCCGCTATTGAAGGCTCTCAGCGAGATGGCGCAGCCTATCGACTGGGGCGCCGGCTGGGTATTTGAGGCGGCAATGGACGAGCGAATCGAATCGGGCGAGAAAGTTCCGGAAAACGGCCGGCTCGACTTTTCTTCATTCGCCACACACCCGACCTCTGAGCGCGCGCTTATGCCGCTCGACGAACCTGCGGGCATCGATATTGAGGAATTGGCGAGCCTGATCGAGCCCGGGGGCGCGCTCTCGCATGCCATTGAGGGTTATGAAAACCGAACGCAGCAGGTCCAGATGCTCAAGGCGGTTGGCGAGGCTCTGGCCGAGAGTCGCCACCTGTTGGTCGAAGCCGGCACGGGGACTGGAAAGTCGATGGCCTATCTCATTCCCAGCCTTGAGTGGGCGATGACGACCGGTCTTCGCGTATTGATCTCCACAAATACCATCAACCTCCAGGATCAGCTGGTCCACAAGGACGTTCCAGATTTGCAGGCCGCGCTGGGAAAGGACTACAAAGCGGCGGTGCTCAAGGGCCGGCGGAATTATCTCTGTCCGCGCCGGCTATCTGCCATGGCCCGCATAGGCCCACGCAATGCGGAAGAGGCACGTATCTTAGCCAAGGTGTTGGTCTGGCTGATAAAAGGAGGCACGGGGGATGTAAGCGAGATCAATATCCGCGGACCGGTGGAGGCGGCAATCTGGTCGCGGCTGTCCTCAGACTACGAGGAATGCAGCCTGGAGGCCTGTCTGCAGCACACTGGCGGGACCTGCCCCTATTATCGATCGCGTCGGGAGGCGGAGGGCGCGCATGTGGTGATCGTCAATCACGCGCTGCTGCTGGCGGATATCGCAACCGGAAATCGCGTGATACCGGACTATGAATACCTTGTCATCGATGAGGGACACCATCTGGAAGCCGCTACTACTCGCGGTCTTCGTTTTGATGTCACGGAGGCCGATCTCAATCGGGTGCTGCGGGAATTGTCGGGGGCCACAACCCAACGCGTGCTTCAGTTAGCGAAGGAGACTCTGCCGGCGGAGCAATTTGTACAGTTTCAACCAATCGCCTCCACCGTAGCTGAGGCGGCGCGTGAGGCTCAGCAATTGACAGCAAGATTCTTTAAGCGTCTCCTGGAGTTCATGGACCGCCGGCGGGACGGTCGTCCAGTCGGTCGCTACGGCCAGCAGGAACGGATATTGCCTTCCACCCGCACTCTTCCCTTCTGGAGCGAAGTTGAGATCGGATGGGATGAACTTCGCAGTCCGCTCTCCAAGGTCCTGGATTCGCTTCAGGGCATCGTCGCCGCGTCCGAAGGTATCGGTGAGCGCGCGATCGAAGCGCCGGCGGAAGGCCTGCTGCAAGTTTCGGATGCAGGCCTCTCAGAGGATCTGGCAGTGAGCCTGCGCGCGCTGGCTGGTGATCTTGGCGAGATCATCGCCAGCCTGGACGAACTGATATTTCAAGCCGACCCTCAGCGCATTTACTGGCTCGAACTGCAGAGTGAACCGGGCCGCCTATCCATGCACGCCGCTCCACTTGAGGTCGGTCCTCTCGTTGAGAAATACCTCTGGCACGAGAAAGAATCCGTGATAATCACCTCGGCCACGTTGACGACGGCCGGGGAGTTCGACTACATTCGGCGTCGGCTGAGCGCGACGGAGGCCGATGAACTGGCCTTAGGTTCGCCCTTCGACTACGAGAGCTCGACGATGCTATACCTCATCAATGACATTCCGGAGCCGCAGGAGCGCCGAGCGTACCAGGCGGCTTTCGAGCGCGGTCTTATTTCGCTCTGTCGAGCTACAGGCGGGCGCGCGCTGGTCCTATTCACCTCCAACCAGCAGCTGATGACGACCGCCAGGGCAATTTCAGCCCCCCTCGCCAGTGAGGGCATCGTCGTGTTGGAGCAGAGTGCCGGAGCCTCCCGCCACGCCCTGCTCGAGAACTTTCGCTCTACCGAGCAAGCCGTGCTGCTGGGCTCGAGATCATTCTGGGAAGGGGTGGATATTCCGGGCGATGCGTTGTCGGTGCTGGCGATCGCCCGGCTTCCATTCGATGTGCCGAGCGATCCGATCATCGCCGCCCGGGCCGAGACCTATGAGAACTCCTTCGGCGAGTACTCGCTTCCGGAAGCAATCTTGCGCTTCCGCCAGGGGTTTGGCCGGCTGATCCGCACCCGCTCCGACCGGGGCATCGTAGTGAGCTTCGATAGCCGATTGCTTACCAAGAGCTATGGCAGGGCATTTATCCACTCTCTCCCGAATGTGACTCAACGAATCGGACCCATGAACGACTTACCCGGCCAGGCCGCACGTTGGCTGGGGATCTAGCCGCGCTATAATCCAAGCCGTCATGATTGACGTAAACGAACTTCGCAGTGGGGTCACCTTTGAGCTGGACGGACAGATCTACAAGGTGATTGATTACTCGCATCACAAACCGGGTCGCGGCAAGGCCACCATCCGCGTCAAGATACGCGATCTTCGCAGCGGTGCGCTGGTAGAAAAGACTTTCAACTCTAGCGACCGCGTCCAGGACATTCGCCTCGATTACCGGACGGCTCAGTATCTCTACCGTGAGGGGGACCTATTTACATTCATGGACAATGAGACCTACGAACAGCCGACCCTCAACTCATCGGTTCTTGGGGATGCGGTTCAATACTTGACCGAAGGGCTCGAAGTCAAATTGACCTTCAATGGGCCTGAGCCGCTGGAGGTCGAGCTTCCATCTGCGGTCGATCTCAAGGTCACAGAGTCGGAGACCGATGTCAGAGGAGACACTGCCACAGGCGCTACGAAGAGTGTCACCACGGAAACTGGCGTCAAGGTAAAGGTGCCGCTTTTCGTGGAGACCGGGAACACCATTCGTGTCGACACGCGTAATGGCGAGTACCTCACGCGCGTGTAGCCCTCCCCCTTGACCTCAAGCTCACCCACTAGCGACATTCGCTTGCTATAATCTTCCAGCTGGATGTTGGGGATTGCTTCGTCGCTACGCTCCTCGCAATGACGATTCATTGATT
>JBGMQN010000061.1:0-2890 GCA_048054495.1 Anaerolineales bacterium
TTGCAGCCAGTATGAAACCAGCCAACATGACGATCTTCTTAATTGGCGAACTCCCTGAGTGTTTTATAGCGCCTCAATTCTAGGTTAAGCAGTCAGCCGCGAGCCCAAGAATTCGTATATCATGCTTTGATGACAACATGGAAGATCCAGCAAGGATCGCATCTGGACCCCCCGCGGCGTGGTCGGCACGGGAACCATTACCAAGCGATCAGAAGTCCGAGTCCGGGCGGCATACGAGTCGCGCTCATCACGCTGTTTGGGTTGATTGCATTCGTCGCCTGCGCACCTCAGCAATTCCCGACTCCGGCTTCGACTGAGGCGACGACTGCCACCCCGACCTCGCCTCCCCGATATACGTTCCGGATCGTCAACACCTACCCACACGACCGGGGAGCCTTCACACAGGGCCTGGTCTATGAAGACGGTTTCCTTTACGAGGGCACAGGATTACGTGGCCAATCCACATTGCGGAAGGTGGATCTGACCTCGGGTGAGGTGATTCAATCCCTGGAGCTGGAGACCGAATTATTTGGAGAAGGCATTGCGCTGCTCGATGAACGCATAATTCAGCTGACCCTTACCTCCGGGATCGGGATTGTCTACGATCAGCAGAGTTTCTCGAAGCTTAACGAATTCAGCTACACGCCGGAGGGTTGGGGTCTAACCTATGATGGTAATCAGCTGATCATGAGCGATGGGAGCGCAGACCTGCGTTTCCTGGATCCAATATCCTTACAGGTAACCGCTCGCGTCACCGTGACCGATGGTGACCTACCCGTGCAACGGCTTAATGAACTCGAATACGTGGAAGGTGAGATCTACGCTAACGTGTGGCAGACCGACTTGATCGTCCGAATATCGCCCGATACGGGGGAAGTGCTTGGATGGATTGACTTGGCGGGACTACGAGAGGATGGACCGCCGGCCGGTGTTCTCAACGGGATCGCCTATGATTCGGAGGGTCGGCGGCTCTTTGTCACCGGAAAAAACTGGCCCGAGCTTTTTGAGATCGAGCTGGTCCGGGAATAGGTAGGCAGGCGTCAAAATGCGCTCTCGATATCCTCCCACCTTGCGATCCGGTCGCCGTCCCAACTGCCGTTCCACCGCCTATCCAGCGCGATGGCCCGCTTGCCATGCTCTCGTGCGATATTGAGGTATCTCATCTGATCGTCTATTAGCAGGTCGTACGGATCGGTTCTAAGCAGTTCCTTCTTTCCATCTCGTCCCAGGCAGTGCAGAGGGACAGACGGGAAACCCCACTCTCTTAGCCATTCAAGTGAAGCTTCTTGGACCTCTGGCGATCTCGCCGATGCGTACCGCACTTCGTGCCCACCAGCGACAATCCAGCTCACTCCCTCTGCGGCTCCAGGCACGGGCGGGATCTCGCGGTGAAAACCGGAGTTTCCAAAATACTGGTGCAGATCGATCCCCGGGAACATCACCTGGAGATCTTCAACAGAAAAGTCCGTTGCTGGCCCTTCCCGCCGCTCCAACTCAGCAAAGGTATCTGACAGCACATCATCAAAATCGACCAGTATTTTCATTTGCTCCGACCCATGGGACAGGTAAACCCCGATGTGCTGGTCTCCCCTGCCTGTAACAATCCTTACCGGTAGACCTCTCGAACCGGATGAAAACGCCGATCCTACGCTCCTCCAAACTCCGTTTGGTAATCCTTCATCGCCGCCCGGATCACCTTTTCGGCATGCTCTCTCCCATAGGTCTCTCCAATCGAGACATCTACTGGCTGATCGGGCAGCACCTTATAGGTCTCAAAGTAGTGCCTCAAGCGATCGATCAGGGCCGAAGGAAGGTCCTCCAGGGCTTCGACCTGAGACCAGATCGGGTCATTCTCGAGAACCGCGATGATCTTGTCGTCCGCCTCGCCACCGTCCAGCATCGGCAAGCCTCCGACCACGCGTGCATTCACGATGACTTCTGCCCGTTCGATGGAGCGTTCGCTCACAACGGAGATATCGAGTGGGTCGTGGTCTCCACGGTGTGCGCCTTCCATAAGCTTGCACACCCTCTCCCCACAGTAGGTGCGCGGGATGAAACCATACAGCGTCGGATGATGGGACGAGGACCGATGCGGCCTGTCGACCCTGAGGTACCCGGTTTCTTTATCGACCTCATACTTGACCAGGTCGAAGGGGCCGGTCTCGATGTACACATGGACGAGCCCCGGCGGATCTGGACCCACTTCGAGGCCGTGCCAGGGATGGGGTCGCCAGCGATAGAACGCATTGGGGAAGCTCATTTCAGGGGTGTCCCTCCACTGATATATCGTCCTGATATACGGCAGATAGATTGCCATTCTCATCCATGTACTGAACGCTAACATAATAACCAACCCAATTCATTGCGATTTCAATGGGGAACGCCTTCAGTGGCACAGATGGCTCCCACTCAGCCGCAGATAGCTGCTCTTCATCGAACGGTCGGCTTCCGAATAGCACTCGCATTTGAGTTAGCTCTCCAAGCGGACTCGTAGCCTGGAACATAGTCTCAATCTCCACTGAGGATCCCAAGACCCTCTCTATTCCGACAGGGGATCGCTTAGACTGGATGTAGAGACCTTAAGCGCATGCAGGCCATTGTTTCCATAGCCACCGCGATTCCAGCGATCAGATTTGGGCTGAACTTTGCCGGCAGAATCGGTAGCCCTTGAGACAAACTCATATTCTGCGTCTTCTTCGGCCGCCCACAAGAATCGCCACCGCTGAAGGCCGAAAGGCGAACTGGATCGGTCCAGCTCGGCCTGCTCCCACTCGGTTCCTCCATCCCAACTGACCTCGACCTTAGACACCGTTCCCTCTCCTGTCCAGGCAATGCCGGCAATCTCTATATTGCCCTCTTCATTATGAGCGGCATCGAGGATCAAGGATCG
>JBGMQN010000061.1:2990-6054 GCA_048054495.1 Anaerolineales bacterium
ACGGGCCTATTCGTCGATCGTCAACTGCCAGATTCCCGTGCACTCGGGCAGCGTAATGGACCCATCATGGACTATTTCATCCAGCATAGCTTCCCCAAAAAAGAAGCTGACGATTTCTTCTGCCTCTTCTAGTGACTCAAACCGATAGTCGGTTCGGATCCAGGATGACGAGAAGCCCTGGTGCTCGAGAAATGAATAATAATCTACGAGATTCTCGGGCGGCTGCGGAGACTCATGTCCGGTGCCGAGCGTCTCGAGCAGAATGATGCTGCCTCCGGGTCGGAGTATGCGCCTCATCTCGGCCAGGCCCTTGGCCAATTCACTTTCCCAGGCGCTTTCGTTCCATACCACCAGATAGACGATGCTCCACCCGGAAATCACAATATCGGCCGAGAGATCGGCGATCGGGAGGTTTCGATGGTCTGAGGCCGCGAGTCCCCAGTTCCGCAGCCCGGTATCGCTCAACTTGGCGGCCGCGACCTCGAGCATATTAGGAGAGGCGTCAAAAGCATGAATGGTTCGAACGACCGGGGCAAGCAGGCGCGTCAGCCTTCCAGTGCCTGCTCCAAGCTCGATCACGTCCCTTTCGTCGAAGGTTTCGAGCTCTTTGAGTTTGCGTGAGATGTTTGACTCAAAATCCTCACGCGAGATCAGCAGCTCATACTGGTCCGCGCGATTGGCGTAGATCTCACGGTGATCTGGGATGCGGTGCGGATTCATGTGAACCCGATGTTCTGCTGCACAATAGAGGAGGAATTCGAATAGTTTTCCGACTAGGTCGAATGCATACCCAGAGGCAGGAAATCAAGGATGGGCTGTTCGTAGTCGACCGGCAGATATTCTCCACTGGCGATATCCAGTTGATAGTCCCCCTGATAGTCATTTGCCGCGATTCGCTCCAACATATCCAGTAGACGGTCGATGTCTTCGATATTGTTGTAACAGCCGAAACTCATCCGGATCATGCCCGGCATGCTGGACTTGTCTCCCCCAAGCAGCTGCTCACGCCATGTCGCGGCTTGCTCATCGCTTAGCTTCAACAGGTGGACAACATAAGGATGGGAACAAAAGCAACCACTGCGTACACCCACCCCCGCTTCGTAGCCGAGAATGGCCGCCACCAGAAAGTGAGAAACGCCGTCCAAGTTGAAGGGAATCGCGCCCACCCTTTCGCTTGCACGCGCGGGATCTGTTTCCCCATAGATCGTGATCCCTTCCATTGCGCCGAGGCGTTCGAGGCTGTACTCCACTAGCTCTTGCTCATGTGCGGCCACCTTATCCATACCCACATCTATGAGCACCCGCGCCGCAACCGCCATAGCCAGAGCCCCGACAACATTCGGACTTCCGGCCTCATCGCGATCTGGCATTCCCGCCCACTCGACCTCGTCCACCGTCACGACATCCACGGTCCCGCCACCTCGGTACTCGGGTTCGCCGCGCAGGAAGATTTCATTGGGCCCAACCAGGGCACCCGTTCCAAATGGCGCGTACATCTTATGCGCGGAAATCGCAACGAAGTCGAGGTGTTCGGGGTCAGCGTCGGGCTTCATGTCCACCCTGCGATGGGGGGCAAGCTGTGCCGCATCTACCAGGATCATCGCCCCGTGCTCGTGGGCTTTGCGGGCCAGCCTGTGAATGGGCTGAATGAAGCCTGTCACGTTGGATGCTCCAGCGATCGCAACAAGCGCGATCCGACCGCTGTATTGATCGAGCTTGCGGTCGAAGTCATCCTCATCCAGCCGCCCCTCCGGCGTGACTGCTACGTGAGCCACTTCCGCCCGTCCGCGCCACGGCAAATCGTTGGAGTGGTGCTCCATCATGGTTGTGATCACTACTGCATCATCGGTCATTGGGATGCGATACGAGAGCTTGTTGATTGCTTCCGTTGTGTTCTTTCCAAAGATCACGCAATTGGTGCTCATGTCAGCGCCCACGAACTCACCAATTATTTTGTGTGCACGCTCGTACACCTCGGTGCTCAGCCGCGACTTAAATCCACTGCCTCGATGCACGCTCGAATAGTAGGGCATGAAGCGGGCGATCTCATCCATGACGTCTTGCAGCGGAGGTGTACTGGCAGCGTTGTCCAGATTGACGTAGGGAACTCGCCTGCCATCCAGCAGCGGCACTAGCTCGTCGACGCCGAGAATGCGTTCGCGGAGATTGAACGTTCGGGCTGGAGTGGCCACCCTACCTCCCTGCTGTTTCAAGTTAACGAATTGTAAGCCTCTACGTGTCATGTGGCTCCAACGTCGATGCCCACCAGAGTCGGCGGGACCGCGCTTTCCATTCCGACAATAGTCGGCGCAAGGGCACGGGCTGAAGGTTGCGCTCTTCGAATTCGGACGGCGAGAGCCAGGTAAACTCGATGTGATCTTCTTGAGAATGGGGGGGGTTGGATGGCACGAAGCTCAGGCGAGGTGGCCACGAAGAAGTGGTTGACCTCATGGCTGTGCACGCCGGCGACCTCCCATGCATGCTCCACAGACCCAAGGTATTCGCCCACCTCAACAGTAGCCCCGAACTCCTCAGCCAGCTCGCGGGCAAGGGCATTTTTCATTCCCTCACCAGGCTCGACGTGCCCCCCCGGCAGGTACACATTGCCCGCTCCTTTGGTATGTGCGATGAGGAAGCGGCCATCGTCCTCGATGATGGCACGTACCAGCAGTTCTATCTCCAATTCACCTGCCCCGCCCCGGGCACCCTACTTGGAAGCATCATAGCAGCAGCACTGCCCAATGTGACTGTTCGGCTCGCGACACGTGATGATCAATTGGATGATTGGGGCGGAAGACGGTGGAGAGAATCGAGGATTTCGAATGTCAAGCGTAATGATAAACGCCCGTCGCTCATGTGGAGTAGCGGTATCCATCCGAAAAACTAAGGCCCGCCCTCAATGGGCGAAGATCGAGAAAGTTGCTGAGGCCTTAGCCACAAGCCTATCGCCGCTCTTAACTTCCGATTCCAAATAGCCAAGCCTTTTGCTTCTATGAACGACCTCGGCCGTGCAATTCAGCGTGCCGTCGGTGGCCGGCCGGAAATAGGCCACCTTCATCTCGAC
>JBGMQN010000071.1:0-78493 GCA_048054495.1 Anaerolineales bacterium
AGCATCCCATGAAGACATCTTGAAACCGTAAAAACAAAGGCAACCTGAATGTGCCATTCCAGGTTACCGGGGGTCTTGATTCATGATCATTATTGTGTTTTGGTTTCGCGTCCTATCTTAGACGATAGGTTGAGGCTTCTGATTGCCGCAATATTTTGACCCTCCCAAAGTTGCTAATATATTCTGACTATGGCAAAGCCGGATCTGAACGAACCTGCCGCGACAAGAATGTTAGACGACGCTATCGACGCGAATCTAGAGGATGCTTGCAGCATGTTAAGTGTTTAGCGCGCGCATTGTGCTGAGTTCGGTCCCACCCTGAAAGATGCTGAATATTCGAATATTGAATTATGATAGCTGTTAATATTTCGACAACTCAAAGGGGTCGAAAGTGAGCAACAAAGAAAACATCCAACAGATTGCATACGATGCGTTTGTGTACGCTTATCCTATGCTGGAGCAGGTGAAGACCATCAACGGCATGATGGAGTTTACGGGCGCGGAATTCAATCGAGCGAGCTTCAACCCCAAAATGCCCTGGGAAAATGTGGGCATGCCTATTGTGGCGCCCAACTTAACCTCGATGACCGGGGGCATCCTGGTCGGCACGACTTATGGGCCGGTTACCGTAGAAATCCCCGAAGTTAAAGACCGCTACATCGTCTATCAGTGCATCGATGCCTTCACCCATAATTTTTACTACCTGGGTACGCGGGCCAATCATGGTGATGGGGGCCGTTTCACTTTCTATAACAAAGGCCAGCAATTGCCTGACCTGAACGTCTCTCCAGTTGAATTGGAAGGTGACCATGCCGTGATTGTCATCAGAATCGACATTGACGACGCTTCGGAGGAAGCTCTGGTGCACCGTATTCAGGAGGCCATCACCGTTATCGATGCCCCTGCTAAACACAGGGTATATCCCCCTTATGACAAAGAAAAGGCCTTTTCTCCCGATTTTGTTGAGTACCTCAATGACCTGATAACCGAAGTGCCCGAAACCGAGACAGTGCTTTTTGAGCGGTTTGCCAGAATCGGTATTTTCAGCGATGTCACGCTCACAGAAGAGGAGCGAAAAGAATTTCAGGCCGGTATTGACGCTGCGTTTATTGACATCAAGGCCAAAAGCAAAACAGCGACGGCGCTTGGAAACGGCTGGATCGGTGCGACAACAGTGTTCGGCACTCGGGAATTTCTAGACAAAAACTATATGAACAGAGCGATAGGCGCTCACTTCGGGTTGTGGGGCAACTCGAAAGAAGAGGCCAACTACTTTCTTGGAACTTTTGATGGTGAGGGTGAGATTATATTCAAAAAAGAAGAACTCCCCCCGCTTACGGATATTGGGTTCTGGTCGGTTACTGCCCACGACGAAAAATGGCTGGTAGAGGCGAACGAATATGATTCCTACGTGATCACATTGGAGCAAATGAAATTTGAGGAGGACGGATCGATCACCTTCAAATTCTCAAGTCAGCCGGAGGATGGAAACTGGTTATACACACGCGGAGACACAATGGGTCTCCTAATCCGCGCCTATCAAGCCGACCCTGAGAAGATTGACGACTATATTCCGCCGCCGTTTGTCAAGAGATAATCAATCAGAAGTCACACATTTAGTCTGACATTTCCAAATGCGAAGCATCTCATGAAGACATCTTGAAACCCTAGATATAAAAGCAAACCTGATGTGGATTTTCAGCTCATAGGTTCCATCGACTAGCGGAATCGCACCAATCAAGAAGTGAATAGTGGGGGAAACAGGCCTCGCCCCTGCGACCTCTTTGTCTCATAAGCTTTGACACGGTACAGTCTCCGCATTCCACCCTTTGACAAAACTCAAATATCACGTAATATGTAGTTAGACTATATATCGTCCAATTACCTGTAGAGATACGCATGAACACAAAAGATTATCTACCCCTCACCGAGACATCATTCCTGATTGTCCTTAGCCTTGTGACAGAGCCGAAGCACGGGTATGCGATTTTAAAAGAGGTTGAGCTTTTGAGCGATCGGCGAGTGAAGATGGCGACAGGCACCCTATATAGCGCATTAAGGCGAATGCTGGAGGAGGGTTGGATCGAGCAAGTGGAGGACGTGGATTCTGGACAGACCGATCGTATCCGCAAATTCTACAGGCTGACAAAGTTGGGGCGTCGGATTTTCGAAGCCGAATCCACCCGTCTCCGAAAATTATCGGAAATTGCGAATCTACGCGAGGTTGAGCAGCCGCAATGAAATCTCTCCAGCGCCTGACGCGTATTGTGTTCATACGCTTCTACGCATTTCTGCTGCAGCTCTACCCGCGAGGTTTTCGTGCGGGTTTTCGGCAAGAAATCTATGAGGTATGCATTCAAGTTCTGGACAGGGCGGTGGAGCAAGGGAGCTCAAGGCTGATCGTCGTGTGTGCAAGGGAGTTGGTCGGTCTTGCAGCATCCATCATTCGAGAGAATTGGCACGCGCTGAGATCTCCGAAGGAGAAAGCCATGACCCACAAAGAAGATAGTAATGACGTTGGTGGGGTGGGAAGTTGGGATGTATCGAAATCCAACTTGCCGGAGGCGCCAAGCTTGTCTTGGATTCCCGGGTGGGCTTTGCTGACGACAGCGGCGGTACCAATCGCATTGTTGCTGATGCCACCAATCGCAGCTGGCTTCTTGCTGTTATTAAATGCAGGCGCGCGAGTGGGTCTACTGACAAACTTCGATGAAGGTCCATTGATCGCCCTTGGGTTCCTGATTGCTCTTTCGGTGTCGATGGGAGTCTTCCAGTGGTTCTTGCTCCGAAACTATCTGCCGCGCGCACAATTGTGGATTGTGTTTACAGTTCTTGGATGGATGGCTGGAGGGCTACTCTTGATCGCGGTTGTCATTGCGCAAGAAAGCCTAAACGTTTATCTGGGATGGGGAACGGCTGCGTTCTTCATCCTCTTCGTCCTTTTCGGACTCATCGTCGGTTTGGTCCAATGGCTCTACCTGCGAAAGATGATCCGGAGCGCCGGCTGGTGGATACTTATCAGCGTTGCAGCTTCATCTTCCCTTTTAATTGTGGGGCGCTCCATCAACAACCTACTCGAGATGATGGTCATCTTGCTTCCAGGGAGCATCATGGGGCTAGGCCTATGGCTGCTACTGCGATTGTCGCCAAGTGTGGCCCAAGCCGATGATCGAAAGACAAGCGCCATCCGTAAAAGCTCGCGACAAACCCCGCGATTGGTCTGGATCACGCTAGGGGTTGTATCGTTGATCCCGTTATTCTTCGTCAGCATTTGGCTTTATGCGACATCCCAAATAGCTTTGGCAAAGCACGAAGGTGTTTACCCCTCTGCAGAAGAGGCTGTTGTCTCCCGACTTAGCCAAAGCTGGGGCGGTGCGGAAGTCGTTAAATTGGAAGGAGTTCGGGCCAGCATTAACCAGCACGATGGCTCGCAGCCACATGTATGGTTCGGAGGGGCGGATGTCTATTTGGATCGAATTCCTCTAGGAGGGACAAGAGATAACTATTCAGCCGGGTCTTACTACATACGAGTTGAAGATGGTTGGGTCCAGATGTCGGAAGGCGCGTTCCCTGGATTCATCGGCTGGGTGATGGAGCTATACCACTTGGAGGGCGTCGGAGAAGAAGGTTCGGACAAGGAATAGGAATCCTCAGTTGAAGGAAAGCCAGCCGGAGTTGGCACAATACAAAGGGGATTGGAACACGGGTTTGGGCTAGGACCTTCCTTCTCTCCACCATTTATATTGACAAGTAATATTGACCTGCCCCCCCAAGAACTGATCCAGGTGTAGAGTTAGGATCAGACCCGGGAGAAGGGTAAAACATGTGGGACGGTTCTTGCCCCAAATAGCGATGATGTGTCCATGCTTTGCCAAGTGGGACTTCCACCCCGTATTCCCTACAGCGCTCTTTGGATACTACAGGGGCCCGCTAGGTTCCTGAGGCTTTGCGTTTCTGAGCTGCTCACCGAGCAGTACAGAAATGAAAAGGGCTGCCCCTTGGGACAGGCCCCTTCTCTTGTTGAGCTTACGCCTTTATGAGTGATCTGGAGGCCCTAGTCACACCGAGCCTGGGGGATCGAAGACCGAATCAGCGCGGTCATCGCAAGTGACTTAGGATCACAGACCTAAAAACCAACCCCCGCCCCTTTGACTGTAGGCCCAAACTCAGAAGATCACGTGCTCACAGGAGCACGACTAAGATAAGAAAAGATAAGGCGCCAAGCCCCCGCCGCCGATCGGGGGCTTGGCGATTCCATCGATTCTGATAGGCGCTTTGGTAGGAGGGCTCACGGCCGTGGTTCTGCAGCCCGATGTCGTTCTGGCGTTCGTTGACGATCCTAGTCTAAGCACGCCGATGGCCATGATCAAAGGCGTCTGGTCCGCCATGGCGAGTGGTTTTGGCATCAATACTGAATTCGAAACTCTTAACTCACTCTTTTCTCGCGGGGGCATGGCCAGCATGCTTGGCACGGTCTGGCTAATCATCAGTGCCATGGCTTTCGGCGGTGTGCTTGAATATACTGGTCTGCTGCACAAACTCCTCGAGCCTGTTGTCAGTGCGGCTAAATCTGAGCGTTCGCTACTAGCCGCAACCGGCCTGACTTCGATTGGCATAAACATCGTGGCCGGCGGTCAGTACATGGCCATTGTGCTACCGGGTCGAATATACTGAGAGCTGTATCAAGAAAGGGGTATCGCCCCAGAGACGCTTTCGAGGCAGATTGAGGATACTGGGACGATCACGTCCCCGCTGGTGCGATGGAACAGTTGTGGCGCCTATATGTCGGCCACATTGGGTATCGCCACCGTGGCCTATTTACCCTTCAGCTTTTTCAATCTAATTAATGTGGCGATATCCTTTATCTATGCCTTCCTTGGCTTCCAGATTAAGCACATCGAACCCGAAATAGAGCTAGCGGCAGCGCCTGATCAGGTCGTTCTATATGGCGTCGGAAATCGCCGCGGCGAACCCAATACACCGGAAGCTGCACTTCCAGCATGATCGCCACCGCATGAGGCAAGGTATGAAAGGGGAACAATCTGTTGAATGAGATAGCTCATCCCTGGCATGAACGATCTACTGAACAAACCCTGGCGCAACTCGGAGTTGAGCCAGAACAGGGGCTGCCATCGTCCGAAGTGTCCGCTCGTCAGCAGCAATTCGGCGCGAATATCCTGACCAAGGGTGAGGGTGTGAGTGCTTTCAAGCTGTTTCTTTCGCAGTTCAAAGATCCCATGATTTACATCCTTATCGCGGCTTTTGTCCTGGTTATTTTCTTGGGCGAGTGGCTCGAAGCCGCGGTCATCTTTGTCATCGTTCTTGCCAACGCGATTATCGGCTTCTCTCAGGAGTCTAGGGCGCTACAAGCTATGGATGCCCTATCACGGGCCATGGAGATTGAAGCTACCGTTATCCGGGATGGTGTACAGAAAAAGATTTCAGCTGAGCAACTTATACCAGGCGATATCGTTGTGCTTCAGTCTGGAGATAAGGTGCCCGCAGATCTCAGGTTAGTGAAGATACGCGAATTACAGGTGGACGAATCGGCGCTTACCGGTGAATCACTGCCCGTTCGAAAGCGGACAGATCGTTTAGCAGCTGACACGCTACTCGCCGATCGAACGAATCTCGCGTTCTCCTCGACGCTGGTGACGTTTGGAACAGGAACCGGAGTGGTCACCACCATTGGTGATGAGACCGAAATCGGCCACATCAATGACATGATCACCTCGGCCGATGTACTCGAGACCCCTCTTACGCGAAGGATCGGCGAGTTCAGTCACGTGCTGCTCGTGGCGGTCATCGGACTATCGATTGCAGCTCTTGCGTTCGGTTACTTGCGGGGGCTTTCCGGTCCAGATCTGTTGCTTACCGTTGTTTCACTGGCGGTTGCCGCCATTCCCGAGAGCCTGCCAGCAGTCGTTACGGTCATTCTGGCGCTCGGGGTGACCCGCCTGGCCAAACAAAATGCGGTCATCCGCAAGCTGCCTGCGGTCGAAACCCTGGGCAGCACTTCTATTATCTGCTCTGATAAGACAGGCACGCTTACGCAAAATCAGATGACGGTGCAGCAAATCGCCGCCGGAGGGCAAACCTATTCGGTGTCGGGATTGGGTTACCAGCCGAACGGCGAGTTCAGTCGAAATGGAACCGCAATTGACGTACAGACAGAACCAGCATTGGCGGAGATCTTGAAAGCCGGCCTGCTATGCAATGATGCTCGCATAGTTCAGGGCCAGGACGGCCTATATGTCGAAGGGGATCCAACGGAAGGGGCTTTGATTGCTTCGGCCAACAAGGGTGGGTTTTCAGCCGACGACCTACTCAAGCAACTACGGAGGATCGACGCCATTCCATTTGAGTCGGACTACATGTACATGGCTACTCTGCTCTCAGGAAGAGAAGATGAGCAGGCAACGGTCTATGTTAAGGGCTCGGTGGAAAGCATTTTGGCGCGGTGCGAATCAGCGCTCGACAAGAATATGCAGAGGGTTCCTCTGTCGCCTGACTCAGTTCAAGCTGATGTTTCTAAGATGGCAAGCCAAGGTCTAAGGGTGTTAGCGTTTGCTAGTCGGGAGATGCCCGCGGAAGCAGGCACCGTTACCCATGAGGACGTTGCCAGCGGTCTGACCTTTCTTGGGCTGCAGGCCATGATGGATCCTCCGAGGTCTGGAGTGGATAAAGCATTTTACGATTGCTACAAGGCCGGTGTTCGAATCAAAATGATCACGGGCGACCACGTGGAAACGGCTACGGCAATCGCAAACCAACTCGTGGAAGGTTGGGCGCCGGCTGAGGCAGAGCTTCACGGAGTGGAATATCAGATCCGTTCGATCAGTGGGCGGAATTTGGGTGAATTGAAGTCCGGGGATCTTGCGGATACCGCTGTCAGAACCAATGTGTTTGCGCGTGTAGCCCCAGAACAAAAGCTGCGCCTTGTAGAGGCACTGCAGTCGAAAGGGCACGTTGTCGCCATGACAGGGGATGGGGTCAACGATGCCCCGGCATTGCGCCAGGCGGATATTGGTGTAGCTATGGGGATCACAGGCACGGAAGTTTCAAAAGAAGCGGCCGACATGGTCTTAACCGATGATTCATTTATCACCATCCGGCACGCCATTGAAGAGGGGCGGGGTGTCTTCGATAACATCGTCAAGTTTGTTACCTGGACCCTACCTACGAATGTGGCTGAAGCCGGGGTCATTTTGCTGGCACTAATGTTTGGCCAAGCTGCACCTATCACACCGCTTCAGATCCTGTGGATCAATACCGTAACCGCATCGTTACTGGGATTGGCTCTGGCTTTTGAGCCGAAGGAATCTGATTTGATGACTGTGCCTCCCAGGAAGATCGATGAACCCTTGGTCGGGGCAGGAATGGTGAAATATATTGTTGTAGTGGGTCTCATGCTTATCTTATCCGTGTACCTGGTCTATGAGCGTGCCTTGCTGCGCTTCGACGATCTGGCTGTAGCGCAGACGGCCGCGGTAAACGCGATCGTCTTTGGGGAGATCTTTTATTTATTCAGCACACGCAGCTTTCGTCACAGCTTGAGCGATATCGGTTTCTTCTCTAATAAACGCCTTCTGGCCAGCGTACTTCTCATGGTCGTGCTTCAAGTGTTCTTCACCCATGCGACAGTCATGAACCGGATGTTCGGCACCGCTGCGCTCGGACCTGGTGCCTGGCTGTTTATCCTTGTCATCTCATTCATCATCTTCCTTGTTGTGGAATTGGTGAAGTGGTACGACAGGCGTCGGGCAACCATGCGAACTGCTCCATCATTGATGGAGCAGGTTTATTCATGAGGCAGGAAAGAGGAGGCTTCTGACGTCTGCATCACCACAGTCGCGAGCAGAGAAATCTCTAATTGCAGCCGGCCGGCGGCCGCCGTCTCAAGCAGATTTAGGCTATTAGAATACCAACTCTCAAAGCCGGAGGCTGGGTCCTTCTGTTCCGATTTCCCCTTCTCACGAGCTGCTCTTTTTATCTATCGCCGCTGGGAATGGAATTGTCGCGATCCTATGGGGCGGACCCCCCACGAGCGGAGGGTTTTCGCCATGAACGGCGGGTTTTGGACCATGAGTGGAGGGTTTTCGTCATGAGCGGGGGAGGCCTTAGATCCCGAGCAGCTCGCGCAGGTCGGGGAGCCGGCGGCGGCTCACCGGTAGCACCTTGTTGACCGGTGGATCCATCTTGAGCTCTCACTCATCGTCGCCTCGTGATCGGAGCTCGAGCACTCGATGTGCTCCTGTGAGCACGTGATTTTCTGAGTTTGGGCCTACAATCAAAGGGGCGGGGGCAGGAATCCAGGCACGTGATCCTAAGTCACGTGCTCACCGGCGAGGGGCAGGTCAGCTCACACGTCGCTGATTCGGTCTTCGATCCCCCAGGCTCGGTGTGACTAGGGCCTCCAGATCACTCATAAAGGCGTAAGCTCAACAAGAGAAGGGGCCTGTCCCAAGGGGCAGCCCTTTTCATTTCTGTACTGCTCGCACCGGCAGGTCATTCTGTTCGTGGCGATGATCCCAATCCGGAACCCCGATCATCTTTGCCGGCCCCTCCGGTACGAAAAGGGGGCCCAAAAGGGCCGTATGGTAAACTTGCCTCCCTCTCGAGGAGGTGTGTCCGCTCCCGAACCGAGCGAGTGCTTTAATGCTCACTACTCCGGAACGACTCCTCTTTTTTCTCCTTCTTGTTACAACAATTTACCTGACCGCAATAGCCATCCGGCGCCTCGTCCGGATCATTGCACGCGGGCACGGCAAGCCGGATTGGAAGAGGGGAGTCCGGCGCACCTGGCAGGCCGCAGCCAAGACGGTCACCTTCTCCCCGGTCTTTCGGGCTCGTCTAGGCCCCAGCATATTGCATGCGTTGGTGGGGTGGGCCTTTATCTATTATCTTCTGGTCAATTTTGGGGATGTGCTGGAGGGTTTCATCCCCGATTTCATTTTCCTCGGCACCGGCACCATAGGAAATCTCTATCGGCTGGGGGTCGACGTGCTCACTGTGGCGGCTCTGGTCGGCATGACAGGCTTGCTCATCCGACGCTTTGCCCTGCGCGCGCCAGAGTTCGCTATACGGGAAACGACTCCACTGCACCCGAAGGCCAGGACCGGGATTCGCCGCGATTCGGCGATCGTTGGCGGATTCATCCTGCTTCATGTCGGATCCCAGTTTCTAGGCCAGAGTTTCGCCATCGCCAAGACGGGAGCCGATCCCTGGCAGCCATTCGCCTCCGCGGCGGCCGGCCTCTTGAGCGGGTTCTCCGAGACCGCGCTTACCGTGGGCGAACACCTGTGGTGGTGGTTGGCCATCGGCTCCATTCTGCTCTTCCTGCCTTACTTTCCGTATTCCAAACACATCCACCTCTTCTTTGCACCCCTTAATTTCCTCCTGCACCCGGAGCGTCCTTCGATGGGCACGCTGGATGCACTGGATTTTGAAGACGATTCGGTGGAACAGTTTGGAGTGGCACGGTTGGAAGATCTATCCTGGAAGGGGCTGATGGATGCCTATGCCTGCATCATGTGTAACCGATGTCAGGACGCGTGCCCGGCCTACGAAACCGGCAAGGTCCTCTCGCCCGCGGCCCTGGAAATCAACAAGCGCTACTTCTTGAATCAAGAGGGATCTCGGCTAGCTGCAGGGGAGGCGAGCGATCAGACCATGCTAGATTTCGCGATCTCCGCTGAAGCGGTTTGGGCCTGCACCTCGTGCGGTGCCTGCGTGGAGGTGTGTCCCGTCGGAAACGAACCCATGCGGGATATCCTGGAGATCCGCCGGAACCTGGTTTTGATGGAGAACGAATTTCCGGAACAACTTCAAACCGCCTACCGGGGGATGGAAAGAACGGCCAATCCCTGGAACATCCCGGCGGAAGAACGTCTGAAATGGGCGGAGGGGCTGGACGTTCCGACCATTCAACAGAACCCAGAACCCGAGATATTGTGGTGGGTAGGCTGCGCGGCCGCGACGGACTCCCGGGCGCAGCGCACGGCCCGTGCATTTGCCAAGGTACTTAATAAGGCCGGGGTCAACTTCGCGGTCCTGGGGACCCAGGAGAAATGCACCGGAGACGCCGCACGTCGATCCGGTAATGAATACCTTTTTAATGAGCTTGCGAGCAGCAATGTGGAGATTCTAAACCGGGTCAACGCTCCACGTATCGTCGCTATCTGTCCCCACTGCCTGCATACGATAAAAACGGAGTATCCGGCCTTCGGTGGAGAATATGAAGTTGTTCACCATTCAGAGTACATTCAAGAGTTGATCACCTCCGGTCGTTTGCAGTCCAATGGGGATCCGATCTTGGAGAACGTGACTTTCCACGACCCCTGCTATTTGGGCCGGCAAAACGGCATTGTGGCGGCACCCCGGGAAGCGCTGGGACTGGTGGACATTCGACTCCATGAGATGCCGAGGAATGGAACCGATTCATTTTGCTGTGGGGCAGGAGGGGCCCAGTTCTGGAAGGAGGAAGAATCGGGTCAGGAGCGAGTCAGTGCGGATCGCATCCGGGAAGCGGAGGGGACAGGCGCAAACACCTTGGCTGTGGGATGTCCGTTCTGCCTGATCATGCTCTCGGATGCATCGCAGAATGGGATGCAGGTACGCGACCTGGCCGAAATCGTGGCCGAGCGCGTGAGTTAAAGGAGAAACTGAATGGAAGCTCAGGAAGATCTCCAGGTCGATCTCAACAAGGAGAGCCTGCTTGAAATGTATTGGCTGATCGTGCTCTCCCGCCGGCTGGACGAACGAACCTGGGTGCTCCACCGACAGGGAAAGATCGCTTTTCACATCTCGGGCATTGGACACGAGGCGGCGCAGGTAGGCGCCGCCATGGCTCTACGCAGGGGGCAAGATTGGGTGGTGCCCTACTATCGCGACCTGGCCTTGATGCTTGCGCTCGGATTAACGCCGAAGGAATTTATGCTCGGTGTGATGGGAAAGAAGGGCGAACCCAGTTCGGGCGCCCGACAGATGCCCAGCCACTGGAGTCTGAAGCGTATGAATGTAGTCAGCCACTCATCACCGGTTGCCACCCAGGCGCCCCATGCCTCTGGAATAGGCTTTGCCATCAAAATGCGCGGCGATGATGTGGTCGTGCTCACTTCCATTGGGGAGGGATCAACCTCCCAGGGCGAGTGGTATGAGGCGGTCAACTGGGCCGCAGTGCATCAACTACCGGTCGTGTTCATGGTGGAGAACAACTTGTACGCGATCTCGGTCCGTCAGGAACGGCAGATGGCGGTCGAGCACGTGGCCGATAAGGCGGCCGGCCTGGGCCTGCCAGGTGTGACGGTAGATGGCCTGGATGCTTTGGCGGTCCATCAAGTGATGACGGAGGCTGTCGATCGCGCGCGTTCGGGAGGCGGTCCAACGGTCGTCGAAACCATGGTCAATCGAATGACCCCTCACTCCTCGGATGATGACGATCGATCCTATCGAACGCGGGAAGAACTAGAAGCGCTCAAAGCTCAGGACCCGCTGGATTTGCATCGGGACAAGCTACTTGCCGCGGGTATCCTCACCGAAGAGACGGAGCGCGAAGTACAGGCGCGGGCAAAGGGAGAGGTAGACGAGGCCGTGGCGTTCGCGACGGAAGCTCCTTATCCGGATATATCCGAGGCGAGTTATCCGGTGTACGCGGAGGACCGTAGAGATGACTGAGATGACTCTGATCGAAGGCCTGCGTCAGGGCATGGATGAAGAGCTCGAAAGAGACGAGCGCGTTTTCATCGTAGGTGAAGATGTCGGGCCGCGCGGCGGCGTTTTTCGCGCCACTCAAGGTCTTTATGAGAAGTACGGCGAAGATCGAGTGGTCGATTCACCCCTGGCCGAGCTATCGATTGTAGGAATCGGCATTGGGACTGCACTGTACGGGATGCGACCCATTTGCGAGATCCAGTTTGCAGACTTTATCTATCCCGCCTTCAATCAGATTGTCAGTGAAGCGGCTCGCATGTGCTATCGATCCGGCGGCGAGTGGACCGTGCCCATGGTCATTCGTGCCCCCTATGGCGGGGGAATCGGCGGTGGGCTCTACCATTCGCAATCCGTCGAAGCGTTTTTCGCCCATGTTCCGGGATTGAAAGTCGTCGTTCCTTCCACGCCATACGACGCGAAGGGCCTGCTGAAGTCGGCGGTGCGGGATCCCAACCCGGTCATTTACCTGGAGCCGAAGAAAGGCTACCGGTTGATCCGAGGGGAAGTACCGGATGACGAGGAAGTGCTCGTGCCCATCGGGCCGGCACGCATATCACGAGAAGGAACGGATCTTTCGGTATTCGCCTACGGGATGATGCATCACTATTGTCTTGAGGCGGCTGAGAGGGTTTCCCAGGAAGGGATTGACACAGAACTGGTCGACCTGAGAACGCTCAAGCCGGTCGATCGTGAGGCCGTGCTGGCCTCTGTGGCCAAGACGGGGAAGGCCTTGATCGTCCACGAAGACAATCTGACCGGAGGCTACGGGGCGGAAATCGCCGCCATCCTGGCGGAGGAAGCATTTGCAGACCTGGATGCTCCGGTGCGTAGACTGGCCGGACCAGACGTGCCCGCCATGCCTTACAGCCATCCGTTGCAGGACTGGTTTATGCCAGATGCGGATAGAATCGCAGATGCCATTCGGGAGCTGGCTGCCTACTGACTCGCAGTCGGGCGTCAGCTGACAACCTGCGGAAGAATGGATTTATCAGGGCTAGAATGCTGCTAGACGGAGAGAAGCATGACAACTGAGGTCATCATGCCCAAGCTCGGCGAATCCGTGGTGGAAGGCACCGTAACAAAGTGGCTCAGGCACCAAGACGACCGCATCGAGGAATTCGAACCGCTGGTAGAGATCAATACGGACAAGGTCGATACGGAGGTGCCATCGCCAGCCACGGGCACGATCCTGAAGTTGTTCGTCGCCGAAGGAGAAACGGTGAACGCGGGAACGCTGCTGGCGGTAATCGGTGAGCCGGGAGAAGAGCTCCCGGACGCGCCCCCGGCTCAGCGTCAGCCGGATGCGCCGCCGGCCGGCGGTCGCGATGGAGAAGTCCAGACGATGGCCGCGGAGGCCAGCGCCCCGGCGGTTCCAAAGGTCAGCGGCGGAGATCTCGGATTCATCTCCCCGGTCGTCGCCCGCATCGCTGCCGAACACAATATAGACCTCAGTCAGGTCTCTGGAACTGGAAGCGGAGGTCGGATCACAAAGAAAGACGTGCTGACTTACGTCGAGGGCCGTCAAACGGCCGCACCGTGGGAGGAACCGGCCTCGGGTGAGCTCTTCCGGCCCACCGAGGAGATCTTTGGCAAGAAGCCGCCCGCGGCAGCAGAGCCCGCTGCACGAGCAGGTACGGTCCTGCCTCTGGATGCCGTGCGCACACGGATTGCGGAGCACATGGTTCGCTCCAAGCGCACCAGCGCGCACGTTACGACGCTGATGGAGGCGGACCTGGGGCGTGTGATTGCCCACCGCAATGTCCGCAAGGAATCCTTCGAGCGCGAAGGTGTCAATCTGACCCTCACGGCCTATTTCGTCGCGGCCGCGGTCGAAGCATTGAAGGAAGTTCCTATCGTCAATTCCTCATGGAGCGAGGGTGGGATCGTGCTGCACAAGGCGGCGAACATCGGTGTGGCGGTTTCCCTCGGGGAAGCGGGATTGATCGTGCCAGTGGTCAAGAACGCCGAGCAATTGTCGCTGCTGGCGATCGCCAAGACGATCAATGACCTGGCCGAACGCGCCCGTGGTCACAAGCTGGTCCCGGATGAGGTTCAAGGCGGGACATTTACGATCACGAATCATGGTATAAGCGGCTCGCTTTTCGCTACACCGATCATCAATCAGCCCCAATGCGCCATTCTGGGTATTGGTGCACTTCAGAAACGCCCGGTGGTCATTGAGGGGATGTCACCCAGCGGCGAGCCAGAGGATTCGCTAGCGATACGCCCGATGATCTATCTCACGCTCACCTTCGACCACCGTATCATCGACGGCGCCATAGGGGATCGTTTTCTGGGCATCGTTGTGCAACGCCTGCAGTCCTGGGCCTGAGAACGGCCCGCAGAAATCCCGGATTTCCCGACTGCCACGATGAACAAAACATTGGGCGCGTCCTGGGCCCATTTTGGAGGGAAGCTAAATGCCTGATTATGACGTCGTGGTGATAGGTGCGGGACCGGGAGGTTACGTCTGCGCCATCCGCGCTGCGCAGTTGGGGCTCAAGACGGCCATCGTAGACCGCGAGTGGCTCGGGGGGGTTTGCCTCAATGTCGGATGTATCCCCTCCAAGGCGCTGCTGAAAAACGCTGAGCTGGCACATGTCCTAAGAGAAAGAGGCGAGGAATTCGGATTTGCAGTAGAGGGCCTGGAGCTAGATTACGGACGGGCGGTTGAGCGCAGCCGAGAAGTCGCCGATCGGTTGGTGAAGGGCGTCGGCTTCTTAATGAAGAAGAACGAAATCGACGTCCATATGGGCGAAGCGGTCCTGCGCACGTCCCATTCGATCGCGGTCACCAGTTCCGAGGGGGAAGAGACCGAACTTGGGGCGAAGAACATCGTAATCGCCACCGGCGCGAGCGCGGCTTCCATCCCCGGAATGGAGATCGATGGGGAGCGAGTATTGACCTATCGCGAAGCCATCCTTCAGACCCAGGCCCCGAAGTCGGTGCTGATTGTGGGGTCAGGTGCTGTGGGTCTCGAATTCGCCACCATCTGGAACGGCTACGGGGTCGAGGTGAGCATCGTGGAGATGCTTCCACGTATCGCTCCGCTTGAGGACGAAGATGTCAGCAAGGAGCTTGCCAAGGAGTTCCGCAAGCGCGGCATCAAGATCATGACAGGCACCAAGGTGGATAACATCGAGGTGCTCAAGACCAAGGTGAAGGCCACGGTTACCGGCGAATCGGGAGAGGAAATTCTCGAGGCCGAGCAGGCTTTGGTAGCGGTCGGCTTCCGACCCAACACTAAGGGGTTTGGATTGGAGGACCTCGGTGTGCAGCTTACTGAGTCGGGAATGGTGGAGATCGACGAGCGCATGGCCACTAACGTCCCGGGGATCTGGGCCATCGGCGATGTGACCGGGAAGCTACAACTGGCCCACGTCGCAATGGCGATGGGCATCGTGTGCTCCGAAAACATCGCAGGCGCAGAGACGATCGAACTCAATTACGAGATGATGCCGCGGGCCACGTATTCTCATCCTCAGGTTGCCTCTTTCGGCATGACGGAGGCCCAGGCCGAACAGCGAGGGTACGAGGTCCATATCGGCAGGTTCCCCTTCCTGGCCAACGGAAAATCGCTTGGAATGGGCGAAACTGCGGGGTGGATTAAACTAATCTCGGATGCACGCTACGGCGAGATTCTGGGAGCACACTTGATCGGACCGGAAGTAACCGAATTGCTGCCGGAACTGACACTCGCCCAGAGCATGGAACTTACGCTTGCCGAAATTGCACGTAATGTCCATGCGCATCCCACGCTAAGTGAAGCTATCATGGAGGCGGCACATGCCGCCGAGGGGGACGCAATTCATATGTAGGAGGCTGCAGGCGGTTAGGTGAGGGAGTTTAACTCGGAAAAAAGAGAGATGGTAGCGGTGAGGGCCACCAGATAAGGAGAAAACAGATGAGCGATCCCCAGATCATTAGTGGTCTCGAGGGGGTTTTGGTAACTGAGACCCGTTTGAGCAAAGTCGATGGCACGGCAGGCGTGCTCACGATCGGCGGCTTTCCTTTGGAGGAACTAGCCCCCAACGCCACTTTCGAGGAAGTGCTCCACCTGCTGTGGTTCGATCGGCTGCCCACAGCCTCCGAACTGGAGGAGCTTCGAGTGGAGCTGGCCGGCCTGCGGATGATCCCGGAGCCGACCATCGATCTTTTGAAGGCGGCCGCGGAGAAGAAGCTCCCGACAATGGACGCGCTGCGCATGGGAGTCGATACGCTGGCCTTGGTCGACGCCGATCCTTCCGATGTGTCACCGGAGGCGGACGTGCTTCGCGCGAAGGCGGTCACGGCACGCATACCTACCGTGGTTGCGACCTATTGGCGCCTGTTGCATGGCGAGGATCCCGTGCCGCCTAACGCGGAAATCGGGCACGCGGCCAATTACCTCTACATGTTGAAGGGGGAGGAAGCCCACCCCGATGCGGAGCGCGCACTCGAGACCTACATCAACTCGGTCGTTGATCATGGGATGAACAACTCCACCTTCACCTCACGCGTGATCATCAGTACCCGCTCCGACATCGTATCGGCGGTGGTTGGAGCGATCGGCTCGCTGAAGGGTCCGCTGCACGGCGGTGCTCCTGGTCCGGCGCTGGACATGGTATTCGAAATTCGGGCGCGGGCGGACGCCTCTGGCAAGGAGCTTAAAGAGGAGGCCGAGATCTGGACGCGTGATGTAGTGGAGGGTGGCGGCCGAATCATGGGATTTGGGCACCGAGTGTATAAGGTTCGAGATCCGCGTGCAGACGTGCTGGGAGCCGCCGCAGTGAAGCTGTTTGAAGGCGCCGGCGACACCGCACTGTATGACGATGCCATCGCGGTCGAAGATGTAGTGCTTGACGTGCTTGCAAAGTTGAAACCGGATCGCAGTATCAAGACCAATGTCGAGTTCTACACGGCTCTATTACTGCATGGCGTGGGCATGGAGACCGGACTGTTCTCGCCCACATTCGCCGTTGGGCGGGTGGGCGGCTGGACGGCCCACATTCTGGAGCAGATTGCGGAAGCGCGGTTGATTCGCCCGCGGGCGGCATACGGCGGTGAGCTGGATCGTGTCTGGATTCCGATAGAGGAAAGGTGAAATGGCGGTGGTCGAGGAGGTCAAACGAGCTAAGGAGCTGTCGAAGCACAGCATCCTCTCCAAACCCAACGTTGTAGGGGTAGGCTACGGCTATAAAGAGAAGGCTGGACGGCGCACGGCGGATCTGTGCGTCGTTGCCCTGGTGCGAGTGAAGCTGCCGAAATCCTCCCTGGCGCCACATGAGCTGGTACCTACGACTTTGGATGGCGTTTCGACAGACGTAGTCCAGGTTGGAGAAATCCGAGCGCTCCAGGAACGAACCGATCGCTGGCGCCCGGCTCCGGGCGGGATCAGCATCGGCCACTATCAGATCACCGCCGGCACTCTGGGAACCGTGGTGCGGGATGCGGCAACCAATGAGCGGCTGATCCTGTCGAACAACCATGTGCTCGCCAACAGCAACGATGCCGGGCTGGGAGATGCGATCCTTCAGCCGGGTCCGATCGACGGTGGAAACGTGGATTCCGATACCCTGGCGACACTCGAACGCTTCATCCCCATCAAATTCACAGGTGAGCCATCCGATTGCGGAGTCGCAAAGTGGGTGGCGGACGCGGCTAACTTCGTTGCCCGCCTCCTGGCCTCCCGTTCGAGACTTGTGCCCATCCGGGAAGATCCGGCGGCCGTCAACCAGGTGGACGCGGCCGTTGCGCGGCCAGTGGACGACGGCGACCTGCTCAATGAGGTCCTAGATATCGGAGAGGTCAGTGGCGTAGCGGAGCCAACGCTCGGCATGGCGGTAAGGAAGTCCGGCAGGACGACCGCCTTCACCACAGGCACGATCACCGTGCTCGAAGCAACCATCGACGTCACTTACGGAGAGGGTCGCAAGGCGCGCTTCGAGGGCCAGATCGTCAGCAGCCCCATGTCGCAAGGGGGCGATTCGGGCTCGCTGCTGGTTGCGGGAGACTCGCTGCAGGCAGTGGGCCTTCTCTACGCAGGCTCGAATCAAGCCACAATCTTCAATCCTATAGGGGAAGTGCTGGCCGCGCTGAGGATCGAGCTGTGAGTACGGATCCGGCGCTCGAGCGCGCGCGTCAGATATCGCGCGCTCACTCCGATGCCTTGCTGGCCAAACCCAATGTAGTGGCCGTGGGGGTCGGGTATCGAGAAGGCTCACAATCGGAGCTGATGCTCGTGGTGATGGTCGAACAAAAGCTGCCGCTGAGCGCGCTCGCTGAAGATGAGATCGTGCCGAGTGAGATCGACGGACTGCCGGTTGACGTACGCGTGGTGGGGGAAGTGAGCGCGCAAGGGGAAGCAGGGAACCAGGAGCATTGATGGCTCCGAGCGAGGCCTCCCAGGTTTCACATTGGAGATTGACTGTCCTTGCGAGGCAAGGGGCTGAGCTTGCGAGGCACGGGCTTGTCCTTTTGCGGCTGGATGCGCCGCCTGGATCCGAAATTTGCCAAAGGATGACGTGATGAAATCGATTGAAGAGCAAACCGTCAAGGCGCTTTCATGGCAGATGATCTACGGAAATTATCGCCCCAAGTTGGGTGCCGAAAGGTGGGAGCGACTAGAGCAGACGGTTGGAGCGCCGGACTTCAAGCAGATGGACTCCGATGAAGATACGCCCATGGGCCCCTTCAATGAGGCGGTCTTGTTCATCGATCGCGAGTTGGGAGATGGCGACGGTTCGATGGTGGAAGAGATCACCGTGGCCTCCGTCGACCGCTGGGCCAGCATCTTCAGAAACCTGGTCAAACAGCTTCAAGGTCGGCCGCAGAAGATGATGGAGATTTTCTGCACCGAGGTGCATCCTTACTTTTTGAACGATTTTGGCGCGAGCGAGATCGTTGAGTCCGCGCCGGATCACTTCGTGCTCAAATTGGACAACGGTCTGCTGGAAGGGTTCAAGATCGGCTTGATCGAAGGGTTCTGCGATATCGTCGGAGCGGAGGCGGTTACCGAGCGGCGCAACGGCGAATACCGTGTCCGCTGGCACATCCGGGAGGAGACCCCGGAGCCTTCACTCTGGGCGTTATTTGTGAACGCTACACGACTGCCCTTCCTGACCGCGACCCTGGTACCGGTCTTGCTTGGAACGGTGATCGCCTGGAACGATGGGTTCTTCAGCTTCGGGCTGTTTCTGCTGGCTTTGTTTGGGGCCGCGTTCTTCCACCTCGGCACCAACGTGATGAACGACTACTTCGATCATACGAGTGGGGCAGATGAGGCCAATCTGACGCCTACCCCCTTCGCGGGCGGATCGAGGCTGATCCAGCGTGGCCTGGTCAAACCCACAAGCCTCCGCAATCTGGCCTGGGGGCTCTATGCTGCCGGTACGGTCGTTGGGCTCATATTGCTGGCCCTGACCGGCCCAGAGCTGCTGATATTCGGCCTGGCGGGTTTCCTGCTCGGTTTCTTGTATACCGCGCCCCCCATACGTCTCGTTCATTATGGGGTGGGCGAGATCGCCATTGGATTGGGCTTTGGCCCGGTCATGGTCTTGGGCGCCTACTGGGTGCAAACGCAGCAGCTGAGCACCGCGGCCCTGTACGCCTCGATACCGGTCGGAATCCTGATTGCAGCCGTGCTCTACATCAATGAGATCCCGGATCGCATGTGGGACGAGAAGGCCGGCAAACGTACGTTGATCACCCGCATGTCGACGGATGCAGCGGTAACCGGTTATGCAGTACTGATCACGGCGGCCTACTTGACGATCGTTCTGGGGGCGGCACTGGGCATCATGCCGCTGGCCACGCTGATCGGGCTGCTCACAATCCCAATGGCGTGGAGTGCGTTCAAGACCCTACGCAGGCATCACGGTTTCCCGTATCGGCTGATCCCTGCGAATGCCAACACCGTGTTCCTACACTTCTTTACCGGGCTGCTTCTGGCCGCCGGCTACTTTGTAGCGGGCCTGATCCCCAGTCTCTGAGCAGGCCTACCGACCTCTAGACAACGAAAGTGGCGGCCACCGAGCCGCCACTTTTCGAATCCAACCAGGAATATCAATAGCGTGACTGCGATCGCGGGGGTCCAGTTAGCAGATTTCGTGGGGGTCTCCATTTACGTTCGTTCGAGCACCCAGAAGTGGGAGAGGCCAAGCGCGCGCAGCGGAGTGCGCTCGAGAAATTGTAGCGCGGTCCGCAACGAGCGGCCGAGCGTGGGCCAGCGGGCGATGAGGTTGTCGTAGGCGCCGTAGATCACACTCCGTTGAGCAATGCGGACCGGCAGCCCTTCAAAAAGCCGCGCGAGATCGCGGCCGGTGTAGACGCGTACGTGGGGAGCAAGCCTGTTGCGCAGCGAGGTCGGAAGGTAGTTGACCAGCGGAATGTTGCCGTATCTGTACCTGCCCCGCCAATAAATCCCATGGGTCTCGAATGGGTAGCCCCGGTTGGGTACGAACAGCACGAGGCGCCCGCCCGGTGTCTCTTCCGAAGGGAGGCGCAGGGCGCGCACCATTTCTGTCACCGCAGCTCGATCGTCATCCACATGCTCGATGACTTCATGCGAGAGGATGAGATCAAACACCGAGTCCGGGAAGGGAAGCCGTTCGCCGCGAGTGGACAGGACCTCCAACGGGCGATCGCGAGCGTACAGCGCCTGCAACGATCGATCGCGCGACTCAAGCAGACGACCGCGAGCTTCAGTCGCGCGATCGATATCGAACTCCAGCCCGATGGCGCGCTCCGCGAGTGGAGTGAGCCGCTCCAGGTAAGCACCAATTCCGCAGCCGTTGTCGAGCACCCAGCCGCGCTCCCGGCCGGCGGCCGCCTCCAGGATCATACGCAACCGGCGCTCTTGACCCGCCCTCCACACTAAGGAGGGCTGACCTAGCGCCGCAGCCTTCTCAAGATTTGTCACTTCGGGTGAATTCTAAGGGGAGCAGGCCGAACGAGTCCAGCGAGCAATAAGCTGTGCCCGGGCCTTCCCGAAGACCAAACCGAATTCTATGGAGCCCAGGGTGGGCTGTTCGATCCAGTGAGCCGGCTTAACTCTAAGGCGCCCAGGGTGGGTCGGTCCAACCGTTGAGCCAGTAGAAGAGCGTCGCTAGCCCTTCGCGAATGGCCGCGTGACTGGCCCGCAGGGCACCCGGGTGCGGGAGCAGGCCGCCTCGCTCCACGATGTGTCCCTCCGAATGCTGGCTAGATGGAGACGGTATTGGATCGAGCCCCTGCGCGCGCATCGTGGCCAGTGCGCGCCGCATATGGATGGGAGAGGTGACCAGAATGAAGTCCTCTATCTCATTCGCCTCGAGCAGCTTGCTTAGCTGCTCCGCCTGCTCGAGTGTGTTGCCAGAGAGAGACTCCAAGCGGATCCGATCCGGCGCCACTCCCAGGTCCAGCAACTCCTGTTGCATGGGAATGCTCTCTGGCGTCAACGCCTCGAGCAGCTCGTCTGCACCGCCCGACACGATCACCGCGGGGTTATCGAGCAAGTCGTAGAGGCGCGCTCCCTCCAGCACGCGCAGCGCAGTGGCGCCGCTGAGTTCGTTGATCTCATTGCCGCCGGCGCGGAACGTGGCGCTTCCTCCTCCCAAGACAACAATGGCCTCCGCGCCTCCGGCTTCCTCGACGGTCCGAATGGGCTGAGATCCGTCTCGCAATGCGCGCTCGAAGGTTCGGGCGGTCAAAGGCAAGCTGAGCAAGAAATAGAGCACTGCCAGAAAGGCCAGCAAGCTGCTGCCCCAGAGCCGTGTGTCGCGATGCGCAAAGAGCAGTACCACTCCCAGGAAAAACCCAATGAGCAGGAATTCAAATGAGCCCGGGATCAGGTAGGCCTTGAAGATTTCAAAGATGGCTTCCATGCTGGTTATGCGATTCGAGTTAAGACCCGATTCAACCGAGTGGAATCGTCAGCCGAGGAATGTACGGCGCCGTCTGATCTTCAGGCGATCCGACATAGATGCGGATCGAGTCGACCTGAAATGCAAATGAAGGAGGGTCTGGGAGCGGGATCTGGGAAGGATCCTTGGCCCTTCCCAGGGTGAGATGCGGATGGTAATCGCCTCGCGCGTAGTCCGGGTAGGCCTCCGCCAGCGACCGGTAGAGCTCGATCAGCGGCTCGGGATCGGAGGGCTCGAGGAATACGACCTCGTCAAACTGCCCGTACCGTTCAAGGGTCACATCGAAAGGGGAGTGCTGGGCGCAAATCGGCCCAAGCACCTCGGCCGTCTCATCCGACGTTTCGGCGGGTACAAAAGGGTAGAAGATCGTGAAATGCGCAGGCACCTTTGCGAACGAATCGGGGTCGTACTCCTCCCGCAAGGAATAGGCAAAGGCCTGCACCGGCTTTGGAGGGATGATGAGCAGTGCGCTCTCAAATTTCACGGCGGGCTGAGTCTAGCATGTTTCCGCCTGGGGCTGCTGATAGTAAGTGAGAGCTATAATGCTCTGCTATGAAATGCTGCCAGTGCGAGGGAATTGAACGTGAGTTCAATGCCGAAGACGTGGAAAACGAGATCCATGCATACCGCACGGAGGGTCCGGCCGAGACCACTCAGCTGCTGATCGATGCGCTCACCGAGCGGGGAGTGGAGGGATGCACATTGCTGGATATCGGCGGAGGAGTGGGAGCAATCCAACACGCCCTGCTGAGCGCCGGGGCGAGCACCGCGACCGCGGTGGAGGCTTCTACTGCCTTTGCCGAGGCGGCGGAAGACCAGGCCCGTGAATTGGGCTGGAGTGAACAGGTAGCGGTCAGACACGGCGACTTCGTTGATTTGGCCGAATCCCTACCACCGCACGACGTCGTCACCCTCGACCGCGTGATCTGCTGCTACCATGACATGAGATCGTTGGTGCGTCTCTCCGCGGCCCGTGCCAGCAAGCTGTATGGTGTGGTGTACCCGCGAGATGTGTGGTGGAACAAGATCGCACTGCGCTTCATGAATCTCTTCTTCTGGATCGGCCGCAGCCCGTTTCGGGTCTTCATACACTCCGATGCGGGGGTGCAGCGCATACTCGATCAGGTGGGCCTGGCGAGGGTCTACTATAAGAGGACGTTCATCTGGCAGGTCGTAGTCTACGCGCGCGCAAGCTAACGAAGACGGCATGAGCCAGCATGCCCTCCTGCGAACAGACAGCTGGTGGCCCGCAAGCTCGATTCAATTTCCGCTCGCAGAAGAGGGCGGTCGCGCGACTATATTGTGTAGCCCTCGCATGTAATGGAGCGGCTAAATTAGGCGGAGGCGGACAATTGGTGAATGCCGGTAGCGCCGTCGGGGCGCACGGGATTCGACTCGAGGACCTGAGGTTCTCCTAACCCATCATAGGCCCGTACCTTGAAGACGTGCCTTCCGGTCTCGCGGGGCCAATCATATCGCCACTGGACCCAGGTGAGCGGACTTAGAGACGGAGCACGCAGATCGGCTTCCGCCCAGGGTCCGTCATCGACCTGCAGCTCAACCTTGCTAATCCCATTCGCGCCTGCATAGGCAATGCCGCCTACGGGGACCGTCCCCCTCTCCTCGTCCGTGGCTTCGGGGGCCACGTTATCGATCACCGAGGTCGTCCTGACGAAGGCCTCGGGGCTCCAACCCCGTTCGACCCAATAGCCTCGACCTTCGCGGTCCAGCACTTCCATATTCACGATCCATTTGGGCTGCTTCATACCGTAGCGATGCGGAATAATGATTCGCAGCGGATACCCGTTTGCCTCTGGCAGGGGTGCGCCGTTCATGGCATAGGCGAAAATCGTGCGGTCGCCCATGAGGTCCGACATCGGAACGCTCTCATAAAAGCCATCCGCAGCCTCGATGAAGAGCTCTTCTGCCGTAGAGTGCATGCCCGCCAGTTCGAGTACGTCGCGAACGCGAACACCCGTCCATCGGGTCGTGCTGATCAGATCTCCGCCGATCCGATTCGATATGCAAGCAAGCGTGTGGTGGTAGCTGAGAGGGGGCATGGCCCGGATCTCGTCCAGCGTGAGGCTCAAGGGTCGATCCACGAGGCCCTTCAGCTCCAGTCGCCAGGTCTCCGGAACCAAGCGCGGCTTACGGGTGTTGATGTCGATACGGTAGAAGTCTTGGTTGGGTGTGATCTCGAGTCGCGTGCCGGGCGCCGGGCTGATGCGGGCGGCGAGAGCCTCCGCCGAGGGTGAGTCGGCTAAGGTGCTGGTGTCCAGGATCTCAACTCTAACCGGCGCGGGCGGGTCTTCCTTTTCCAGGAGCGATGCCACTCCCCAGGAACCAACAGAAATGGTGACGACACCTCCGCCCAGCAGACCCACGAATTCGCGCCTTGATAGGCTGGAGCTTGGATCACCTGCTAGGGCGGGTCCTGCCCGCTGGATCAACCATCCAAGGCTCCATCCCCAGGACATATACAGAATCGCAAACCACAATCCGATCCACAGCACGTTCACCTGAGCGAATCCGACCGCGGCCGAAACCAGCCAAAACGCGCCAAACAACACCGCCCCGGCCCGCACTCCATAGCCCGTTAGCTGGCGAAGATCGTCCCTTCCCAGCCAGCGCAGCAAGACTCCGAAGGCCCCGCCAATGGCCACAAACATGAGCAGGGCCATGCTCTGCTCAGCAGTCTTGGCCACCTCTGAGGTTGGGCCGATATTAAGCACGGTGATCACCGAGACCAGCGCATCGATTCCGATCGTCAGAAGTGCGCCGGGCAGAATGCGAGCCATTCCGTCAAAGAGATCGAACGGAGTGAAGGGCAGACCGGCGACGGTTTCGGCCAGGTAGCCCAACGCCAGGACCGGAATGCTGGTCAGCGTCCCTATAGCGGCGGCTTTGACATACGAGGTGCGAGTGGGTTCCAGCTCGCCTTCCGCATGATTTTCCTGGCTCATCCCGCTCTCTTCTTTATTTGCGCGTTCAAGATCGCGATCACTCATTTCTTTATCCATCTCAACCGATACTCTTGGCAATTTTAGTGAGCAAGCCTTAAGAGAGCATTATGAGCTCAAATCACCTTGTTATAATCGCCACCTTGTGACGAGCAGCCAGCGCCTTAGGAGGGTGCTGTGGTTTGTAGTCGGGGCGCTGGCGGCAGCGGCTCTCCTGCTGCTAGCCTACCAGATCCCTCCAGTGAAATTCCGGCTCGAATGGCGCCTGGATGCCGCCTCGGGGATCGTCCGAGGCTGGATCCGGCCTTACCAGACGCTACCCACCCCCGCCAGCGTGTCGATGAATTCTTTCCAGCCGCTGGTCTTGCCAACCCGCGCCGTGAGGTCCGCTGAGCCTGGGCAAGGCGAGATCCTTGCCACACCGGCTCCCTCGCCCACGGCGCTGCCGGCCGCCATCACTCTGCCGCCGCCGGAGTGGGAGGGCCAGGACTGGAACAACTGTGGGCCGGCCACACTGGCGCTGGGCCTGCGCTTTTACGGCTGGGAAGGGGATCAGTTCACGATCTCAGACCTGCTCAAGCCCGATCGAGGGGATAAGAACGTCAATATCGAAGAGCTGGTCTTCTATGTACGCACTCAAGCTGGTTGGCTGAACACCGATTTTCGCGTTGGCGGCACCATCGAGCGGCTCAAGAGTTTCCTTGCCGCCGGATTTCCGGTGATCGTGGAAAAGGGGTTCATTCTGGGCGAGGGGGATGGCGGGGGCGGCTGGGCCGGCCACTATGTGCTGTTGACAGGCTACGATGATGAGACGCAGAGCTTTATCGCTCAGGACACGAATCCGGGCACGGGCGGGGCGGACCGCACGGTCTCATATGAAGAATTGGATGTTGGCTGGCGTCAATTTAACCGGGTCTACATGTATATCTACCCGCCACAGGATGAAGCCCGGATTCAATCCATCCTCGGCGAGGATGCGGATTTCGATCGCAATCGCGCCGCCGCACTCGAGACGGCTCAGGATGAGATCGAATCAGATCCGCAAGATCCCTACGGTTGGTTCAATTTGGGAACCAACCTGGTCTTTTTCAAGCGTTACGGAGAGGCCTCACAGGCCTTCGACAATGCCCTGGCGCTCGGACTTCCCTGGCGATTCACCCGCTACCAGTTTGGACCGTACATCGCCTATTTCAACCAGGGCCGGTTTCAAGACGTCGTTGACCTGGCGGATGCAACCCTTTTCCGGACTTACAAGGCCGAGGAATCCTTGCTCTGGCGTGGTTGGGCCAAATTCCGACTTGGAGATCTCAACAGTGCAGTCACCGACTGGCGCGAGGCTCTGGAATACAACCCGTATTATCAGGATGCACAGTACGCGCTGGAGTACGTCGGGTTGACTCCCTGATCCCGAACGAGGAGCTGCCTCGGTGCGGTATGATTGACCTGCATACGAAAGGGACCAAGGTGTACGAATGCTTATCAGCGACAAGATAAACCAGGCGATGAACGATCAAATCGGAAGCGAGCTTGGCGCTTCCAACCAATACCTGCAGCTTGCCTCATACTTCGCCGGCGAAGATCTTCCAGAGTTGGAGGCCTTCTTCTTTCGCCAGTCAGATGAGGAACGCGCGCATGCCATGAAATTCGTGCATTACATACTGGATGCCGGGGGAAAGGTTAGGGTCCCCGCGCTAGAGGCAGCCCCACAGGACGTGGACTCCGCGGAACAGGCGGTCCAGATGGCGCTCGACTGGGAGAAGACCGTTACGGAGCAAATCAATAGCCTACAGGCATTGGCGACGCAGGAGGGGGATTATGCGGCTCAGGGATTCCTAAATTGGTTCTCTACCGAACAGATCGAGGAAGTCTCATCCATGAGCGAATTACTGCGCACGATACAGCGCGCGGGAGATCAGCTGCTGCTGGTCGAAGACTTTGTCTCGCGCCGCGGCGATCCGCACGCGTAAATTCGCTGCTTTGGCATTGCCTACGGTCCCGCCCACACTGACTTGTGGGCGGGTTCTGTTTTCCGAAGACATAGAGGTAATAAAGGCTTAAGCTTTGAGAGTCAAACTTGGAATGGCGATCCGCGTGAAACCCAACAGCGCCGCTCCGCACAGCCCTCCATAAACCCATTCGAGAGAGAGATTTGATCCCACAAAAGGACATCCTGGTCGTCGAGGACGAAGACAACATTCGAGAGGTTATTGGCCGATACCTGGAGCGCGAGGGCTTCAGTGTGCGCGAGGCGGCCGACGGATATGCCGCGCTGGATGCCATTGAGCAGCAGGAGCCTGATCTGATCGTCATGGATCTCATGCTGCCGGGCATTGACGGCCTCACCCTCACGCGGCAGGTGCAGCAGCAATCCGGTATCCCGATCATTATTCTGACTGCGCGCGGAGACACAAGCGATCGGATCCGCGGCCTCGACTGGGGGGCAGACGACTATATTCCCAAGCCTTTCAGCCCCCGCGAGCTCGTGTCCAGGATTCATGCTGTGCTGCGAAGGGTAGGAGAGCCAACCGCCTCCGAGTTGACGTTTGGAGAAGTCACAATTGCCTACGAGTCAAGGCAGGTGCATAGGAACGGCGAACCGGTTTCGCTGACCGCCAGGGAATTCGACCTGCTGTGGTTCCTGGCCAGCCACCGCGGGCAGGTTTTCAGTCGCGAAAATCTGCTTGACAACGTCTGGGGCCTAGATTTTTCTGGGGATCCTTCCACGGTGACGGTGCACATGCGCCATCTGCGCGAGAAGGTAGAGCCGGAGCCCTCTTCACCGCGGCACCTGATCACCGTGTGGGGGGTAGGCTATCGTTTTGAGAAGTGACTGACCGAAGACTGAACTTCCTAATCACTCTCAGTCTGGCGCTGGCTGCAACGTTGGGCCTGGCGGTGCTGGTCATGCGCCCGAGCCCGCAAGAGCTGCTCGATCTGGCGATCATGTTTACTGTCGCCGGACTAGGAGCTTCACTCGTAGGATTCCTGTCGGTTCAGACGGGCTGGTGGCGCCGCGCTACCAGCCTCACGCAGACTTTGACCGTGGGCCACGTACTGGCGGCACTTTTCGGTCTGGTGATCGTGCTGCTTGCGGCCAGCCTGATGTTCATCAACGCCCACGACCTGGCCCTTGCAAGTGTGCTGTTGTTTTTTGCCAGCGGTGTTGCGGTGTCGTTCGGCTACTTCTTTTCAAATTCCATAACGCAGAGGCTCAAGGAACTCGGTCGTGGGGCCAGCCTCCTGAGCGTGGGCGACTTCTCTGTGCGAGTGGCGGTTGAGGGCCGGGATGAAGTGGCGGAACTGGGCCTGGCTTTCAATGCGATGGCCGAACGTCTCGAGCTGGCGGAGCGCGAGGCCGAACGATTGGAGCAGGCGCGACGGGATTTCATAGCGGGGGCCTCGCATGACCTGCGCACCCCGTTGTCCTCGCTGCGGGCCATGCTGGAGGCGATCGCGGATGGAGTGGTTGAGGATCCCGCCGACTATATTCGTCGTAGCCAGCGCGTGATCACCCAAATGAGCAACCTGACGGACGACCTTGTCGAATTGGCGACCCTAGACAGCGGGGCAGCCCTCATGGAGCGGTCACCAGGCTCGATCGAGGAAGTCATTGAGACTGCTATGGAAGGCGCAGCCCACAGGGCGCAAGCGAAGGGTGTTGAGCTTACCGCCCCGGCCTACAGCAAACTCCCCTTGATCCCGATGGCCGCCGACAAGATCGGCCGGGTCGTTCAAAATCTGCTTGACAATGCCATCGACCATACCGGATCGGGTGGGGAGGTAAGCATTTTGGCCACGGAACGAAATGGCACGGTGGAAGTGACAGTGCGGGACACGGGGGAGGGCATCCGCGCGGAAAGCTTGCCCTATATCTTCGAGCGGTTTTATCGCGGGGACGAGAGTCGACCGCGAACAGACAGCGAAGCCGGAGGGGTGGGGCTCGGCCTGGCAATCGCTAAGGAGCTGGTCGAAGCGCACGGGGGGAGTATATGGGCCGAGACTGGCGCAGAACGCGGGACTCGCATCACATTTTCGCTGCCAACGGAGCAGGCCCCGTGAAGTCCGATCGAGAATTAGAGCAACGTGCGCCTTCAACACATAGGCGAAGGGCGATGCCGGGAAGCTGAAGCAGCGATCCAATCGTTGCTGGCGGAACATTCCCCCCAGTCGCAAATCAATCTAGATTCCCCGGTCCGTTCGCCGACACGCGGGAAATATTCCAGCAGAATCCCCCCATAAAGAGGGCTCGTAGCGTTAAAGGGCGGTTGTGCTATACTGCCGCGCTGTGGATGCCGGAGGAGAGACCACGCAACGTGCCGTGGTCTGGCTACGCCACCTGGGTTTGGATTCGCTGGTGGCGGACATCCTAGAGGCCGCTGGCCCCTTTACAACGTTCTTAGCGCAGCTCAGCTATATGGCCGTACCGTTCCTTGGGGATGGCTTGAACGACGTTGGGCGCTCGCTAGAGCAGCCAGAGGGGCTTATTCAAGAGTTAAGGGAAGGCTCATGACGGCCGTCGATCTGCAGGGCTTGCTGTTGCTCTTCGCATTCCTGGGGCTGATGCTGGGATCAGCTGCCATCAGCCGACGCTGGCCCGCGACTTTCCGGCAAATCTCCGCCTTTGAAGGTCTGGGAAAGGCCATTGAGCGTGCCGTCGAAGCGGGCGAACGCGTCCATGTATCTCTCGGCACAGGTTCCGTAATTGGCCCTGAAAGCGCTCCCGCTTTTGCGGGATTAGCGGCACTCACGCGGATCGCTCGAGCGACCTCCATGAGCGATCGCCCCGCGGTGGTTACCGCGGGCGACGGCGCCATGGCAATCCTTGCTCGCGATACGCTGCGCAGCTCCTACGGCGAGATGGGTGCCTCTGACCTCTACGACCCTACTTCTGGCCGCCTTCTTGGGCCTACCCCCTTTTCCTATGCCGCTGGTTTACCCAGCGTACTTTCCAACGAGAACGTGTCCGTGCACATGCTCAGTGGCTTTTATGGTTTCGAGGCCGGTCTGGCAGCCGAGTTTGGCGAGCGGGCGCGGGCCTTTGTCATCGGCGGGACCAACGAGGTCCAGTCGCAAGCCTTGCTCTACGCGGTCGCACGGAATCCTTTGATAGGTGAAGAAGTGTTTGCCAGTGGCGCCTATTTAGGGGCAGGGGAGCTGCACAAGGCCAGCCTGCGAGCACAGGACATTATTCGGATTGGTCTCATCGTGCTGATCTTGCTGGGCGTAATCATGGCTACCTTCGAGGATCTGATATGAGGCTCTTCCGGATCTCTGCGTTGTGGGCTGCGGTGGCGGCCGCCATAGGGATCTTTGTCCTGTTGGGCTACTTTGTAAATTTCGATTTCATCCAAAATATCCGCTTGCTATTCATGCGGTGGGCGGCGCTCCTGGCCGCGGCCGCCCTGCTGGTTGGCCTGGCGAACCTGGTACAGGTGCACTGGCGCAAGCTGAGTCTGACGGAGGAGGGCTGGATCTACAGCGCGGTTCTTATCCTGGCATTCCTGGTCACGCTAATCCTGGCTCTGTCCTTTGGACCGGATAATCCGGTTGCGCTGTTTATTTTTAGGTACTTCCAGATTCCGCTCGAAGCGGGACTCATGGCTCTTCTCTCAGTGATACTGCTCGTGGCCGGGTTCCGATTGGTGACCCGGCGGCGGGACGCCTTCAGTATTCTGTTCTTAGCAACCGCACTGCTTGTCATGTTTGGAACGGGACCGGCAGTGACGGAGGGACCGGTAACAGTCGTCATGCGAGATCTGCGAGCCTGGATTTCACAGGTGTGGTCGGCCGGGGGAGCGCGTGGGATCGCGCTCGGGGTTGCCCTCGGGGCAACGACAACCGGCTTGCGGGTATTGCTGGGTTCCGATAGGCCTTATGGATCCTGACTAGTGGAAGAAATTCGCTGCCCGATGTGCGGCAAACCCAATCCTGGGGAAGCCGAAGAATGTGTGCACTGTGGGGCGCGCCTCAAGCCGCTCGAGGCGGGCGGAAACTCCGAGCATGCGGAAGATTGGCTTGACCGCATGCGGGAAAAGGCGGAGGCGCAACCCACTGATTCAGACTCGGGTGAGGCGGCTCCTTCGGAGTCAGAATCCGAGCTGGATTTCGATCGGCTGAGGGCTGATGCAGAGCTACCGGGGCAGGCCGATGAGCAGGTTCCGGAGTGGCTGCAGCGCATTAGAGAAAAGCAGGCAGAGGAACCGAAAGATATCTCGGCTTCCGGGGAACCGGCACCGGAGGAAGCCCTGCGAGCGGCAGCGACGCAAGCAGACGAGGTTCAAATAGAGCAGACAGACCCAGCGCCGGAGGGTGATCTCAGGCCCGCAGATGAACCTGCACCAGAGCAGGCCCTGAGAGCTGCGGCGACTCAGGCAGACGAAACTCAAGAAGAGCAGACAGACCTGCCGCGCTCAGCTGATCTCAGGCCCGCAGGTGAACCAGAGCCCGCATCGGAGTCTCCGGACTGGCTCGAGGGTGCGGAAGATCAGGGTGCGGAGGCGATTCCACATGTCCCAGCTCTGATTGGTGGGGCGGACGAATCTGCTGACGTCGAATTGGGCGATCTAGGTCTGCCCGATTGGTTGGGGGAGATCGAGCCCCTCGAAGACGAGCAGCCACCCCGAGCCGCACCGGACCTGGCCCCGGCAACGCTCCCGAATTGGCTGGAAGCTATGCGTCCGGTCGAGACCTTTCGGTCCGTCGTCGAAATCGAATCAGAAGATGATCAAGCGGTCGAATCGGTGGGACCGCTTGCCGGGCTGAGCGGCGTTCTGCTCGCTGAGCCCGTTGTGGCGATGCCGCGCACCTCAAGCGTCGGTTCTATGCAGCTCGAAGTTTCAGAGCGCCAATACGCTCAGGCAGAGTTGCTTCATCGCTTGGTCGATGAAGAAGAGCGAGAAGCGCCGGCCAAGCCGAAGCGCAGGACTCGGTTGGCGGTTTTCCGCTGGGCCATTGGGGCCATTGTTCTGGTGGCCGTTTCGCTCCCCATTGTCACAGGCGCGCCCAGCTTCGCCCTGCCCGGTCTCGAGCCCCGAGAACTCGGGGCGCTGTTCGATCTGGTGGAGCAACTGCCGGGAGAGCAGCCGGTGCTTGTCGTGTTCGATTACGAGCCCGGGTATGCCGGTGAGCTCGAGGCGGTTTCTGGGGCATTTCTGGATCAGATGATGGCCCGAGGGCTGCCCCTTGCGAGTATGTCTACTCGCCCAACGGGACCCGCGTTAGCCATGCGCGCGACGGATCCCTATGTTGATCGCTACGACTACGAAAACGGCCAGGGGATCGTGCATTTGGGCTACTTGTCTGGAGGACCGACCGCGGTGCAGCTCTTTGCGGTCAATCCACGCGAGGCCGTAATCGAGGGATTTGCGCTGCCCGAAGAGCTGAAGGTGGCCGGCCTCACCGCCTGGGATACGCCTGTGCTGGATCAAGTTCAAGCTCTCTCGGACTTCGGCATGGTGGCCGTTATTACTGCCGATAGTGAGTCGGCACGCGTATGGGCGGAACAGGCCCGCCCCAACATGGGCGACACACCGCTGGTGGTAGTGCTGTCCGCGGGCGCGGAGCCTCTCATTCGACCCTACTTTGAGAGCGACGACCCCAAGGTAGGTGGAATTCTGTCGGGGCTGCCGGCGGCTGCCGCCTACGAGCTACGCAACGGCCGCCGCGGCCTCGCGCAGGAGCGCTGGGACGCATTTGGCACCGCGATGCTGGCGGCCGAGTTCGTGCTGCTCGCGGGTATAGGCTATGGCCTTCTAATTTGGTGGAGAAGCCGGAGCCTGGCGTAGAACCATGGATACTGCAGACCTGATCGCGAGTTTCATAGCTTCACTGCTGACCATCATGGTTCTCAGTTACTTGATAGGCGACAACCCGTTCTTCAAGCTCGCAATGCACTTATTGATCGGGGTGGCTGCCGGCTATGTGGGAGCGGTTGCGGTGCACAATGTGTTGATACCAGGGTTGGTCAAACCGGTCCTGGAAGCGGGCCTCACGGGTTTGGCAGACCCCCAGCTGATCGTCACCGTGATCGTTCCGCTCATCCTGGTCCTCTTGCTTTTCTTGAAGGTTGCTCCGTCAACCGCTCGTTACGGCACGATCTCCATGGTGTTGCTGGTAGGAGTCGGTGCGGCAGTCATCGTGGGGGGTGCAATAACAGGAAGCCTCATTCCGCTAACGCTGGAATCGATGGATTCCTTGAACCCCACCGTCATCAATCAACTCACCGGGGAATCAGGCTTGGAGCGCCTGCTTAATGTCATCATCATGCTCGTTGGCACGATTGCCGCGCTCTTTTACTTTCGATTCACCGTCCGGCGGGGGGAAGGGGAGGCGCCGCTTGTCGTTGTCGCAGGTGCAAGCATCCCAGGTCCGCTGACGATGCTGAGGGGAATCGGCAAGGGATTCATCGCGGTGACATTCGGGGTGATGTACGCCGGAGCCGTAGCAGCCACGCTGATCGTTCTTGGCGAACGGGTGCAGTTCATCTGGGACACAGTTACGGGCGTGATAGGCAGCATCGGATAGAAGCATGAGCACGATACTTGAGGCTGATACCCTGCTGGCCGTTGATGTGGGAACGGTAAACACTCGCGCTAGCTTATTTGACGTGGTGGACGGGCGATACCGAATGGTGGCCACGGGTCGCGCGTCATCGACGGCTGGGGCACCGCTGTTCGATGTTCGAGAGGGCATGCAGGTCGCCCTGGACGAAGTGAGTGAGATCACGGGAAGGCCCTTTTTCGACGAATCCGAAGCGCTCGTCATGCCCACCACCGCCAGCGGAGCCGGGGTGGATGCATTTGTCTCTACTGCTTCCGCCGGGCCCCTTGTTCGGACGGTGCTGGTTGGACTCATGCCTGGCGTTTCGATAGAAAGCGCCCGTCGACTCGCTAGCTCAACTTACCTGAATGTAGTAGACGAGATCGGCCTGATGGATCGAAGGCGGGAAGAGGCGCAAATCGATGTGATACTCGCCGCGAAGCCGGATCTCATCCTGATGGTGGGTGGCACCGACGGCGGCGCTACCGCCAGCGTAGTTCGACAGATCGAGACGGTGAGTCTGGCCACGAGTCTGCTCCCCACCGCTCGGCGCCCCGCGCTTGTATTTGCAGGTAACACCAGCCTCGGAGCAGCGGTAATGGAGCATTTTCAGAACAGCTCGGCGGTGGCGGTGGTGCCGAATATCCGTCCCGACCTGGAGCAGGAAGAGCTCGGACCGGCGCGCCTGAAGCTTGCTGAGATCGTCAATAAACTTCGCTCGCAGCGCATCGCTGGATTCGATGACCTCAACGGATGGTCTGGCGGATACACAATGCTCACAGCGGACGCCTTCAATCGCGTGGTGCGCTACCTGAGTCAGGTGTACGACCCTGATAAAGGTGTATTGGGGATCGATGTCGGTGCGGCTCATGTAACCGTGGCGGCGGCTTTTGATGGCAAGCTAAACAGCAAGGTGCACTCGGACCTGGGTCTTGGGATTTCCCTCCCGGGTCTCCTTCGCTACGCATCCGTTTCCGATGTTTCTCGCTGGCTCCCCACGGATCTCTCAGAGGCTGATGTACGTGACTACATCTTCAACAAAGCTATTTACCCTGGCACGATTCCCGCGCAGCTGTCCGATCTCCATATCGAATACGCGCTTCTCAGGGAACTGGTTCGAGCTGGCATTTCGCTCTCCAGAGGCGACTGGGCGGAGGGTGCCTCCTCCGAATTGATGCCGCCTCTGGAACCCATCATCGCCAGTGGCGGGGCGATCGCTCGCGCTCCTCGGCCTGGATACGCAGCGCTTGCGCTGCTGGACGCCGTTCAACCGCGCGGCATTACCACCTTGGTGCTGGATCCCTATAACTTAATTCCCGCGGTGGGTGCTGCGGCGAGCTTGCTGCCGATGATCACAGTTCAGGTGCTGGAGTCCGGCAGCTTCGTCAGCCTGGGAACGGTTGTTTCGCCGGTTGGACGGGGCCGACCGGGCCGACAGGTGCTCCGCATCCGCATCGATCCTGAGAGCGGCGGCGAGCCGATCGAAGGAATCGTTCGCTACGGCCAGCTTGTCCTGCTTCCACTTCGCCAGGGTGAACATGCTCGCATGACATTGAGGCCGGAAAAAGGATTTGACGTAGGTTTTGGCGGACGAGGCAAGGCAGGAGCGCTGCGAATTACGGGAGGGGCGTTAGGAGTCATTATTGACGCGCGCGGCCGGCCGATCGAATTGTCCAAAGATCCCGAACGTCGTAGAGAGCTCAATCAGAAGTGGCTCTACGATATTGGAGCTATGCTCCAGAGCTAAATCATGATCGCCAATCATCTGCCGCGTATCAGACATATTCTGCCCATGACAAGGGTGCAGCGCGAGCGGAAGCTCGACGGACACGGTGTTTTGACCGTCAGGGTAAGGGAGAAAGTGCAGTCGACGGATGTGATCGGCGAAGTGCAGCCGCAGCCGCAACATCACTTTCTCGATCTGGCCTCCGCCTTGGGCGTTTCGGATGCGGAGGCGGCGCGCCTGCTGCGGGTGGACCCGGGGAGCGACGTGGAGGCGGGCCAAGTGTTGGCGGGCCCGGTCGGGATCGCCAGGCGTACGGTACGTGCCCCAGCCAATGGCAAGGTGCTTTCCCTCTCCAGAGGCCGAGTGCTGTTTGAGGCTCGCGAAGGGGCGCGCGCAGTTCATGCAGGGGTGCCGGGGGAGGTCACCGCCTCGGATGGCGCGAGCTCGATCATCATCTCGGCCGTCGGGGCGCTTGTCCAAGGAGCATGGGGAAACGGTCGCCGGGGATGGGGAGTATTGCGTGACGTGGGTGAAAGCCGGAGTGCGCGGTTGGAGCCTAGCGAACTCGACATGATTCTTCGAGGCGCGGTTGTACTGGTAGGTGTCGTCGACAATCCCAAATCCCTTCATCAAGCCACGGAAATTCCCATCCGCGGCCTGGTATGTGGAAGTATGGCGTCGGAGCTCATTCCCACCGCACTGCACATGCCATACCCGATCTTGTTGACGGAGGGTTTTGGGGCAATCCCGATGAACTCCCCGACCTACGACCTGCTGAGCACCAATGCGGGAAGGGAAGCGAACGTGGAAGCGTCGCTGCTGGAACCCTATAAGCCCCAACAGCCCGAAATCCTGGTACCGCTACCTGCCACGCAGGACCTTAAGAGTCCGGAACGAATCGTGCAACTGGTGCCTGGAGTGCGAGTGCGGGCCTTGAGAGCGCCTCATGTCGGGGCGGTCGGAAGCTTGCTGCATTTGATGCCGGGGGTCGAGTCCTTCCCAAGCGGCATATTGGCGCGCAGCGCGATGATCGAGCTGGAGGGAATTGGCTCTGTCGCCGTGCCGCTGAGTAACCTGGAAGTGATTGCTTGATGGAACATGGTTCGGAACTTGCAACTTATGGCGTACCCGATCGCGTTGTGTCGCGTTCACGCGGATCTTCTTGGGCGTGAGGGGAGGAAATTATGGCAGAAGACTTTGAAGTTACTGGGGGGCTGCCCGAGGACGATGAGAATCGCACCTTTGTAATTGCGGCCGCTGGGCTCGGGGGCTTGATCGTGCTGAGTCTCATATGTCTGGGGGTCTACGCCCTGGTCTTGCAGCCACGGCAGCGCGAAGCTGCCTTGCAGCAACCGACCAGTATCGTTCTCACAAATACGGCTGTAGCGCTTGGTCTGACGCAGACCGCGGAGGCAGCGGATTTTACGCCAATACCCACGGAGCCGCCTCCGACATTCACACCTGCGCCCATTGACACGGATACTCCGGTGCCGACTCAGGTGGTTGTGCTGCCAACCGACACACCTACTCCTACCCCATTTACGACGTTGCCAACGGTGGCGCCCCTAACGGCCACCGCCGCGGCCCAGATGACGCAGACCGCTTTGGCGATCGCGGGCGGGGCCGGGTCGCCCACACCTCATCCAACGGAGCTCCCCGTGGCCGGCTTTGCTGATGATGTCGGACTGCCCGGACTGGTGGGCCTGGCGGCAATATTCCTGGCGGCGATTTTCCTCACCAGAAGGTTGCGGTCGAGAACCACGCCTGCAAGCTGATTGAATAGCGAATCATAAAAGGGGCCGCGCAGCCATGCGCGGCCCCTTTTCGATTTCAATTTCAGCGTTAGGTTAGTCTGGCAGGCTGAGCTTGGCCAACGTTTCGAACAGCTGCGCGACGCCGTTTCCGTCCAGCGCGCTGGTCTCCAGATATGGGGCCTGGAGAGAGTTGGCAAATTCCTGCGCTTGCTCTGGCCGTTGGGTGCGTTCCAGATCAATCTTGTTGCCCACCACGATGAACGGTTGCTGCTCAACCGCCTCGAGAATCTCGTCCCTCCAGCGGGCGAGGCTAATGAAGGATTCGGGTTCCGTCACGTCGTATACAAGGGCTGCGGCTCGGCTCCCGCGATAGAAGCCCGCGCGTATTATCTGGAAGCGATCCTGGCCCGCCATGTCCCAGATCGAAAGCTTGACGGTTTGTCCGGACAGATCCACAGTCTGTGTCTGAAAATCGACCCCAATCGTGGCCACGCGGGTCTGTTCGAATTTCCCTTCACAGAAGCGCCGAATCAGCGACGTCTTACCGACGTTGCCGTTGCCTGCGACGACTACCTTCAGGACGGGAATGCTGCTCAAAGGCTACTGGTGACGACCGAGAAAATACTTATGGGGAAATACGAGTTCATCCGGATCGACGGGTGGGTTGCCTAGCAAGGTTCGGTTGGCTCGCTCAAATAGCAGATGAAGTTCCTCGAGCGATTCCAGCTGATCGGTGGCGGGATCCGTCGAAAATAAGGTCATTAGGGTCGTGAACTCTCCCGGCATATAGGCAAGCCACCGCCCGCCTTCGATCTGAGTCGACTGCATGCCCGCGCCGAAGATCTCCTTTGTGGCGGCCCGGTAGGAAGAAAGCATCGGAACGGCCAGTTCCGCCTCGATCTGGAATTCTCCGATGGTGTTGAGTGGCATACCGGAATCGTTATCATAGACCGAATACCCAAGCACCTTTGCCACGTTCTTCTGGCGGATGACTATACTCTTGCCTTCGGTGGTGGCCGCTTTCCATTCCTCTGAGTCCGGCGACATTTCGACGTACCGCTTCACAGTCTGCTGCTCGCGGCGATAGTGGTCATACAGTTCTTGAAATTGGGTGCGGTTTATCTCACCCGTGGCAAACTCCTCGGCCAGCTTATTGATTTTGCCCTGAACACGCTCCAAGTACTCCTGAGGGTTCTCAAGCGAGGATGGATCGCTGTCTGTAGTAGGTTGGGGGGGAGTTGCCTCAGCGGCCCCTTGCTGAGGTGCTGCGGGGGCCGTCGGTGACTGGGGCTGAGTTGCGCCCGAAATGAGGTCGCGTAGGCGTTGAAACATAACGATTGCCCGATCGCGGGCATTATAGCATGGGGGGCATATGCATAAGAAATGGGAAGAGAGTCTAGTCCGCTTGAGCCACCTGACGGCCGTATTCGAGCAAAGACTCGAGGGCTCCGGGCTCGCGAGCCTCAGCGTAAACACGGAGCAGCGGCTCCGTTCCGGAGGGTCGGACGAGCAGCCAGGAATCGTCGTCCATATGGAATTTCACCCCATCCCGGTTGCTAACGCGCTCCACCTGGAGCTTACCGATAGCCTCTGGAGCGCCGTCAAGGAGCCGCGCGGAGAGCTGTTCCCTGGGAACCGGTCGCGACAGCCGCAGGTCCAGTCGCCCGTAGTGCGAGGGCCCAACATCCTTCAGGAGCCCATCGACCAGATCTTTCAACGTCGATCCAGTTGAGGCAACCATTTCCAATACCAGCAGGCTGATGAGGATTCCATCGCCCTCCGGGATATGGCCCTTGAAAGATATACCTCCAGACTCCTCGCCGCCGATAAGTACGTCTTCGCGGAGCATACAATCGGCGATGTGGTCGAATCCGACCGGGGTCTCTATGACCTCCAGACCATACTTTTTGCCGAGCCGATTGATCATCTGGGTCGTCGATACGGTCTTGACGATTTTGCCGCTCCAACCCCGGTGCTCCACCAGGTATTTCAACGCCAACGACATCAGGCGGTGAGGATCGACGAACTCTCCCCGCCCATCCATGGCTCCGATTCGATCCGCATCGCCATCCGTAGCCAGACCAAGCTCACCGTGACCTGCCGCGATGCATCCAGCCAGCGCTCCCAGATAGCGAGCGATGGGCTCGGGGTGAATACCTCCGAAACCGGGGTTCATCTCCCCTCGCACCTCCGTTACTTCGCAACCCGTTCCCTGGAGGATTCCCTTGATCTGACCGCGACCGGATCCGTACATGGAATCCACCGCAAGGTGCTGAGGATTTTCGGCAATAGCATCGAAATCGATCAGGGAGCGCAAGTGATCATGGTAGATCGAAGTGGGATTGAAACGTTCGATCAATCCCGTTTCCTTCGCTTGCCCGTAGTCCATCAGGTTCGGACCCCGACCGCGAGATTCGTTATCGTTGAAGTAGAACTCGACCCGGCGGCACTGTTCCCTAGCGGCGGCGCCTCCGTAGGCGGCCTTGAGCTTGAGCCCGTTGTAGCGCGGTGCATTGTGTGAGGCGGTGATCATGATGCCCGCGATCGCGCCCAGGTGACGCACGGCATACGAAATACAGGGGGTCGGAACGTCGGCGCTGGTCAAATACACCTTGATGCCATTCCCAGCCAAGACGCGTGCCGCCTCGACCGCGAACCTATCGGAGAGGAAGCGTGTGTCAAACCCGATAACCACTCGTCGCGCATCCGGAGTCAAGGTCCCGTTAAGCCATTCATCTGCCGCAACCGCGTCCGCAATTGACTGGCTCACGAGACGCACGTTGTGGAAAGTAAAGGTATCCGAGATGACTCCCCGCCAGCCATCGGTTCCAAAGGTTATGGGCATTCTTGGTCCTCCGGGTCGGGATTCTAACCGCGGTATTTGAGTCCGAGGGCGATATCGTTCAGATTCGTACCCGTCGGCCCGATCTTGATCAATGCTCCGATCGCATCGAGCAGTGGATAGGCGTCGTTCCGCGCCAGCGCCGCGTCCGGGTGAAAACCTCGCTCTTTCGCGCGCTGAATGCTTTTTGCATCGATCTGGGCCCCAGCCGCGTCGGTCGGACCGTCGACGCCATCGGTGGCCAGCGACATCAGTGCGAACCCGCTCTCCCCCTCCAACGCGGTGGCCGCTCCGAGAGCAAGCTCTTGATTGCGACCCCCAAGCCCATCCCCTCGAATCCTGACCGTGGTCTCTCCTCCTATGATCAAGCAGTCGCCGGGGTCGGCCGCGCTTAAGCGCGACGCCAGATGCCAACCGGCAACTCTGGCTTCCCCGCGTAGGTTCCCTGCCAGGATCTTGGGCCTAAAACCGAGCTGCCTGGCCTTCTCCGCCACGGCCTCAAGGACCACTCGATTGGAGCCCACGAGGACATGGATCGGTCGGCGCGCGGGCGATGGCTTTGAGCGGGGTCTTTCAAGCGCCTCCCGGATAGCCATCGGTACTGCCTCCCATATTCCGTACTCTCGCAGGACTTGTACGGCTTGCTCTGGACGGCGCTTACGGACCACGGTTGGCCCGGAACCTATCGAGCCGAGACGATCACCGACTACATCGGAGAGAATGAGAGAGACCACTCGCGCGGGAGCCGCAAGCCGGGCCAGCCCGCCAGACTTGAGTTGCGAGAGCGCCCCACGTACCTGATTGACTTCTTCGATGGGCGCTCCGGATGCCAAAAGCAGTTGGTTAGTAACTCGAAGCTCCTCCAGCTTAACCCCTCGAAGCGGTAGCTCGATCATGGCCGAAGCGCCTCCAGAGACCAAAACCAGCACAAGGTCGTCTTCGCCGGTTTCGGCCAACAGGGCGGCTGCGGTGACGCCAGCATCCAGACTGCCTGGGCCGGGTAGCGGGTGCTCCGTCACGATCGACTGAAAAGCCCGGGACAGCTTGGCCTTCGGGCCGCCGCCCTCGATCCCCGGGTATCGCGGTTCCGTGACCAGCCCTTCCGTCACTCTTCTTTTAAGCAGGGCAGAGCTCGCCGAGGCCATTGCGGGTGCGGCCTTCCCAATGGCAATCACGTAGATCTTCCCATTTGGGTGAAGATCTATACGGCGATCGCCCGCATGAAGGACCTGGCTCTCCAGGCTCAGATGCTGCCGCACCGCAGCCGAAGCGTCGGCTGCCGCGAGCGCGGCCTTTCGAAGGGCGGTCAGGTGGCTCTTGCGTTTCGTGTATTCAGTCAACGGAATGTGTCTCGACCTTCAGATGGATGAATGCTCGGAACTAGGAACCGTCTATATCGGACACAGCCTGAGCTGCAGCCGCCTCGGCGTCTAGCCGACCGGTCATGACTGCCTGCACCGCCTCGGCCAGTGGAGGTCCGATGGCCTTCAATAAGGAGCCTTGGGGCTTGGCCACCGCAACTGAGACGAGACGACTAGCGGTCGCGGCCTCCGAACCATCCGTCCACTGCCCCAGCACCTTCGGCTGAGTGGGGAGTAGCCCGAGAGCTTGAGACCACTTTGCCAGGAATGCCGGTTCAGCCAGCCACTCAATCAGATCGGCCGACAACTCTTTGTGCTCGGGGTTTGCCACTGCCCACGACCATGGCGCGGCAAGCGCGATCCCTAGCCCGTTCCTTGTAGGGAGTGGCCCCAGGGCATGCATCCCGGAAGCATGGGACGCGAAAAAGGCGCCATAGGGTGCCTGCGCAGCCTCGGAGCGTTGTTCTTGAAGTGCCAGCCAGGTCTCTCCGGAGGTGGATAAATCGAGGGAGGCCGGGGATAGGTTTCCAGATTCGGAAGCGGTCGCCAAGAAGTCGAGCGCCTCAGCAAGAATATTCTCATCGAGTCCCGTATCTCCACTGAACTCTCCTCCGAGGGACAGGTACTGCGCAATAAGAAATGCAGCCTCCGGGTCTGCGGCCGGGATAATAAACCTATTGGCCTCGACGATCAGGTCGGTCCAATTGAGGGGCACTGCTTCAAAGGCCGCTATTTCCGAGGCAAAGGTCTCCATCTCGCTCGCAAAGGGTTGCCCGTAGCGAATTCCGTCCACGCGTGAGGTGTCCTCTGCAAAGGCGTAATTATCCGAGGGATTGCCAAGTTCCGGTAACGGCGAGAGCAGACCCGTCAGGGCCATAGTGCCAAGCGCTTCGGGATCGAGCGTTACGAGATGAGGCAACGTGGCAGGCGCCGCCCGACTAGCAGCCGAAAGGGACTCCATGACGCCTCCTGGGCCTCTCTCCGCCTTTGTCCGAACGATCACCCGGATATCGGGATTTTCGTTCTGAAAGGTCTCCAAGCGTTCCAGCAGTACCATCCCCGCCGGCGTTTCGGGATTCGGTGCGAATGCGGGAGCTACCCAGAGGATGAGCTCTATCGGCACCACGGCCGTTGAAGTGGGAGGGATTGGCGCTGAAGTAGGAGTTGGGAGGGGGGTAGAGGCCGGTGTTTGCGGCGCGTTGGCGCAGCCCGCCAACAGGAAAAGCCCCAACAGTAGGGCTGGACGCATGGTGCGTCATTATACTTGGGCGCCATGCTACAATCGCGCCGACATGCCCGAAGTCATGCTTGAAGGGATCCCCGCCAAGCCCGGCTGCTATCTCATGAAGGATAAGACAGGCCGGGTGATCTATGTCGGCAAGGCGGTTAATCTCCGCAGCCGAGTTCGCTCCTACTTTCACGCTTCAGCTGCACAGGATCGGAAGACGACGATTCTCGTTGCGCGCATAGCGGATATCGAGTGGATCGTCGTCGATTCGGAACTCGAGGCCTTGATTCTCGAGATGAATCTGATCAAACGGCACAAGCCGAAGTACAACGTGCGTCTCAAAGACGACAAACGCTATCCTTATGTCAAGGTGCACTGGGCGGATCCCTTCCCGAAAGTCACAATGACCCGTCGCATTACCAACGATGGCAGCCGCTACTACGGCCCCTATACAAGTGTGTGGGCTGTGCATCAGACCCTGGATGTCTTGCGGAAAATCTTCCCCTATCTGACCTGCGATCGAGTTATCACGGGTGCGGATCTGAGGGCCTGCCTGTACCATGACATCAGGCTGTGCCTGGCGCCCTGTATCGGCGTCGTTAACCGGACGGGCTATCGTGCGATGATTGCAGATCTATGCAGGTTTCTTGAGGGGCAAACGGAACCTATCCTTGAGCGGCTTGAGAACGAGATGGAGCGCGCTTCCGCCGCGACGAAATATGAGCGTGCGGCGGCCATCCGCGATCAGCTGACCGCTATCGAAAAAGTAGTGGAAGGCCAAAAGGTCGTTTCCAAAGATAGGATGGATTCGGACGTGATTGCCTTCGCCAGGGACGATCGAAACGCCTGCGTCCAAGTCTTCTTCATTCGACGTGGAAAGATGATCGGCCGGGAATACTTCATACTGGAGGGAACTAGCCAGGCCAATGATGAAGAAGTCGTACGAGCCTTTGTGAAGCAGTTCTACGCGAATTCGGCGACTCTCCCGCAACGAGTGCTGCTCCCGCTGGAAATCGAGGAAGCCACTATCATCGAAAGCTGGTTGAATCGCCGAAGTGAGCATCGTAAAGTCAAGATCACGGTGCCGCGACGAGGGGTGAAGAAGGAGCTGGTGGCGATGGCGGCCGACAATGCGGCCGAGACGCTGACCATGCTCAGGGCACAATGGGAGGCCGATCGAAGCAAGCATGTACAGGCGCTCTCAGAGTTGAAAGAGGCACTGAGCCTTGCAGGTCCGCCCAATCGGATTGAAGGCTACGACATCTCGAATCTTCAAGGCACCGCCGCAGCCGGCTCTATGGTAGTTTTCGAGCAGGGTTCACCGAACAAGTCACTGTATCGCAAATACACCATCAAGTCCGTTCAGGGTCAGGATGATTTCGCGAGCATGGAGGAGCTGCTGGATCGCCGGTTTCGCAGATGGGAGCTCTCCCAGGAGGCTGTGAAGGGCCCCGGGGCCAAGCTCGATCGTGCATTCGGCTTCCTGCCAGATTTGATATTGATCGACGGAGGCAAGGGCCAGCTCAGGAGAGCGGCCGATGTGCTGAGGTCCTTTGGCTTGGAAGACCAGGTTCCCATCGTGAGTTTGGCCAAGCGGCATGAAGAGCTGTACCGACCGAATCGTCCAGACCCGGTCATCCTGCCCAGGAACTCCCATGCTCTATTTCTGGTCCAGAGGGTACGGGACGAATCCCATCGCTTCGCGCTCAGCCACCACCGGTCACAGCGAAGGCGGAGCGGGCTTACTTCGCGGCTCGATACGATCCAGGGGATCGGCCCCGCTCGCCGGAAGGCACTCCTGCAGACCTTCGGCGATCTGGAAGGAATACGTTCAGCGGAAGTGGAGGAGATCGAAACCGTTCGCGGCATCAATAGGGAGCTGGCGGAGCGAGTCAAATCCGAGATCGCTTAATCGACCCACGTTCGGGGGAGGCAAACACCGGATCAAATGAGACAAGCCTGGATCATTGACGACGACGACGAAATGAGCCATGCCGTGCGGCTGATGCTGGAGCTGCTGGAATTCCAGGTACGCACCCATCGGGAGGCTCGCGGAGCAGCCCAAGTGCTGCTCGCAGGCGAACGTCCCGATCTGATCGTACTGGACATCAACATGCCGGAAGTGACCGGCATGGATTTCCTGGAGTTTCTCGGCATGCGTACCGAGCTGAAGGATCTCCCGGTCATCATGCTCTCCACTGAAGCTTCCGATGTGCGAGTGGATGAGGCCATGAAATTGGGGGCCAAGGGCTTCGTATCAAAACCGGTCACAATCGAGGAATTGGAGACGGTGATCGCGAAAGTACTCCCAGAATAGCGAAAACCCATTAGAGGAGGTACCAATGCCAGTTAGACATGCCTCTGCCACCTGGCACGGCAGCATCCAGGAGGGCCATGGGCACATACAGTTCGGCGACTACGAGGGTTCGTATTCGGTTCCCTCACGATTTGAGGAAGCGGACGGGACGAATCCGGAGGAGTTGCTCGGAGCGGCCCACGCCGGGTGTTTCTCTATGGCGCTGTCCTCCGGATTGAGTGCCGCCGGCCATCCACCAAACTCCGTACAAACCTCCGCTCAAGTGCACATCGACAAGCTAAAAACGGGCTGGACCGTGACACGTGTGCATCTCGTTACAAAGGTAGAGGCCGCAGGTCTCGAGGCTGAGGCTTTTCAGGAATTCGCGGAGAAGGCCAAGTCAACTTGCCCAATCTCGCGCGCACTGGCGGGGGTCGAGATCACGATGGAGGCCAGCTTGTCCTGACGATCTCGCAGGGCTTGTCCTGATGAGCTCTCAGGGCCTGTCGGGATAAGTTTGCGGTCGGTCCCAAGCTATTTAGGATCTCGCTTGGGTTGCTCCCGCGGAGTACCGATGAGCAATCCCAGCCGAACGGCAGCCTCTTGAAGTTGGCGCCAGTGAAGGGGATCGACCACCACGCTATTGGACCCTAGCTGCTCCCTCAAATAGCGACGGGTGCTTGGCGCCTTCAACAGCAGGTCGAGTATTTGTGGGTCCTCCACATGAAGGATGGTCTGCCGCTCGATTCTCGCCTCCATCCCGGCCCGCTCCCACCGCTCAAGCGCATTGAGAACGCCTTCTGGCGCTCCCATCTCAGCTAGAGCATTGCGTGCATGAGCGGCGGTTAGCCCATGGTCTTCAGCGGCATGTAAAGATTGGGCCGTCAGCCGATAATAATAGGCGCCCCCATCCATCCGCTCCCACGAGCAAAGCCGGGCGAGCTGATAGCGCAGCGTGCGATCCGCATCGCGCGCGATCCGAATGCGACCGTCAGGCCACGCCACCGCCTCACCTTCCTTCGACACGCTCATGTGCGCATCTGACCCCATGGCCGCTATGAGGCGAAAAGCGGACGGATCGTGGCCAATATCGGCAAGCCCCAGCCATAGCATCGGGCCCGCGATCAAGCGTCTTAGGTATTGCCCCTCGACCTTGTCCCAGGCCTCGAAGCCATGCAAACTGCTGCCATCTTCGGCGAGTTGCAGGTACCAGCTATCGAATCCTCCGGCCGGGCGCATGAAGCCTGGATCCACCGCATGCACCGCGTCTACGAAGCTGGATGGCGACCACCAGGTGTTGGCCGGGACCGTGTCAATCAAGTCGAGCGCCGCGCGCCTGCCTGCCAGCGGATCGTTGGGCCAATCGCCGGTGGGGCTGATTACGCCGGGAGTCTGGGAGAGATCGTTCCATTCGGTCGAGCTCTGCCAGGTATCCTGCAGGTGCTCCAATGCTTGATCGCGAGCCATTTGCAGGAAGTCGCGTATGCGCTCTGGGGATCCGAAGATATCCGCTTCTTGCAGCAGACCCTCTATCAAAGCCATCGAATCCGGCTGTCGGAGGAAGTCCGACAACCATCTGCGATCTAGCTCTCCTGCCCGACGGTGGGCGGCCAAAATTGTTGTCGCGTCGTCCACTGCATAGGTATTCGATGGGATGATTTGTTTCGGATGTGGGGCGGGCTCCCCTAACGGGCGACGCTCAGGGCGGCTCACCTCGGGCAACTTGTCCAACAGGTCGTCGGGGACGAAACCATATTCTTGAGGTCCTCCGGTGGAGTCGGCGAAGGCCTTTGCCATAAGCCCCCGATACCAGAGCATTTCCAAGGGAGAGGCCGGCTCCTTCCACGGCTCCAGGCGGTCTCTCTTGCCCGGCCCCATTTCCCTGATCGGGCCAAATTGGCGGACGAGCACCTCCATCGGAGCCCGCCCTCCGCTCTCAAGCAAGCGTTCCAAGGCATGCCTCGCGTCCCCAGGCAGGGTCTCTAAGATCTCCGGGGTTCGATCCAGCATGGCGCTGGACAGGCCCTGAACCGTTACGGAGTGTTGATCATTTGGGAGTTCCAGCCCCCAGAGACGGGCGATGACCTTCAGGTGGCCCCGGTCGTGATCCTGGAGGGTCTGGGCGAGCATCTGCACCGCAGGTAGCCTCAGACGATGAGATGGATAGCTTCGGGGAGCACCTGCACGGTGAGCTCGCGCACGTTGTTCGTAGCGTTGGCGAAGATCTCTCCGTCCGTGTGAATGAGCAGTGGCTGATCCGCTTCGAGCTCAAGCTCCCGGAATCGCCCAATGTGGACTTCCTTGAAGCGTCCGTGCGTGCCGCGCATGAATTCAGGGATCATGCGAAACATCCTGGGGCGCGACAGCCACTCCACCATCGCATAATCGAGCACGCCGTCATCCGGCAGGGCCTCCGGTGCAAGGATGAAACCGCCCCCCTCACGCCGACCGTTACAGAAGGTAATCAGAAGGAACTCGTTCTCGATCTCTTCCGAGTCGGTGCGGATCTTGAAATGGGGAGCGTGGTGATCTCGAAGTATGGTCTTCACCGCGGCCACGAAATACATGGGAGTGCCCTGGAGGCGAGTGATGGTATGGGAATTGATGACCGCGGCAGCGTCAAAGCCAATACCGAGGGAGTTGTCCCAATATTCGGTGCGGCCTGACCCGTCCCGCACCATTCCGATATCCAGACCTCTCGGCTCTCCGGAAAAGGCTCGCAGGATTGCCGCGGCAGGATCCGATTCAAGCCCGACATTGGCACAGAAATCGTTTCCATTACCTATCGGTACCGCGGCCAGCATGGGACGGATTTCGGAACCAACCTGCATCAACCCATTGATGACCTCGTGCACCGTGCCATCGCCTCCAACGGCCACCACGATGTCAAAGCCGTCCTGCGCTGCTTTTAAGGCCAATTCTGTCGCATGGGTGGGATACTCGGTGCCGGTCCATTCCGCGCCTCCCATGTGTTCGATGGTCGCCTGCAGCGAGGAGGCGATCCGCCATCCACGGCCGTTGTCAGCATGGTGGTTATAGATTAGCTTAACGCGGCGATCCACGCGTTCAATTGTCCTTTGAAGGTGGCAATCGGGATGATGGAAGCGATTATAGCCGATGCGCGAACCACTTCTTTATGCACATGCCTCGTACCCGGAGCTGCACGATGTGTATGATCAAAGCGCCTCAGTAGTACCTTTTTTAAGCGTAAAGTGGATTGACTCTTAGGCCGAGTCTGCGTAGAGTCGGGGTAGTAAGAGCCTCAGGCCACCAAAGGACTGCTATACCCCCGTCGGCCGTGGCGCTACTCTGACCAAACAGCCCAAGCCATTCAGTGGGTGGCGAAGGGAAAGTAGTACGCCGGTCGGTCGGAGTTCCGCCCTTCCCTGCGGCGAACAGATGTGGGGCCTTCCGGTAAGAGCGGCAGTGCCGGCCGTCCGGCGGATTGGCAGGGGGCTCTGCTTCTTTGTATAACCTCTATTCATAACCCCCAAAACACACGCGAGATTCGGGCAAGCAGGAATCCTACGCGCGGCTGTCGAGTCGCGAGGGGGAGGGAGAGAGATCGGATGTTCGGCCCAGGACCCGGTAGGCGGTCGAGCCTTCACCTGTTCCGTCAGGCTCAAAGCTAAATTGGTGTTGGGCCGGCTCCAGGTATTCGTGGGTGCGTTCGCTGATCCATAATTCCCCGTCTGCAGCACGACTTTGCAGCCTGCGCGCGGTTCTCACCAAATCTCCGGTGATTGTGAGTTCTTGCCCGATCCTGATGCCTTGACCCAGCGCGCGATTCGGGAGATGGGGGCCCACCGTGACCTCCCCGGTGTCGATCCCAATGCCGATGCCTGGCGCAGGGAGATCAGGGCCCCCGTCGGCCGATTCGACATGCTCAAGTAGCGCTAGCGCGGCGTGGGTCGCGAGCAGGGCGCTCACTTGAGGAGGTGCGCGATTCGGCGGTACCCCAAAGGTCGCGGTCAATGCCGATTGCTCTGCGAGACCTACGGTTCCGCCGTGTTGCTGAACAATCTCCGCACTCTCTGCGAGAAGTGATTCATCAACCGATGCAGAAAACCTCGCATGCAGTACCGAGACTTTCTCGGCATTCCCGATCGTTGGAATGGTGGTCGCATCGCTGGCCGACGGCTGTCGTTTGGATAGCGGCGGCAACCGCAATTTGAACCAGGCCGGCAGGATAAGAAGGGATCCAATTGCGACCGTGACTAAAAATGGATAAACCGGCCCGAAGAGCTCCCAGATCTGGCTTCCGATCCAGGGGGACGGGAGAGAGAAGATACTGACTGAAGTCGCAAACAAGCCATATGCGACTCCCCTTAGGTGTCGGGGGACCGCTTTTGAGATGAGCGAGCTTCCTGAAGGGGCAAACAGCCCGAAGCCAATTCCCTGCAGAGCGAACGAGAGCGTAAATCCCAACAAATCGCCCGACATCGCAAGCACTAATCGCGATCCGACGCCCGCGAGTAAGGCCAACGCGATGACCGTTCGTTCGCTGGTCCGGTCGACCAGCCATCCCGCCGGATAGAGCGTGAGCAGAAGAGCCAGCCCGTACATCCCGTCCATGAAACCGATGCTCTCCAGGCGAATCTCCTGGATGTCCGTCAGGTATACAGGGATTAAATCGATCGAGAGCGTCATGGCGATATCCCGCACTCCATCGATGATCAAGACCCAGGCGATAATGCCGCCCGCGGCGACCAAGGCCCACATTTGAGCGAACGAGCTCTTGAGCGATTCCCAAGAGACCTGCTGGCTAGAGAGCTTCAGAGAGGGGGCCGTACGCAAAAGGAAGAAGAAGATGACGGCCGCAATTGCAAAGGCAACCATTGCGACCCCGAACATGAATTGGAAGCCAACCGCGGCTGCTAGCACGCCGCCGATCATCGGGGCGACGACGCCCGATCCTCGATAGACAGATTGCGAAACCCCGAACATCCGTCCTCGGGACGGCTCCGGAGTGATATCGGCGATGTAAGCCGCGAAGGCCGGGATTGTGAGCGAGGAAGTGATGGCCATCAACGCCGGAGCTAGCAGCGCGGCTTCCCAGGTTGGGGCGAGGGCGTAGACGGTGAAAGTCAGTACCCCCGTCACGCTCCCGATAAGAATTACCTGCAAGCGACCAACGACATCCGATAGCCAGCCGCCCAGAAGCTTTACCAGGATGGGGAAGATCATGGAGATGGTAAAGAACAATCCCAATTGAGTGATGCTGGCGCCCAGCTCCCGGATGTAGACCGGAATCAGCACAACCGGCATGGTGACGGCGAAATTCGTCAGCGCCATGCCGATGAGAAAAATGAGCGTGGGTCGGTTGATTACAAGCTTGTCAGATATGTCCCACTCCTGGCGTCAGGTCGACGGGGTCCTCAGATCTTGGCAATCCCGTGTTGTTCTTCCAAGAGCAAGTGGTTCAGTTACCTATCAGGCGGTCCACCTCCGCTATGGCCTGACTACGGCTGCGGAATAGGACCGCGTGCATTCCGATCTCCGCGGCTGCGGAGATGTTGTTCTCAAAGTCATCGACGAATACCGCGCGATCTGCTCGGACCTCCAGCCTATCGAGCGCAAGTCGGTATATTGCAGGATCTGGCTTCCTCAGACCGACCTCGGCCGAGATGACCAGATCATCAAATGCGTCGTCGATGCGCCAGTGACGCACAAGCTGCTCGCGAAGCTCGAGCCAAGCGTTCGAAATGAGTCCGGTCTGGAATTGCGCCCTCAATCCTCGGATATAGCCTACCAATTCCGGATCGAGGTCATCACCCTGCCAGAAGTCCCGAGTCAGCTGCTGCCCTTCTTCTTGGCTCAGATCCAATTCCTGGCGCACCCATTCCCAAACCTCATGCGCGTGGACTTTACCTAGGGAAGCCTTCCTACCCATTTCTCCGCCAAAGATAAACCGATCCAGCTGGCGCGGCTCCATCCCCAAACGCTGCTCCCAACGCTCGCGCTTGGTTCGATCTTCCGTACGTACGATGACGCCGCCGAGATCCCAGAAGACGGTTTCAATCATGGCTTCGCGCATTCTCGTTGAAGTGTATCCGAAGGGACTCAAACCTTACAAAGGGCGTGTTTCAGTCGGGCAGGCCGAGGTTCATCAATTCCTTGCCCGGCCGAAGCTCCTTGGCATAGGTATCCCACTGAAGGGAGATCTTCATGCCGGCCTTCTCATAAAGTCGCGTGGCCCCCGTAGGGTTCTGACCATCGACACCGAGGCCAACCTTTAGTGTGTTGCGTCGCCAGAATTCTCCAAATGAATGCTGAAGGAGCGCGAGCGCAAGCCCTTGCCTTCGCCACGGACGGCGCACACTAAGCGTGCGGATCCAACCCATCTCGGGATCATCGTCGGCGCTTGGCCGAGCACGCGCCAGGCCCGCGATCTGATCACCGTCCCAGGCGATGAACCATAACCCGGGATCGTAAGCAGATTCGTGGAAACTCGAGTGCGACCATCGTTCAAACCCTCGCTCGAATGACTCGGGCACATGTCCCCAGTGATCCTCGAAGGCTTCATCTTCGGCACGGTAAACCGCCTCCGCATCCCGGTCACGATCAAACGGCTTGAGTTGGATGTCGTGCGGCCATTTGGGAGACCCAGGGGGTTCTTCAAGATCGATCGTCATACGCCAGAAGAAACGGTCCGCGGTATAGCCTCGATCTTCCAGTAGCCGTGCGGAAGGTTGGTGGCCATGGTAGGTGCCGACGCTCATTACGACCCGTGCGTCGTCAGGCACCCGGTCGAGGACTTGGGCCGCGCGCTGCTCGGCCCACCCTATCAGATAACTGCCGATACCGAGTCCTTCGTGATCTAGGTGCACATTGCCGAACACCCATGGATGCACAGGAATCTCAGAGGTATCCCAAATCCCAGTCGCACCGACGAGCTCGCCCGGGGCGCTCTCGACAAGCCGGATATTTGACTGAGGATCAAACCCGGGCGTTTCCCAATCTGCGCGTGCGTGATCCGCGTTTGTTTCATCGGCGCCAATCACCGCGTTGGCAAAGGCATTGGTGAACTCTACGACTCGCTCCAGATCGGCCATGGAGGCTGGGCGGGAAGAATATCCATCGGGTAAAGGATCCACGATCACTCCTCAAGCGGCTTACGATAATCCGTCCAACGCTTCACTTTTTCGAAACCCATGCTTTCGTAGAGACGAAAGGCGCCGCTGAGGTTCTGAGTGTCCACGCTCAGGGCGGCCTGCTCCATTCCCAGATCACTTAACAAGTGGAAGCTCTGCGCGATCAGCGCGCGTGCCAGGCCGCGGCGGCGCCAGGGACGCCGCACGCTGATGCTTTCTGTGTAGCCCCGCTTGCGGTTGTACTCTTCGTTCTCACGCTCGTCGATGAAATTGAGCACCATGCCGGCCACTCGATCGCCGTCCCAGGCGACCTTCCAGAGCTCGGTGTTGAAAGTTGGCTCCTCGAGCCATTCTTGAAATGCCTCCTCTGTTTGAGTTGAGTAGCCCCAATGGTCCCTGAAAGCCTCCGCACTGGCATCCCAGATGGGACGAATATGCTCGTCCCTTACCGGACGGACTTCGAGATCGGGAGGCGTCGGCAGATCGGGCAGTTTGCCATCCAGAGCGCGCGCCATTTCGACCTCGTACCGCACTGGCTCATAGCCCTCGCTCCGGTACAGAGCCGCTTTTCCAAGCTCGGTGTCTGCCCCAAAGGTCTGCAAGTAGCGCTCACTGCCTTGCGGATGGCCGGAAGCTATTTGCAGGAGGCGATGCTCGCACCACCTCAGCATCGTCCTTCCGATCCCTTTTCTTCGCCACTCTGGCAACAGGGTGCCATAGTGCCAATAGATACGATCCCCCTCAAGCAGTTTTTCCCAGAAGACGCGGCAGTACGCGATCGGTTCGCTGTCAGCTTCAGCGAACAGCATGTCCTGGAAGGGGTCACAGTTCCTAAGATGGGAGTACGATCGCTGGATGTCCTCAAGTGAGGTCACCTGCTTGATCTGGTCGAAATCCTTTGAGCCCTCGACGATGGCTACGATAGCCGGGTAGTCGAGCTCTCCCCGGAATCCTCGGAACGTAAGGCCTTCGATCTCTGGCGCATCTTGCAGTTCGACTTGCTGCTGCATCAGGTTCTCCTTAACAATTATGGGCCGCTAACTTCTCGCGGCCCACCCGTTCTATCAGGAAAACAAAAACCGCGGGGGAGGCCCGCGGCGCGTTGTTTCAGGGTTTCAATTCAACCCGCGGCAGGCGCAATCCACTCAGGCAGGGCGATGCCCGATGCCTCAGCGATGTCAGGAAGTTGAATTGTCATGTGCACCTCCTGTACCGGACCGAAGCGCAGTCTAGCACCGGCCATAAGGCGTGTCAATGAGAGGGGCATCCATGAGCTGCGATCGCGCACCATGATCTACTTTGAGCGCGGGTCCCAGGTCAGCTACCCACAAGCCGGGCGAATGGTCTAACCAAGGAATATGCAAACTCGAGTGGAGCATGAATGGATCACTCGGCTCTCACCGCGTTAAGCAAATCTGCGAACATCCCATATGCGGTCGTATCCGGACCCGGATCCGCGCCCATGATCGTGAGATCGCCAAGAACATCGCTGGTGAACGTGATCAGGGATGAGGTCCCACGCACGTGATAGAGTGGGTCTTCGGGACCGACCCGTTCAGGATGTACCCTGCCTAGCGCCATGCCATTTTCACGCCAACCGCTGCATACCAGCCTCCAGCGCAGCCCGCCTTGCGTGGCGGCGCGGATCTGAGTTGCATCGATCTCGCCAATTCCGCCACGCTCCACATCTTGGATGCCCAGCGGAAGGTCCATTAGCACGGTTGCCACCGCGGCAACTTTGATGGCCGCGTCCCAGCCATCGATATCCCCTGAAGGATCGGTCTCCGCGACGCCGATGGCCTGGGCTTCCTCCAGAGCGGTATCAAACGACTTTCCGTCCTCCATTTCAGACAGCAGGAAGTTTGTCGTCGAATTCAGCACACCCCGAAATGAAGTCAGCTGTGCACCCGGCATGCACTCGCGCCAGGTCGAAAATAATGGCGTTCCATCCATTACCGTAGACTCAAAAAGAAATCGCCGGCTCTGGGCTCTTGCGAGCTCGGACAGTGCCTGATATGCATGCACCACGGGACCTTTATTGGCCGTGATAGCGTGCATCCCGCGCCGCAGCGCGGTCTCAAGGTAGCCAATCGCCGGCTGCCCGGACTGGTAGTTGACCGGTATGCTTTCAAGGATCGCCTCCGCCTCGATCTTCTCCAGCAGTTCGGTGATGTCGTTGGAGGCTTGGGCGTGTGTAAGCTCAGAGAGGCTCCCCGCGCTCCGCTTTATTTCGAGCGCACGCGCCAGGTCCAATCCTGCTTCATCGTACGCCGCTCCATGCCGTCCAGTGGCTATTGCGACTACGCGCAGGTCCAGCCCGTAGCGTTCTTGAACCTCTGCGTGCTTGGCTACGATCAGACGCGCAAGCGCTCCGCCCACGTTTCCAAACCCGAGCAGAACCAGCCGTTCCGTCATCCTAGAATAGTAGTCCCGCCAGCGCAGACTTGAGAAGGGTCGAATCTCCCCTCCTATGCTCCTCTTTCAATGATTTCATCACTAGCTCGAGTGTGGTGCACACAATCGGTTTCAGCCTTGAAAGAGATCAGACCGGCGGCCAAGGATAGTTACGCCGCGGCCCGGGCTCGGGAAAGTGTGATTCTCGAAGTAGCCAGGAATTCCGCTCCCACAGGGCCCGAATTTCATTGGAGGAGAGCAACCCTGCGAGTTCCAAGCTAAGTGTCCCCTGATCTTCGAGTTTGGAGCTCAGAGCTTGCAGATCCTTGAGCAAGGCCGATGGGATGGCCTCACCTGCAAAGTCCCAGATAACTGTTCGAAGCTTGTGCTCCTCATGAAAGCAAACGCCGTGATCGATCAAATGGATATGGCCCTCCGGCATATGGATTACGTGCCCAGCCTTGCGATCGGCATTATTTATCAGCACATCGAAGACCGCCGCGGGCCTTAGCAGCTGCTTCTCATCTTCCGAAAAGGTGAAGTAGTTACGAGTTGGCTTCACATCAAGGTAAAGCTGGAGCGATCCGCCGCCTGCAGGACCGTCCTCGCGAAGGATCGTGGGTGGAACCAGGTCCCATCCGAGAGCCTCACTGGTTTTGAAGGCAGCCACTTCCCGAAGCGCCAGTGTGCTGCCTGGAAAATCCCAAAGCGGCTGTTCTCCACCCGAGGGCTTGTAAACGGCCGACACGGGCCCATTCACGGTGTTTACGTCGACCAGGAATGTGTGGTTAGATCCGACAGCAAACTGTCCCTGGAAAATAATCTCACCCGTGCGCAGGGAATGCAGAACGGAGGCGTCGGATCTCATCTTGGAGGGGGAACTAAATCTTGTGCCCGTTGCTCTTGGGACAGAAGTGCCCTTCGGGATCCTTCGGCTCGCCGCAATTGCCGCAAATGGGTCGACCTTGACTTGCGACTTCGAGTCCCCAGGTACACATAGCACGGAGCTGTGACCGTGTACACCAGAAGCGGACGACTTCCGATCCCTCGTCTTCGGATTCGAGCTGACGCGCTACGAGCACCAGCCGGTCGTTCTCTTCGTCGTAACCCAAACCGATGTTACCGACCCGAAACATTGGATCCAGTGGCTGCTCCAGCTCCATCTCATCGCTGTTGTAATCGGCAGAGGCTTCCGATAGCTCCGGCAATCGTTCACCCAGTTCGTCGAGGAACTCCTCCAAGCCAATTGCGAGGGACTGTACCTGATGCTTTTCGACGAGCAGCGTCACGAGTTGGCTCCCCTTGCGCGCCTGAATGTAGAAGACGCGCTTTCCGGGAGGACCGACGGCCCCAGCGGTGATCCGGCTGACTGGGTTTAGCTCAACATCCATGGTGAGGCTTGAGACGTGCTACGGGGGCGACGATCGAAGTATAACATTCAGATGAATAAGCCTGGCGGACCTATCTTCAATGGACAATTCAGAAATCGAGGCCGGCCTAACATCAAGCCGCTGGAACGAATCGATAGGCAAGCCGATGTAGTGAGCAATGGCCAGCTTGATCGGATCAGCGTGAGAAACGCAGGCGATGGAGCCAGAGTGTTTTGAGCGTAGCCCCTCCAACGTCTCCACGATGCGTGACTGCGCCTCAAGGAATGATTCCCCTTCCGGAAATCGTGCCAGGGAGGGAGTATATTGGATGGTTGGCCACAGCTTTCGTCGGCGCGCAGCTCGCAAACTAAGCCCCTCCCAGCGGCCGATCCTCATCTCGCCCAGACCCTGCAGAACGATGACATTCAATCCCTGGATGGCCGCAATCTCATCGGCAGTTTCCGTCGCTCGCTCCAGCGGACTTGAGTAGACGGCCTGCAACCTTACCGCCCGCAGCATTTCGGCTGCCTCTGCCGCCTGCTCCTTGCCAGCGGCATTCAGGTGCACCCCAGGAAGCCATCCGGCCAGCTTGCCCTTTTCTACATAGTCGTTCTGGCCGTGCCTGACGAGGTAAATCGTCGTCATGTAGTGCTGCGATCACGGGTGTGGTGCCGCTTTAGGCTCTGAATCTCGGATTCCGGAAGATCGGGGATTTCAATGAAATTCTCCAGCTCGAGCGCCTGACGCTGGGCACGCCTCCACCGGTCGAGTCGATCGGCGACCTGCTGCTCGTAGCCTAGATCTGAGGGGTGGTAGAAGTAGGTGCCGAGCAGCTCTTCTGGCAGGTAGCCTTGGCCGACGAAATGAGCGGTGTGCTCATGAGGATAGTCATACCCGGCCCCATGGCCCAGGGCAGCCGCATCGCGGCTTGGGTCCTTGAGGTGGTTCGGAACTTCAACTGCCCCCTGTTCTTCGATCGATTTAAGGGCTTTGAAGTAGGCCCCCGCGGAGTTGGACTTCGGCGCGGTCGACAAGTACAGCGTGGCTTCCACGAGTGGATATATTCCTTCGGGCAGACCAACAAATTGGAATGCTTGCATGGCGGCGGAAGTCACCACCAGACCCATTGGATCTGCCAGTCCAATATCCTCAGAAGCCAGGATCAACAGCCTTCTAAGAATGAAGCGCGGATCCTCCCCGGCATACAGCATCTTCGCCAGCCAAAACAGAGCGGCGTCTGGATCGGAACCGCGTACTGACTTGATGTAGGCCGAAATAGTGTCGTAGTGGGCGTCGCCATCCTTGTCATACAGCACGGCTCTGCGCTGAATCGATTCCTGAGCGACTTCGAGCGTGATGTTAATCGTGTCCTCATGGGTGGATTCAACCGCCAGTTCCAGCGCATTGAGCGCGTTGCGGGCGTCCCCGCCAGCCACGCGCACCAAGTGAGCCAGGGCATCCGACTCAATCGTCACGTTCCTCGTGCCGTAGCCGCGCTGCTCGTCCGCCAGGGCCGCTCGAATAATGCGTTCGACCTCGTCGTCCTGCAGCGGTCGCAGCTGAAATACACGGGAACGGGAGACCAGCGCGCCGATGACCTCGAAATGAGGATTTTCAGTGGTTGCTCCGATGAGAGTGATCATCCCCTGTTCGACCTGAGGGAGAAGGGCATCCTGCTGGGCTTTGTTCCAGCGGTGCACTTCGTCCACGAAAAGAATGGTTCTTTGGCCGTGGTACTTGCGGCGCTCCTGTGCGGCGCTAATGACCCTGCGGAGCTCGGCCTTGCCGGCCAGGACGGCAGACAGGTTCTCAAAGGCTGAAGCGGTCGTGTTGGCAATGATCATTGCCAGCGTTGTCTTACCCGTACCGGGAGCTCCCCACAGAATTATGGAGGAGAACAATCGATCGCTCTCGATCGCTCTGCGGAGCAAGCGGCCTTCGCCAATAATGTGTTCTTGGCCTTCGAATTCACTGAGCTTCTTAGGCCGCATGCGAGCGGCGAGCGGTGCCTCTATGACAAAACGCTCGTCTAAAGCGTGGTCAAAGAGGTCCTTGGAGCGCATATCGCGCATTGTACCAGTCGCTATGATAAGATGACGGCGTTTTGCAGGAAGCGGAGATCGTGCTGGCCTCCGCCTCGCCTCGCAGGCAGGAACTAATCGCACTGACGGGCTGGGATGTGAGAATAGCAGCGGCGGAGGTAGATGAGCGCAGGCAGCAGGACGAGGGCCCGCGGGATATGACGCGGCGGCTGGCCTTAGCCAAGGCGAAGGCCGCGGGCGGCGAAGCCGGTCTGATTCTCGGAGCAGACACAGTGGTGGTCGTTGGAGAGCAGCTGCTCGGCAAGCCGCTGGACCTTGGGGATGCCAGGCAGATGCTTGAGGCTCTGAGGGGTCGCAGCCATCGGGTGGTCACCAGCATCGCGCTCCTCGATCTGGATTCTGGCATGCAAGTCGTAGATACCTGTGAAAGTCGTGTTCCAATGAGACGATTCAATGAGGCCGATCTAGATCGCTACCTGGCCGGCGGCAATCCGCTCGACAAGGCCGGATCCTATGCCATCCAAGATAAGGAATTCAGGCCGGTCGATGCGGCCCGCATGGAAGATTGCTTCGCGAATGTAATGGGACTGCCACTCTGCCACGTCGTGCGGAATCTCCCCCAGGCGCCCCCGGTCGACGTTCCGGTCGCATGCCAGGCACACACAGGTTACGAGTGCCCAATCTATTCAGAAGTTCTCGAGGGAAACCTATGAAGTTGATCGGGATTGCATTCATGGCATTCGTCCTGGCGGCTTGCGGGACGGCCACGACTTCCCCACCCTCCCCCCCTGGGGAACTGCCCGACCCGTTGGTGCTCACCGAATCGGCCCCCGATCCTGAGGCCGCCGCTCGCGAATTCCTGGAGGCATGGAAGGTTCGCGACTATGCCACGATGTACGACATGCTCAGTCCGCTGACGCAGGACAGCATCACCCCAGAAGCGTTCGCGGAGAGATACGATGACATATGGCGCAGCGCTGCACTGACCGGCCTTGACTACGAGATCGTGTCCTCCTTTATCCTGAATCCACGGCAGTCTCAGGTTCGCTTGCAGACCGCACTCCACAGCCTCGCGGCCGGAGATATCAACCGAGACTTGCAGATGGATCTGACCCTGGTCGATGACGCCTGGACCGTGGCCTGGAGCGATGGGTTGATCCTTCCGGAACTGGAAAACGGCAGCAACTTATTCCTGGATGTCGTTACGCCCACCCGGGCCAATATCTATGACCGCAACGGACTGGCTCTGGCCGCGGATTCGGAGGCAGTCGCGCTCTGGATCGTGCCCAATCAGATCGGCGATGAGGACGCGGAACTTGACATGCTCAGCACGCTCCGGCGGCTGATGGATTACCCGTCGAACGACTCCATTCAGCTTCTCTACGATCAGATCCGGGACACCAACTTCCGGGTAAACCTGGGGGAGGTACCGCTGGAAGCATTCCAACAGGTGCAGGGCATTCTGTCGGAGGTGGGTGGCGTACAGTGGGGCACCTACGACACGCGGCTGTACTTCGCGGGTGGCCTGGCGCCGCACGCGATGGGCTACATCAGCTGGATCCAAGAAGAGGATCTGCAAGATTACTTACTGAGCGGATATCAGGGCGACGAATACGTCGGACAGATCGGATTGGAATACTGGTATGAGGAGGCTCTTCGCGGTCGGCCCGGCGGTACTCTGTATACGACCGACGCTGCGGGGCGCCCGGACACCGTCATCGCCTCACAAGAATCGGAACCTCCCTTTGCCGTGTACACCACACTCGATCGCGAATTGCAGCGCCACGCCCAGCAGGCGCTTGAGGACAGCGACCTCACCGGTGCAGTCATCGTTCTGGAGCGGGATACCGGCGCGGTGCTGGCGATGGCATCAACGCCGGATTTTAACCCCAATCTCTTCGACACGAATAATCCCAACAGCGCCTCCGGTTTGTCGGAGCTCCTTCAGATTCCGAAAGACCCGCTGCTCAACCGAGCCACGGTTGGCGCCTATCCTCTCGGATCGGTCTTCAAGACCGTCACCATGGCGGCCGCCCTAGAATCGGGCTTTTACGACGCAGACACGATCTACAACTGCGGGCTCGAGTTTAGGGAGCTGCCCGGGATAACACTCTATGACTGGCGCTATGAGAAGGAGTTACCGGCTTCAGGAGAGATCACGCTTCAGGAAGCGCTGGTGCGATCGTGCAACCCCTACTTCTTCCGCATCGGCCTGGATTTGTACAACCGGGGGCTGGAGACGGCCATTTCCGATATGGCGAAGGGCTTTGGGTTCGGCGAGCCAACCGGCATAGAGATTGGTGAGCAAGCGGGCCTGGTGCCGGATCCCGAGACTAAGCTGGCATTGTTCGACGACGAATGGGCGCCGAGGGATTCTGTGCAGCTGGCGATCGGACAAAGCTTCCTGCAAGCCACTCCGATCCAGGTGGCGCGTATGGTCGCCGCCATCGGAAACGGCGGTACGCTTTATCAGCCACAGATTGTTGACCGGGTTCAGAGCGCAGAAGGCGAGGTCCTTTCGCAGTTTGAGCCTATCGTACAGGGAACGCTGCCGGTCAGCTCTGAAAACGTGGAGGTCATCCAGGAGGCCATGGTCGGGGTCGTTCGCGATCCCCGGGGTACCGCGCGAAAAGTGTTCCTCGGCCTCAATCTCGACATAGCCGGCAAGACGGGCACGGCCCAGACAAGCGATTTTACGCCACCACACGCCTGGTTTGCGGCCTATACCTTCGAGGAGCGTGAGGACATTCCCGATATCGCGGTGGTTGTGGTCCTGGAGTTTCAGGGCGAAGGATCGGAATGGGCCGCGCCGGTTGCCAGACGCGTCATTGAATCCTACTTTCTGGGACGACCGACCAAGCTGTATCCCTGGGAAGCTCGCATCCGAATCCCAGCAACCCCCGAGCCGGAATCCGAAGAGGACGCCGGCGAGCAAGGGGGCTGAGTGGGCCAGCGGATCGTCTGCCTCCAAGCACTCCATCGCAACTCCACCAGCCGCACAGTCACCTGCCTATGAATGAACCCGCACTTGGACTCGTGCTGCGCGCCCGAGCGGGCTTCTATGACGTGGAAACCGAAACGGGTGTGGTTCAAGCGCAGCTCAGAGGACGCCTGAGACGGGAGAGCGATGAGATCGCGATCGGTGACCGAGTGTTGGTACGCGTCACAGAAGGCGGCAAGGTGATGATTGAATCCATGCAGCCGCGAGAACGAGTGCTGTCTCGGCGCGATCCCGGCCGGGAGGCGGAGCAGGTGCTGATCGCCAATCCAGATCAAGCTGTTTTTGTTTTCGCTTGCGCCGACCCGGATCCAAATTTTCGATTGATGGATCGGCTGCTGGTGATGGCAGAAAGCGTCGCGATTCCCTCGCTCATCTGTGCCAACAAGGTCGACCTGGTGAAACCTAAGAGCGCCAAAGAGGAGTTCGGCGAGTACCGCGATATGGGCTACCCCGTGCTCTACACGTCGGCCTTGAAAGGCAAAGGAGTCAAGGCGCTGCGCAAGCGGCTAAAGGACAAGATCTCCGTGTTCGCCGGCCCATCTGGAGTAGGTAAGTCCACGCTTCTAAATGCGATTCAGCCCGGGCTGGGGCTGCGGACTGAGGAAGTCAGCGACATTGGGCTGGGCGCACACACCACGGTGGTTCGGGAACTGCTGCCGTTGGAGAGCGGAGGCTATGTGGCCGACTCGCCCGGGCTGCGAGCCTTTGCGCTCTGGGACATCGAGCCAGAGGAACTGGACGGATACATGCCAGACCTGGCGGCGCTCGTTGATCAGTGTGAATTCAGCGATTGCACACACATTCATGAGCCGGGTTGTGCCGTCGTGGCCGCGGTGGAAGCCGGTCAGATCAGCCCTGAGCGGTACGACTCTTACTTGAGAATGCGTGAGGGGGCCATCGACTGAGCAGGGGAGCGGTGGAGCAGAGGGGCTGGGGAGCAGGGGAGCTGGAGGGCGAAAGCCTCTAGAGCGGTCTCAGGACCCGGTCTTCCTTCAAGCGTTTGAACCAGAGTGACGAACCACGCGGCATCGATTCCATGGCAGCCTCCTGCCAGGCACGGACGCCCAGGCCCTGTACGGTTTGAGGCCGGTAGCCAACTCCTCGCCAGGCGGCGGCGTGCTGCGCCAGGTACGGCGGGAGGAACAGCAACGAGGCCTCACTCTGCAGTTCATTGGATGCCGATTCCACCTGGTTCATCAGCGCTGGAATGGCTTCATCCAACGGAAGGTTGGGCGCGAAGTACAGCTCATCGATACGAGTTACCAGATTCTCGACCTGCCAGCCCGCAATGCCGGCGGTGTGACTGTCGCGCTCAATCATGAGAAAGGCCTTCTCACCGAAAGCCGCCATGACATCTTCGCGGTTCATCTTCTTCTTGCCATGGGTAACTTGAGTGATGAACCGCGCGATATCGTCGGCATCCTGCGGGCGGCCACGCCGCACCACGAGCTGCCCAGGTTGCGCCTCGGGCGGTTGCTCCAGAAGGGGTTCCTTGGGCTTCGGTAGCTCCGCCCAGGCGGCCTGAACCTGTTCCCAGGTGTTTTCGAAGGAACCCTCATTGCGGATCACGACCGAAGCTGCGCGCTCCTTGCTCGTTTGCGGCGATTGGGCCGAAATGCGCTGCTTGGAGGCGGCTTCAGAAAGCTTGCGCTTGTGCATCAGGCGCGATACCTGAAGCTTTTCCGCTGCGGATACTACCCATACGCTGTCACAACCCGCCGCCAGATCGGTCTCCAGCAATTTGATCGCTTCGATCACCACCACACTGTGTTTCGCGCGTCGGATCAGCAGATCGATGGCGTGCGTTACCAGCGGATGAACGATGTTTTCGAGTTTTTCGAGCGCCCCTGGATCCGAGAACACGATCTTCGCCAGTCGGGCGCGGTCGATCTGGCCCTCATCATCCACGATCCACTCGCCAAATGCCTTCAGAACCAACGGAAAGCCGGGCGCACCCTTGGCCATCGCGCGATGCGCTAGAGCATCGGCATCAATGCCGTAGGCCCCAAGATGCTCCAGCATCTTGCGCACCACACTCTTACCCGTGGCAATATTGCCCGTGAGACCAATTACGTACTTGCCGGGCCAGCGACTCAAATCATCACTCCATAAAGGGCAGGTGGATTGTAGCTTTCAGAATTGGGGTTGTCAAAGATCGGCTCAGCGGCCGAGTTGAGCGAAGTAAATCTGATCCCCGGCTGCCACAAATAGATCATTGGGAGGCGCCGCGGTGATGGCAGTTACCTCGGCTTCGAAGGTCGTGGGGTATTGCGCCTGATATACGAGCCGCATACTGTAGTGGAAGACCGTACCTTCCATCCCGTCCAGGAAGAACAGCGAAGGTTCTGGAGGCGGGGAGTATACGGAGCTTATGGGTTCGGCGCCCAAGATCGTGGCCTGTGGACCGAATCCGGCTCGTTCGTCCTGAAACTGTGGCTTCGATTCGCATTCGACTCGAATGCGAACGTTGCCTTCTACCGTGCTCTCTACTTCCCTGCGACATCGATCAATTCCGCCATCCGCGTATAGGATGATAAGCTCGTCTTGGGCAAGTGCCAAGTCAATCGCCGTTCCTAGTTCTCGAACTTCTTCGACGAAGTAAAGGGCGGGGGAACCACTAAAAAGGCCGTCGGCTGCGTCGTAGATCCAGACCGCGTTCCTAACTGGATCCAGGACGTAAAGGTCGTCACCGAATACTTCTATGGCTTGAATCCTTCCCCATCCTACATCGGGTGCAGCTAGCTGGCCGGTGAGCGGATCGGCTCCGGGAGCACAGTACAGAAGGGAGGCGTTTGCATCGATTGCTACCACTCCTTCCGTGCCCAGGGCGCCGGGCTCGCGCTGGATCACCATGCCAACCGGCTGGCCAAAGTCAGGAATACTGTCAGCGCCGGCCAGGCACTGAAACTGGTTATCGATCTCATATCCACGCCCTGTGGCCCAGGCGTGCCAGATGGTCATCGTCCCTCGGTCATAGGCGTAGAGGTCGGTTGCCGTAGCCGCAACGGAGACCAGCTCGGCCTTCGGTCCGAAGCCCCCACTCACCGCAGGCACAAAGTTTAATCGGACAACCCGATCCAGCCCGTCCATTGCCGCTTGTACCTCGCTGCGAAGGGAGATCGATCCGTCCGTGGTCTGATAGCTCTCAGCCAGGTCGAGCCACTGAGAGGCCGTAACCCAATCTGGCCGCGATTCCTCACCGGGCGGCTTGAGTTGGGCGGCGATTACGGATGATTGCGCCTGAGCCAGGTAACTATCAAATTGCTCTACACGGCCCTGCTTGAAGTAAATTAGGCTGGAAATGCCGACTACGAGGATCGGCACTGCCGCGGCCGTGAAGGCCAGCAAGTTGGGCGAAAATTCATCAAACTTCTGGGGGTCTAGCGTCCCGGGAATCAAGCGGACGATAACCTCAATCATGAGGCGCGAGGCTCGCCTTGTGATGATCCTCAGTCGGAAGGCCAGCTGGCGGGCCCAGATCCTGGGTGTGTCGTTCTCGAAGTCAGCGGGATCGTCCTTTGGGGTTTTAGTATCCTGTACCTTGGACCGTGGACCCGATCCAACAACCCCGATTGCGGGAGGCTGGTCAGGTGAATGCCCACCCGCTGGTTCATGCTCAACCGCTTGGGAACCAGGAGTGCTTACACTCGCAGGCCTGGCTTGGACAGCGGGAGAGGGGTGGCTGGGATACGAAGGCCCTGCCGGCTGCTTTTGAACCTGGGCCGCCGCCGAAACCGTCGCGCCTGGCCGGGATTCTCCTGCAGCGGATCGCGCCGAGGGTTTCCCCGGGACCTGGATCACCAAGCCCGTGATGTCTCGATCGGCTCCGGCCACCAAACGATCGGATACCTGTTCAAGGCCCAGGCTGGCGAGTCCCGTGAGGGAAACGTCGGACCACGGTACGTCGTCTGCCGCGGTGAGAATGATGAGATCGGAGGGCTGCAGCTCGAGATGCTGGAACTGAATCATCGGGGCCAGCGAGCTGCCGAGGGGACGCTTGGAGCCATTCATGCGACTCACGGTTCCCGATCGAATCAAAATCGTCGCACCTGCTCCGCACTCCGAGAAGTACAGGTCCTGGCCGCGGAGCGCACCCACCACCATGCTTGCTTCAAGAGCGCCATCGAGCAGCACTTGATTCACAGCCAAGGTTGCCTGACGCAAAGCAGCGGTAACGGATCCAGGAGTTCTAAAGAAGGCTTGCGCGCCGACCTGCGCCAGCCTCGAAGCACGACCTTCACCCGCATTACCGAGTAGTTTGAGGCTGACAAAGAGAAAATCGTGGCTGCGCCCTCGCGCCGCTTTGCGTGGGGGCGACAGCGCAAGCGTGCCGGGCGGAGGGGAACTCCGTCCCTCTCCGCCTGCGATGTGCAACAGGCTGATGTTTGCTTTTACAGGCTTAGTCACGGCCAGCTATTTTACAGTTACGACCTGCGGTCAGCAATCGGGTTGCAAGAAGCAGACCCGCGGATTTGTCATTCGGGGAAGCGGCGTTGAGAGTGGGCTGCTATGGCCAGAAACCTAAGTAGAAACTGAGGCCCAGGCCGATTGCTACGAGGATTAGAAGCAGGACGCTGGCGGTCGCCAATACCAGGCCTGACCGCAGGCAGCCGCTAGAGCGCGCGGCGTCCGTATCCGGCACTTCGACGATAACCAGAGTGATATTGTCGTGTCCGCCCCGCGCCCTGGCCATATCGACCAAGGCGCTCGCGGCCTCTTCTGGAGAATGCTCGGACAACGCCTCTAATATCTCCTGATCTTCCACGAGATCAATCAGTCCGTCGGAGCAAAGCAGAATTTGGTCGTGAGCGGTCAGCTTCAGGCCTTGATTGGCTTCGGATGCTTCATCGCTTTCATCGGTAGATAGTCGCAACCGTACGTCAGGTATGGGATCTTGATCGCCGCCCAGATGCCGGTGAAGCACGTGTGCATTTGGATGGTTTCGAGCCTCTTCCGGCGTCAAAATACCGTGGATGATGGCTTCCTGGACCCAGGTGTGATCGATAGATATCTGTTGGATCTCGCCGGACCGTATGAGATAGGTCCTGCTATCGCCAACTGAGACGGTATACAACCGGTGCCCGACCACCATCGCCGTAGCGATGGTAGAGCCCATGCCTTGCAGTGCTTCGTCCTGCATCGAAGATTTGGATATGGACCGACCCGCGCCGATGATGGCTTCTGAGAGCTCCGCAACGGGGTGGTCGCCGCTGGCGTCAGCCATGGCACCGGAGACTTCATCCACCGTGATTTGCGCCGCCACTTCGCCCGCTTGATGGCCGCCGATCCCATCCGCGACGATGGCCAGCGTGACCGGCATTTGGTCCGAATCTCGCTTGTAGTAGGTAACTGAGTAGCGGTCCTCGTTGATCTCCCGGGCCTCGCCCGGATGAGACAAAGCGGCAACCGTAAGATGTGATTTATCGGTGGTGATCATGCAGTGGGTGACCCCTCGTCCGGCGAGATCCGAATCTTTCGTGGAGGATGATCTCCGGGTAGCTGAAACCGGAATTCGACACGTCCTAACTGAATATGATCGCCGTGCTGAAGGCGCTGTCCGGATTTTGGAACAAGCTCGTAATTGATCCAGGTCCCGGCGACGCTGCCCTGGTCCCGCAGCAAGTAATCGCCATCGGCCTGGCGGATCAGCCGCGCATGCATCCGCTCCACAGATGGATCGTCCAGAACGATAGCAGCCAGTGACGCGTCTCTCCCAAGTACGACATCTACGCCGGTCAGCGGAACCGGATCACCCGATGGCCGCAGTGGGATAAGCAGGGCTTCGGGTGGGCCAGTGCTCTGGAGCCTCATGCGCTTGACCGGGTTCAGCCGGACTCCGGCGGCTGGCTCCGGGAGCGGTGCCCGCCGAATGAGGGTTGTGAGACCAATGACGAGCACCATGCCTGCCACGATTACGGCCAGCACCGCCACCAGCGAATCCAGCGCCGGGCGAAGCGCGGAGAGGCCTTCCTCCGGCCTGGAAACCACTACCTGGACCGGATGCTCGATCGTTTCTGCCTCCAGGCCGAGAGTATCCTCTACGAGGACTTTGAGAGTATGGGCGCCGCTCCGGCGGTACTGCGTCAGATCCCACTCGAATCGATCAAACGGCGCTTCACGCCGCACGTCAGCGACTTCTTCGTCAACCAGCAATGAGCTCCGCTCAATACTGCGAGCATACCCGTCCGGGAACGTAGTCAATATCTGGAGGTCGAAGGAGGTCGGAGTAATATCCTCCACCCTCAGCTCCGGGTCATCTGTCTGTCGCACGATTTCGTTTGGCGGCTGGATGAATGCCACTTCGGGAGGCCGTACGTCGATCTCGTAGCGGATTGGTGGTGAGCTCGTCTGAAAACCTTCATCCTTGACCTGTACCTGTATCAGATGGGTCCCTGGCGTATCTGCCTGTGAAGAGAATGTGACCTTGTATTGGAACCGCTGATCCAGGATGCGATCGGCGACCGCCCCCATTCCATCCTCCGGGTCAAAGGCCAGAAACTGGCCACCGGTGGACTCTGCAAGCTCCCTCAAGGGCTCAACTTCGGGCTGCTCCAAACCCTGCTCGGTGGAGAATAAGACTGGAAAGATGGCGGTGCCAGAATCGCTCGCACGGGAGATCGCGTTCGCGATCGGTAGATCCCGCGGGGTTTCAATGAGTGGCGTCATGAAGACAAGCGAGCTCGGAAGCGTCGCATCCTCCGGAGGATCAGACGAGAAATCCAGCGCCAGCAGAAGCAAATCAAACCCGGATATGCTTCCTTCAAACGTTGGCTCCATTTGGTCCAGGGAGGCCGCAAGCTCGGCGGCCGAGTTGGAGTGCTGAATGAGCAAGCCGTCCGAGGTCAGCAGGCTGAGGTCGTCTATGCCGATCAAGCTGGCATCCGGGTCGCGCCAATAATCGAGCAGCTCCTCCCTGGCGAGGTCGAATCGCGTTCGACCGTGAGAGTCGCGCACCCCCAGGCCGGGAGCGGTATTGATGACGAAAACCTGGCGGGTGCCAATCAATACCTCCTCGACCACTAAGTCGTCCACCGGTCGCTCATCCTCGAGAATTTTGAAGTTGTCAGCAGTGAGGCCTGGAATGCGCCGGCCTGCTTCATCCGAAACGCTTACCAGCAGGCTTATAGACGGAAAGGCCCGTGTATCCGGCTCGGTCCAGCTGAGAGAGGGTTGAAGCTGGGCAGTTGGGCGGAGCGCTATAGCCAGGAGAAGGCTGAGACGCCCCCAGCGGTGCATGTGCAGATTTTAGCATGATGCTATTCCCATTCGATCGTCGCGGGCGGCTTGCTCGTGATGTCATAAACCACGCGATTAATGCCGGAGACCTCGTTGACGATCCGACTGCTGATCCGAGCAAGCAGATCGTGTGGTAAGCGAGCCCAGTCGGCCGTCATGAAGTCCTCCGTTGCCACGACTCGCAAAGCAATCGTCTCTCCATAAGTGCGCTGGTCTCCCATCACACCCACCGATCGCACGGGCAATAGCACAGCAAACGCCTGAGACACTTCATGCGAATGCAATTCGTCCGTAAGGATTCGATCCGCCGCACGCAGTTGCTCGAGTCGAGGCGGCGTGACCTCGCCCAAACACCTGATGGCGAGACCCGGGCCAGGGAACGGATGGCGCTCCAGCAGCTCGTCCGGCAAGCCGAGCTCGCGCCCCACTTTGCGGACCTCATCTTTAAAGAGCGATCGCAGAGGTTCGACAAGCGCGAAGTCCATGTCCGCCGGTAGCCCTCCCACGTTGTGATGGGTCTTGATCCGAGCTGCCACTTCACGATCTCTGCCGCTAGATTCAACGACATCCGGGTAGATCGTGCCCTGCACTAGGAAGCGCGGACGCTCGATACGTTCAGCGGCCTCTTCAAATACTCGAATGAACTGCTCGCCGATGACCCGGCGCTTCTGCTCGGGATCGGTGACACCAGTCAGGCTGTCCAGAAATCTTTCAGATGCATCAATTACCTGCAGTTGGCCGCCAAGCAGCGGACCCAGGCTCGCTGCAACCATGGCCTGTTCGCCGCTGCGAAGCAAGCCCGTGTCCACAAACACACACTCGAGTCGTTCTCCCAGGGCTCGATAAGCCAGTACGGACGCCACAGCAGAATCGACGCCACCGCTTACAGCCGCGACCGCGCTTCCCTCGTCCACCTGCTGCTGAATGCTCCGAATGGCTTGAGGAACTATGGAAGAAGGGGACCAATCGGTGCTTGCCCCGCATATATCCACTGCGAATCGGCGCAATATTTCGCCGCCCCCCTGCGTATGTTCGACCTCGGGGTGGAATTGCAGTCCATAAATCCGAGCGATCCGATTACCCATCGCCGCGTGGGGCGAATTCTTCGAGCTGGCTATGACCTGAAATCCGCTGGGCAAAACATCCACACGGTCGCCGTGCGACATCCAGACCTGATGCGATCCATGTTCAAGAAGGCCGTCTCCATCAACGACAATGATCTCCGCCGCTCCGTACTCGCGAGATTGGGCAGGAGCGACTGTCCCTCCTAGCGCGTCGGCGAGAGCCTGCATTCCGTAACAGATCCCCAGGATCGGTTGCCCAGACTCGAGAACGAAACCAGGTATGCGAGGCGCTTCTTCTTCGTAGATGGAGGCCGGTCCGCCAGACAGGATGTAGCCGGAGGGATTTACGGCCAGAATATCTTCGGCGGGTGCGTCATACGGAAAGAGCTCACAATAGACCTGAGCCTCTCGCACTCGGCGCGCGATCAGATGTGAGGTTTGGGATCCGAAGTCGAGGATGGCGATCGTGTCGATCATCAAGGACTATTCGCCCTCAAATACGATCTTGCCATCGCTCATATCGGTGATTACCGCCAGGGCTTCAATAGGCACTTCCAGATGGCCCAGCAGGTCGCGGCCGCCCTCAAATTGCTTCTCGATCAAGGCGCCGATGCCGACCACCGAAGCCCCTGCCGCGCTGGCCAACCGTACCAATCCCATGATGGTCTGGCCAGAGGCAAGGAAATCATCGATGATCAACACCCTTTCCTCGAGGCCCAAATACTCAGGCGAGACGATCAGCTCCACCGTTCGCCCCTTGGTGTGCGAAGGAGCCAGCGTCAGAAAAATCTGATCCGGCATGGTGATGGGTTTGGACTTCCGCGCGTAAACTACGGGCAAGCCCAGTTCGGCGGCCGTGGTCAAGGCAGGAGCGATGCCTGAAATCTCGGCTGTCAGTACTTTGGAGGCGGATACCCCGTGAAAGCGCTTTGCGAGTTCCTTTCCGCATGCAACCATCAAGCCGGGATCGACCTGATGGTTGATGAATCCGTCGACTTTTAGGATGCCTCCACCGAGGTTGGCGCCATCTTGCAGGATTCGCTGTTCGAGGAGTTTCATGCTCTTGATCTCAGTAGGGTTGCTCGATTTTACAACCGGCGCAATGTGCGGCCAAGCTCAGCACAAGAATCCAATGGCACACATTTCACTTGACATAGAACGGATGTTCCGCTAGAATACGAACAAGCGTGCGGATTTCCGCGCAAGCCGCGCAAGGAGGCTGCAATGGCTCGAGGCAAGCTGTCGGATCGCCAACGCAAAATGCTCGATTTTATACGAATGTTCAGTCTGCAGCGTGGTTATCCGCCTTCCATTCGAGAGATCGGGGCGGCGGTAGATATCTCGTCGACATCCGTTGTGAATTACAACCTGAACCGTCTGGTCGACCAGGGATACCTGGATCGTGACCAGAATGTCTCACGTGGCCTTCGGCTAACGGAGAAACTCTCTTCGCAGGTGAGCGGCATTGTGCGCGTACCGCTGGTGGGCCGGATCTTTGCCAGCGAGCCGGTGCCGATTCCGAGCTCCGATTCTCCGATGTTTGGGGCAGATGAGGCGATTGAGATCACGCAGGACTTGCTCAGCACCACGGAAGACCTCTTCGCGCTTGAGGTGAAGGGAGACTCGATGATCGACGCCATGATCAGCGAAGGGGATATTGTGGTTATGCAGCGGAGGTCGGAATGGTCGAATGGGGACATGGTCGCGGTTTGGCTCAAAGATAAGGAAGAGACCACGCTCAAGCATATCTATCGCGAGGGAAATACCGTGCGATTGCAGCCTGCCAATCCCACCATGAAGCCGATCCTCATTGAGAACCCGGAGAACTTGGAAGTTCAGGGCAAGGTGATGCTGGTCCTGCGGCAGCTCGATTGAAGCTGTAGCCCGAGGACTTTTAATGTTGCCTGGCGAATCCAGGTCGCTGGGTTTCTGATTCGGTCGCGCCCTTCGAACCCAGGGAACTTAGATCCGAGTTCAGGCTCTTGCGGTGAGATGTCGCTCAGGAGCTAGGTGATGGAGGCTAGTTCAGCCCTGGCTTGCGCGATCTCAAGCTCAAGATCCTTGGCAGTCTGACCCAGCAGGTCCTGGCCGGATTGGCGGGCCATACTCACATCGAGCTGAAGCTGGACCAGCGCCGAACTGGAAAGCTCATCCAGCTGCCGATTGAGTACCGCGATAAGTTGGTCAAGTCTCAGGACCTCAGCCGCCATTTCTGCCAGGAGTTCTTCTCGAGACCGGGTCACTTTCTGGGGCGGACGATCGGGCCGCTGCTGCAGCTCGAGAAGGGCATTGAGATCCTGTCCCTCGTACGCGGCATTGACCGCAGCCATCATCTCCTCCCGCCACTCCTTTTCCTCCGCATCAGTGGTCAAATCCGGATGAAAGCGCTTGGCCAGCTCCCGATACAGAGCTTTTAGCTCCGACTGCTCTGGCGGGGGAGCCGTGCGGGGCCGTTCAGTCTGCGGCCTGCGTGGGGTCCAGGCGCGTTCAAATTGTTGGACCACATCCGGCGCCTGCTCCAGGTCCTTTCCCCATTGTGCGCGCCGTTCGGCCGCGTGCCGCGATTTGCGTAGCTGAGCCTGTAGGTCGGCAAGCTGATGTTCGAGTGGCCGGATGCGTACTTCGAGCTGTCTCTCAAATTCCGCCAGAGATACGCGCATATCGAAGAGCTCGAGCTCCAGCTCGGCTACGGTTTCCTGTTGCATGGAGATTTTGGCCCGCAGGGATCTTAGTTCGGGGTCAGTGGCTTCGCGGATCGCACTGGAAAGCGAGGATCGATTGCGGCGACCGAACATTCGTTGGATTGTACACGAAGCGCTGCCCTAGGATCTCGCGCGATGATTATTGCGTGAGACGAATCGGGAAGAGGTTTCCAGGTGGGCGGGTGCTGCCCAAAGGTCGAGGAACAAGGCCCGCTCTTGAGCAAGCGCCTCGGCGGGGGGAAGCTCGATTCCAGCTTGCAGTAGCCGTTTGACGCTGCGAACAGCATCAGGATCTCTCTGCGCTATCTCCTCGGCTATTAGGGAACCGGCTTCCAGAGCCTGCCCCTTGGTAACGATGCGATTCACGAGTCCGTACTCTTGGGCCTCGGAGGAGGAGAGCACGCGTCCGATAGCCAGCCACTCCATCGCACGACTATATCCCACGATGCGCATCAGGCGCTGTCCCCCGCCCCACGCAGGAGTAATCCCAAGTCGAATGTGCATGCATCCGAGGGAGGCGCCCTCCGCCATGATTCGAAGGTCGCATGCAAGTGCGACCTTCGCGCCGCCACCCAATGCTGGGCCCTCGATCGCGGCGATCGTGGGGAAGGGAAGCGATTCCAGTGCCACTAGCGCATCCCCCATTGTGCCCACCAGTCGAGCGCCGTCCAGTCGGTCGGGGTACTTGTCGAGCTCATACAGATCGCCGCCGGTACAAAACGTGCCATTAGCCCCGGTCACGATCAAGACCCGCAAATCAGGCTCCTTGTGCGCTGAGCTCACAGCGGCAGAAAAGCTTTCCATCGCCTTCCAATTGAGCGCATTGCGCAGCTGAGGCCGGTTGATGGTCAGCAGGCCAACGCCGGTGGAAGTCCTCTCAAACAGAATGCTGGTTGTCAGAAAAAGCTCTCCTTGAACCGCTCTGGTATACTCGTCGCCGGCCGGGGTGTGGCGCAGTTGGAAGCGCGCCGCGTTTGGGACGCGGAGGTCGGCGGTTCAAGTCCGCCCACCCCGACCATCTCAGTACCCCTTAGGCGCAACTTATCAATATAACCCGGATTCAATGAGAAGGTGCGGTGCGCGGGAAGCGGAGTTCGATCGCTAGAACCAAAATCGATTTGGTGCTTGTTAGCGCGCGCTACGAGCCGGAAACAAGGAGACTGATCTTCGCGCGTGGTTTCGCGCGCCGCGGGCAGGTGTGGACGGACATCAAGCTTTTTGACCGCGCAAGTCTCGTTGAGGGCTTGAAGAAGGGCCAGAAGATCGTGACGGGCCGGAGCTCAGCTCTCGCAGGCGATTTCGAAAACCTTTCTCCCATTCACGTGGGCTCGGAAGAACAACTCTTTGCCGGAGGGGTGAGCGAGCACGCCGGTGACGACTTAAGGCTTCCTATCTTTTAGGGATCGATCCCCGATTGCGGCGTCAGATAAGTAGATTGGTCCGCGTGGTAGAATGCCCGCGCTTCCTCTCCCTCCAGGCGGGCATAGCTCAGTTGGTAGAGCGCGGGCCTTCCAAGCCCGATGCACGGGTTCGAATCCCGTTGCCCGCTCCATTTTAGGGAAAGGGCCCGTAGCTCAGTGGTTAGAGCGGCCGGCTCATAACCGGTTGGTCGCAGGTTCGAGTCCTGCCGGGCCCACCAAATACCCGCCTTCTGGCGGGCCTTTTATTCCTTAGTCGCACAAATGGCGGTCTGCACGGAAATAGGAATCAAGGGGAGTTTGGAGTTCGGTTTTATGTGTGCGAGAATAACCGAGCACAGGTGAAATCTACACATGGATGAAAAGAAGGAAGATGTGGGCTTATTAGGACGCATTGCCGGATGGTTTAGGGGCCGGAGAGAGGACCAAGGTCCGGAACCTGACCTGGCTGATACGGCGCCGCTCAGTCCCGACAATCTCGATCAGATCCCCGGTGGAAAGATACGCGAGATCCTAGAGGCGGGAAGTGCACAGTCGGTAGGATTAGAGCGTGAAAACAACGAGGATTCGGTCTTCGTGATGTATGGGGCTTCGTATGGTGAGGAGCCGCTCCCGGAATTTGGCTTGTTTTGCGTAGCCGATGGGGCAGGGGGATTGGGACATGGAGAGCTGGCAAGCTCGATCGCGCTGAAGGCCGTGGTCAGCAGCCTGATGGAAAATGCGGTGCTAAAAGCGCTGCAACTCGATCAGACCGACCCGGCACCGAGCATTGAGGACATCGCGCGGCAGGCCATGGAGCATGCCAATGAGGAGGTTATTGATTCGGCCAACGGTGGCGTAACGACGCTGACCGTGGCGATGATCCTCAACGGGCAAATGGTTATTGGCCACGTCGGTGATAGCCGAGCGTACCTGGTTGAAAATGGCAAATCACGTGTGCTGACCCGTGACCACTCTTACTCATGGCGCCTGGTCGAAATCGGGCAGATCACCCCAGAAGAAGCGATGGAGCATCCGAAGCGAAATCAACTGTGGAACGCTGTAGGGCAGGGCAATAATCTGGTCATCGAAGTCGATACCTACCCGCAGCCACACGGAGGCTATCTGTTGCTTTGCTCGGATGGCCTTTGGGGAGAGGTCCCCGAAAATGAACTGAGTTCGGTGGTCACGCTATATGAGGAGCCGAATGAAGCATGTGAGGAACTCGTGCGCGCGGCCAATGCCGCGGGTGGGCCCGACAACATCACTGCCTTGCTAGTAGCCTTCCCTGGGATTTAAAGTTGGCATTCCTAGACACGGTGATCATCCATACCGGCCAGCATCAATTGCTGGCCGATTATTATTGAAAAGCCCTCGATCTTCCTGAACCAGAGCCGTTTGGCGAAGATCACCGCCGTTAAACAAGTGAACCGCCGAATGTGGGGGGTGCATCCGGCGGTCCAAAACGCTTCGGGGTACTACCGTCCGTGCAGGGGGAACACGATTTCGGTAGGTTCGTTCCCCTGAGACAAGCCACTAATCTTTCGATCAGGACCGTCCTGCGAGGATCTTATCACACGCGCAGGACGATTTGGATTAAGGGGATGTAAACGCCGATTCCCGATACCGCTAAGGCCCCGCCTATGCTATGATCCGCCGCCGTGGGAAGTGTACGTCGACCGACGTGGCGGCAATTCTTGCCATTCTTGCTCATCAATGTTGCGGTTTCCGCCGCGACGGTGCTTCTGGTCCTTACCTTCTTTGGACGGAAAGATTCGCTCCCAGCTCCAGTTCCTACGCCGACATTCGATGTAGCAAGTCGTTTGGAGAGTGCGATACCCACGCCTGCTCCCACAGTCCCACCTTCTCCCACTCCCGTGACCTACACCGTCCAGCCAGGCGACACGCTTGGAGCGATTTCCGCCAAGCTTGAGATTCCGATTGAAAACCTCATGGCCGCCAACGGGCTCTCTAATCCAGATGCCCTATCGGCAGGCCAGGTCCTGACCCTTCCCTCGTCGGACGATCCGCTCCCTCCAACGGCTGAACCGCCAGGCGTTGTCATCACCGCCACTCCCGAAGGGCTTCCTCAGGTCGTCATTCGCGGCGCCTACGAGCGCGAGAATCTTGAGCAGGAATTTATCTATCTCGAAAACATAGGGGGAGTTGCGGTCATGGCCGGATGGTCGCTCTACGACGGGGAGGGAAATACATTCACGTTTCCTGGATTCACGTTGTATCGAGGAGGGGGAGTGAATGTCTATTCGCGAGCCGGCAACAATTCCGTAATCAATCTCTACTGGGGAATGGATGAACCTCTGTGGACCCCAGGGAAAGTGATCACGCTGTTAGATGATAAGGGTCAAGTTCACTCTACCTTCCGAGTTCCAGAAGGCTAGTAAATCGGTGGTTAAAATAGAAAAACCCCGGCGTGAGATCGCCGGGGTTTTATTTTAAGATTGTTTGACTCAGTCCCCCGAATCGTTGGGGGCTTCTTCCTTATCGGATTCCTTTTCGACTTCCTCATCGGATTCAGCATTGGATTCACCATCCGATTCATCATCTTGGATGCCTCGACGGAATTCCCGGATGCCCTTGCCCAGTTCGCCGCCCAGCCGGCCCAGCCGTCCAACGCCGAAGAGCAGCACGGCGATGACCAGGATGATGATGAGCTCAGTCGGCCCAAGGTTTGGCATGCTCGACTCCAGATCGTAGTGTCCTCACGATTATAGCCCGCTTCCCTCGGCGGCGGGAAGTCTAGGCAAGGGAGCAAGAAAGCAGGGGAGCATGCGAGCAGAGGGGGTCAGGAGCATGGGAGCCAGCTCTGGCGCCCATTTGAGGTGGTTCCTAGCTTCGGCAGCACCCAAGCTCCCCTGCTCCCCGGCTCAACAGTACAATAGCTCACTAGATCCTAAGGCAACGAAAAGCGGAAATGGCACAGGCGCTGTATCGAGAGTGGAGACCCCTGACATGGTCTGAGGTTGTGGGCCAAGAGCATGTCGTGCGAACCTTGCAAAATGCGATGAAGGCCGAGCGGCTTTCTCATGCCTACTTATTTTCCGGGCCGCGTGGTACGGGCAAGACGAGCACGGCCAGGATCTTGGCCAAGGCGGTCAATTGCCTCGCAGAAACCTCGGCGGATAGGCCCTGCAATGAATGTCGGGCCTGTGTTGCGGTGAATGAGGGGCGCTATCTGGACCTCATTGAAATCGACGCAGCATCCAACACGAGTGTGGATGATGTTCGTGACTTGCGAGAGCGCATCAACTTCGCTCCCAACGAAGGTCGCTTCAAAGTCTATATTGTCGATGAAGTCCATATGCTGTCAACGGCTGCCTTCAACGCGCTGCTGAAGACCTTGGAAGAACCTCCACCGCATGCCATCTTTATCTTAGCTACCACGGAGGTCCATAAGATCCCTGCGACCGTGCTTTCTCGATGCCAGCGACATGAATTCAGGCGAATTCCGGTGGACGAGATATTGAGCTACCTCGAGCACAAGATCCGGGTAGGCGGCTTCGAAGTAGAGCCGGAAGCCTTGACGCTCATTGCCCGTCAGGCTACAGGCAGCCTGCGTGACGCGATTTCGCTGCTGGATCAGCTGGTGTCGATGGGAGAGGTCGTAACTCTTGAACGCGCCCAGGAGGTATTGGGAACTGTGGTGGATGAGGCGGTAGGCGACCTCGTGCAGGCGATTGCGGAGGGGGAAATTGGAACAGGGCTCGAAATCATCAATCAAGCCATCGATGGGGGCATCGACCCGCGGCAGTTCGCGCGGCAAGTCGTTGAATGGCTGAGATCGTTGTTGCTGATCACCGCCGGCGAGAAGGTCAAATTGCAGAGCCAGTCGATGCTTGAACAGGCTGGATCCATGGGAACCGGGGGGATCCTGCCGGCGATGCACGCTTTCAGCCAGGCGACGCGTGGCGAGCGCACGGCATGGCAGCCGGGTTTAGCGCTTGAATTGGCTTTCATGGAGACCATTCAACGATCGGCAGAATCCCGTGCTGGATCGCCGGATATCAAGCGTGCTCCGGATTCGAAACATGAGCTCGAGAGCGGGCCGGAGGCGGGAGGTCCGCCCCATCGTGAACCGGAGCCCGAAGCTGAGCTTGAGAGCGAGCCGGAGGTCGGAAATCCGCCCAATCATGACCCGGAGCCCGAAGCTGGGTCGAAGGTCCTTGACGAAGGGTCTCAGAGCGTCAAAGACGCGGAAGATGGTCGGGGGGAATCTCACCCAGGCTCAGACTTTCAGCGGGTGCTCGATGCATGGCCGGAACTACTGACCGCGGCCTATGGACGGGACCCTCAGACGCAGGCCCTGCTAAATTCGTGCAAGCCGCTTGGAGTGGAGGACAACTCGCTGGTGCTGGGATTTCAGAGCGACCTGCTTAGGGAAAAGATGGAGAAGGGCCACAACCAGCAGATCGTCAGCGAGGCACTTGGCGAAGTGGTAGACGCAGAACTGGATGTTCGCTGCGTGCTATTGAAGGATTGGGGAAGCGATCCGTCCACAGCTCCCTCGCCTCCTTTACCTGAGGGAGGGATGGTAGCGGCCGCGTTGCGCGATCTCGGTGCGGAGGTGATCGATTATGGGCCTGAGATCGAGACGGAAGGCGCAGGTCCTGATCGGAAGAAAAGCGCCGAAGACAATGAAGATGAGGAGGAGCGGTGAAAAACGAGGAAGAGGAAGGATCCCTGCGAAACCAATTGGACCAAGAGCTGCGCAAAGCACAATCTGAGCTCGCCCAATCCAGCGTGGAAGCCACGGCCGGACGTGGCGCAGTGAAGGTAACCATGTCAGGGACCCAGGAGTGCCTGAGCGTGGAGATCGCGAATGACATCCTGGAATCGGGCGATGTTCGACAATTGGAAGGCCTGGTCCTACTCGCGGTGAACCAGGCGATTCGAGACTCTCAATTGATGGCTGCCCGCCGTCTGAGTCCCTTCTCCGGGGATCTCGATCTCTAACGATGAGCTCCGCTCTGCCGAAATCAGTAGAGAGGCTGATCGAGGCCTTCGCGCGTCTTCCGGGGATAGGGCCTAAGACCGCCTCCCGGCTCACCTATCACCTGCTTCGAGCTTCGGAGGGCGAAAGTCGAGAACTGGCGGAGGCGCTGGTGGCCGTTCGGGAGGGCACGGTTTTTTGTTCGCGGTGCTTCAACATCACTTCAAAGGAGGCCGATCCGTGCGAGATCTGCGAGGATCATGGTAGGGAGGCGGCTGTGCTTTGTGTGGTGGAGGAACCCCTGGACGTCCTGGCCATCGAACGCACGGGAAGCTACGCGGGTCGCTACCATGTGTTGCATGGTGCAATTTCACCGGTGGAGGGGATCGGTCCTGATGATCTTCGGATCCGAGAGCTGATCGCTCGAGTGGGGGCGGAGGGTATCACGGAGCTTATCGTGGCCACCAATCCAACGCTGGAAGGTGAGGCCACAGCCATGTATCTCAAGGAGGCGGTGCACGATCCAGAAGTGCGGATGACCCGCCTCGCGCGCGGCCTACCGGCCGGCGGCGATCTAGAGTATGCGGATGCTCGGACTCTCTCAGAGGCACTGCAGGGGCGGCGCGAAGTCTGAGAGCAATACGCGGATGTCATTGCGAGGAGCGCAGCGACGACGCAATCTCCAACACTCACGAGGAGATTGCTTCGCTTCGCTCGCAATGACGGCTAGCATTGGAGCTGAAGGGCAGCGCCTACTTCCTTGCTTCCCTGCCCAATTACGAACCTTGACTTCGGCCCGGTCCCCTTTATAATTAGCATACAAGAAACTCGCGGTCTCGTCCCTACGGGGAAAGACCTGGACATTCGAAAGCGGTCAGAGACCTGGATCTTCCCTCAGGGATTGATCTGTACGGTCTGCCAGGGATGCCGATGTGCGAATAAGGTCG
>JBGMQN010000085.1:0-2206 GCA_048054495.1 Anaerolineales bacterium
GTAATGATGCGAACGTTCATAGCGATTGAGATTCCCGAGCCGCTAAGGGCGAGCTTGGACCGCGCGTTGGAGGCACTTCGATCCGAGCTGGAGCAGGACCTCGTGCGATGGGTTAAGCTGGGTTCCATGCACCTGACGCTCAAGTTTCTCGGTGAGATCGAGCGGCAGCAGGTTGGCTCCGTTCAGGAGATCATCGAGGAGACGGCGGCAGGGTCCTCGAAGTTCGTTCTCGAGGTCAAGGGATTCGGATGCTTTCCGAATGGAAAGCGGCCGAGAGTGCTATGGGTGGGTGTCGAACCCGCGGGTGATGACCTGCTGCAGCTCCAGGCCGATCTGGAAAGTCGGTTGGAGAAGATCGGATTCGAGGGCGATCGACGGGTTTATCATCCACACTTAACCGTTGGCAGAGTGCGCAAGGGCTTGTCAGGAGCGGAAATACGAGTGATAGCAGGTTGGGCTCAAGAGGCACAGCTTGGGACGGTCGGCGAGTTTGAAGTGGAAGCGATCAGCCTGATTCGCAGCGTTCTCAAGCCCAGCGGCGCCGAGTACGCGCAATTGCACGCCGCCAGGCTGGCGGCATGAAGCTGATCCTTGCGGTGATAGGTCCAGCAAATTGTACGGAGCATCAGGCTGAGCTCGCCGAGCGCGTCGGAACACTGCTCGCGAAGCGCGGCGCGTTCCTGGTTTGTGGTGGCCGAGGCGGAGTCATGGAGGCGGCCTGCAAGGGTGCCGCGTCCGCAGGTGGAACCACGATCGGGATCCTCCCCGGGCATGACGTCAGTGAAGGCAATCCATATCTGACGATCGCACTTCCGACCGGATTGGGCGAGGCGCGCAATGCGGTGGTTGCGCGCGCAGGCCGGGCCGTGATCGCGATCGGAGGCGCCTACGGAACGCTCTCTGAGATCGCACTGGCGTTGAAGGCCGGTCGGCGGGTCATCGGTCTGGAAACCTGGTCCGCAACTGATCATGCCGAAAACGAGCTTGATATCCTGACTGCCAGGGACGCAGAAGAAGCGGTGGAGATGGCATTTGCGGAGCACATGGATGCTTGACGATTCGCTCGAGTTGGCGCACACCATCGTCGATGTGCTCGAAGAGAAGAAGGGCGAAGACATCTTGCTCCTCGACCTGGCAGGAGTTGCCAGCTTCACCAATCTGTTTGTCATCTGCAGTGGTGGAAGTGTGCGGACCCTAAAGGCTTTGTCGAGCGAGGTTCGCCGTGCAGTCAAAGAGAAGCATGAACGGCGACCGCTGCAGGTCGAAGGCGATTCCAGCAGCGGCTGGATACTCCTGGACTACGGGGGAGTGATCCTACACTTGTTCTCGCCAGCCTTGCGCGACTACTACGCACTGGAGCAACTTTGGGCCAAAGGAAGAGTCGTGCTCCGTATGACCTGATGGCCTCAAGTCTCGTAGATCCATCGGTCGGTATCCCTCGACCAGCTCACGAGCTCATTCTCAGAGAACCACAGCTGTATCTCGCCCTGCGCGGTCTGCGGGCCGTCGGAGGCATGCGCAAGGTTTCGGCCGATTTCGAGCCCCAAGTCATGACGTACGGAGCCGGGGGGCGCCTGCTTGGGATCTGTCGCACCCATCATTTGACGCACGACCTCAATGGCACCCGGGCCTTCCCAGACCATAGCAACAACGGGTGAGGAGGTAATGTAAGTGATCAAGCCCTCGTAAAAAGGCTTCCCCTTATGGACCGCGTAGTGGTTTTCAGCCAGCGCGGTGTCAACCTGCACAAGCTTTGCGCCGACAAGCTTCAATCCCCTTTGCTCCAGCCTGCCGGTAATCTCGCCAATTAGGCCGCGCTGTACGGCATCGGGCTTCAAGAGCACTAGCGTCCGTTCCAATGCACCCTCCACAAAACTAAACTCGGGGAGATCCCCGAGTTTGCATTCAGCAGTTCAGGTAGCCGGCCCGATTCAGGCGGCCTCCATCCCCTTCCGATATGCATCAATGGCTTCATCGGTCCGATCGTCCCGCATGTAGGCGTCACCCAGAATCTGCCAGAGATCAGCATTATCAGGTGTACGATCCACCGCGATCCGAAGATCTTCGATAACACTATCCACCGATTTCTTGCGCTTGACCAGGTCGCCGTACATTTGCACGGCCGCTTGCGTATCTCCGGAGGCCAGTGCCTGCCGAGAGCGCTCCAAGAGGTCCTCCTTCTTTTTGACCTCTGGGCTGGGAGCCT
>JBGMQN010000085.1:2306-5916 GCA_048054495.1 Anaerolineales bacterium
CCGCTTCGGAGGGTGGGGCTTCCTCCAACTCTTCGATCTCAGAGGTTGCCTCGGAGATGGCTGCCTCCTGCTCTATGTCTGCAACCGGCTCATCCACAGTCTCGGGTTCTGAAGGCTCCTCGATCTCAGCCTGAGAAACCCGGTCTGCAGCGAGGGCAGGCTCCGCCAGCCGATCTGCTGGCTCCGGCTCTCCAATATCTTCCGCGAACTCCTCAGGCAACCCTGACGGCGCCTGCGTTGGGGCTTCGGCCTGCTCGGCGGCCGAGATCAACCAATCCGGGATTTCATCTTCGGGTTCGACTTCGCTTGACGCGGCCTCCGCCCCGACCGATGCAGCTTCCATTTCGGTCTGAAGATCACCGGCGCGCCCTTCGATGGTTTCGTCGTCGGGCGCGATCTCCTGAGCCGGGATATCCGCTTTAATCGTTTCGGCCTCCGGGCTGACTCCTTCTGCTCGAGCGGCGGCTTCCAGCGCTTGCATGTCGACCTTTGGAATAGGCTGGGTCGCCATACGCCCCAGCCAGCCGGGGGCGGTGTCGAGCTCGGGCTCGGGTTCAGGTTCAGGCTCGCTAACCTCTGGGGCTGCCCGGCCAGGCAGGCCAACATCTACATCAATCCCCCGCTGATCGGCGAGCTGCTCAAGCCACTCCAAACCCTCTTCGGGTTCATCGGGAATGTCGCGTTCTTCGAGGACCGGCGCCGCTTGCACTGCATGAGCAGTCGCCTCGAGCTCCTCATCACCTGGGGCTTCGCCCTGCTTAGCAGCCAAGTCCTCGAGCCAATCCATGACTTCATCATCTTCCTCAAGCTTGGGAGTTTCTGGCTCGGGCTCCGTCTCGACGGCTTCTGGACTCTCCTCTGCGGATTCCTCATAGGTGACCGCCTGGAGCCAATCCGGTGCTCCGCCAGGGGCCTCCGGCACAGGCTGTTCGGCGAACTGCTCCTGGGGCTCGGCATCTACCGCTTCAGCTTCCTGGCTCACGCTTCCCGGCTCGCCAATCTCTCTCAGCCAATCGGGCGCAGAACTCTCCTCGGCATCCGCTCCTTCTTCGGCGAGACCCTTGAGCCAATCTGGAGTCTCGGAAGCGGGTCCAGCGGGCGTCTTTTCACCATCAATCTCCAACCCCTCGAGCCAGTCAGCAGAATCAGTTTCCGTAGGCTGGTCGGGGAGCGTGCCAATCTCCTCCAGCCAATCAGGGGTTCCGCTCACATCGGGTTGATCGATCGTGTCGGAAGGTGAGGGGATTTCTTCTTCGTAGCTCTCGGGGAATGAGATGGATCCCTCACTCTCCAAACCGACATCCTGATCGAGGATGTCCGGCGCCGCGGCTAGTTGAGCTTCATCACCCTCATCGTCTGCGATCATGCCCGCGGCGATCAAGCCCAGGCCCGGCTCTTCGTCAGATGCAAATTCATCGGAAGGGTCCATGGCCTCCGAGAGCCAGTCGGGCGTCTTCGCCGCTTCTCCCTCGGGGCTCGTTGGCCCAGCTTCCTCCTCTGCCGCTACAGCAGCAACCGCCGAGAGCCAACTTTCTGACGATGGAGATTCGGCGTTCGTCTGCTCCACGGGTTCGCCGACCGGCGCCTCCGTCTGTGGCTCGGGCGAGGGCGCGGCATCTTCAACTGCTTCGATAATGCCTGGATCAAGAGATTCTTCTAGCGGTCCGGTATCTCTCAGCCAATCGGGGAGATCATCGCCTTCCGCAGCCTCGTCCTCTGAAGAATCCGGGCCCCGGTCCTCCAGCCAGGTCACAATTGTCTCCGTTGCGCCTGGCGAATCGTCTGATATCCATGTTGGCAGCTCGCTCGTTTCCGAGTCGGCGGCGGGGAACGAAGCTTCGTCCTCCGTATCCTCCCCGGTTCCGGCCTCGGGGCTCGGAATCCATGCGGGCAGGCTTTCGTCGCCCGCGCCGTCGGATGAACCTTCGATCTCCTCCGGGGCAATGTCATGGATCCATTCCGGCAGCTCGGCGGGAGTGAGTTCCGCATCTTCATCTTCCGAAAGATCGGCCGCAATCCCTCCGGCGTCAAGCGTCTCCAGCTCCTGATCCGAAAACGAAACTGGAGCCTCCTCCACTTCTCCAGAGGGCTCGGTCCAACCTGCCTCCTGCATCCAATCCGGAATGTCGCTCTCAGCAGCCCCCTCGTACTCATCGCTTGCGACAAGCTCCCCAGAGGGCAGAGCCTCACCGGCAAGAATACCTTCTTCGGGCTCGCCGGTAGATTCGTCATCCGCCATGTCGAGCCCTCCATCGGAGGTTTCAATGGCTTCCGACAGATCAAACATCCCTGCCGCGGGCGTGGCTTCGCCAACAGGTGAGACTTCCGGCTCACCCTCAATCACTTCCTCTGATTCGTCTTCATCTCCGCCGGCGAGAACGCCAGCCGCGATTCCAGCCGCCGCTGCTGCAATCCCCAGCCCTGAGCCTTCCTGCTCCGGCTCATCCGAGGTCCCGGCTTCCAACTCATCGAGGAATCCTGCTTCAGACGAAGCATTTGCAGCCTGCGTCTCCATTTCATCTCTGAGCTCTTTCTCGGCTGCAGCTTCGAATGCAGGAGGTTCGCCTGGCTCCAACCAGGAGGGCAGCGGCCCCGTTTGGGGCGGCTTAACCTCTTCAGGCAACTCCTCGCTCGGTTCCTGCATCTCCATTCCCAAGGTGGCCGCCCAACCGGGCTGTCCGGGGGCCGCGGACGGAAGCGGTTCTCCTGCGACCCAATCGAGCTTTTCAAGGCTTACGGCGGTTTCCTCGACGCTGTTGGCATCCGCCAGAGCCGACTCAACAAAGGCTGCATAAGGATCGAGATTGGCCAGACGGCGATGATATACGGCCGCCTCTTCCACGCGATCGCTGGCCTGTAGATTTGCGGCCAGAATTCGGTTGGCCTCCGCGCAATAAGGCAGCTTTTCAAGGATCTGATTGGATATCGCGGTCGCGTCACTCCTCTGGTCCGTATGCCAATACATACTGGCCAGCAAGACCTGCAGGTCCGGCCGCTCGGGATCTTCTTGAAGTGCCGATCGGAGCTCAGTAATCGCCTGCGCGAATAGCTCACCGTGCGCGTACATACGCGCCAAAGCCCCCCTTGTGAGCCGGACCTTGTGCGGCTCGAGGCCGTCGCGGCGGCTGATCAAGCGCTTCATCTCTTGTTGAATGGCAGGGTTAGAGGGGTTGGTCTCGAAAGCGCGCTCCATATGCCAGATGGCCGCATCCAGATTGCCCTCATCCTCACGAACAATTGCCATGCCTACATGAGATACAAAATCATCTGGAACGGAGGAAAGCACGCGCTGGAATATGTCGGCCGCATCACCGTAACGCTTTGCCTCCAAGTAGGCCTTGCCTAGCAGACGGTAGGTTTCGAGGTGCTTGGGGTAGGTCTGGAGGATGTAACGACAGTGCGCGATGGCTTCTTCGAGCCGTTCCCGTTCGATAAGCTCGTCGATCTCTCGTACGTAGGCGCGTAAAGATAATTCGGACACTAATAATCCTCTTTGTCACAGTATGACTCAGAAGGAGGCAATCCGCAAGATATCGCACTTTCGGGGACCTTGCGAAGGGGTTGTTCGAATAATTATGTCGAGCCGTGGAGCCAGGCACCTTTGTAATCC
>JBGMQN010000068.1:0-18868 GCA_048054495.1 Anaerolineales bacterium
CCGTCGCTGTCATTGCGAGCGAAGCGACGCAATCTCCTCCTTTGCCAAACGGTTCTTACTCAATCTGGAGATTGCTTCGGCGCGGTGCGCCTCGCAATGACATACCTGTGAAATAGGTTCAAAGGTGGCCAGACATCCCGAGGGTAGGTAAATAACGTAAGTCGAGAAACGCCAGAGGAGGAGGGATTTCATGTTGGATTTTAGTTCCATAAACTGGCTGGCGGTTGTAGTTGGAGTGGTGGTCGGCAATGCGCGGGGCTTCTTGTCGTATGGCCCACTGTTCGGGGATCGCTGGCTGCGGATGATCGGCAAAACAAAAGATAAAATCGAATCCAGTCCGACCATGTTCATCGTTACGATCGCGAGCTCTTTGGTTACGATGATCGTTTTGGCCCTGGTGGTGGACGCTTTCGGAGCCGCCAGTTTCGTGGAGGGCCTGATTATCGGAGCGGTGGCCAACCTCGGCCTCAGCGCGGCCAGCACATACGTCTACACAAATTTCGAGGGACCCCCTACCAGCGTTTGGCCCTGTTTGCGATTTACCAGGTGCTTCTATTTGCGTTAATGGGAGGTGTTTTCGCAGTCTGGACTGTTTGAGGAATAAATTAGAACCGCATCAGCTGCTCGATCGCGGTTAAGTCAGGCGCAATTACGGGGTGAGCGGCCGCTGAGTTTCGCCCGATCAAGGACTCGCTGTCCGGAACTTTAGCGAAGGGGGCTGTCTCAAGATTAGCTTGGGACAGCCCCTGTGGGTTTTCGATAGAAGGAGCGATCCGGTCAAGCCGGCACGGGCTCAGCTTCTCGCAGGTTGGGCTCTTTAGTCTTCCACTGAGTGCCAAGCCACCGCAGCATGAAGTAGTCTGCCCCATAGTAGCCAGCCACCTTCCAGGCGAGGATTAGCCCGATGGCGATCACAAATAGGACGGGATTGGAGCCCGCAGATCCTGCCATCATAAAGTTCCAGTTCATGAGGGCACCGAAGAGAGCTGCAATCGTTGTGAAGGCGCCGATCACCAGTGCCACGCCGACCAGTAGCTCGCCGTACGCGACTGCCTTTCCGAACCATGTGTAAGCTTCCGCATCCAACAATGCTTGGATAAACGAGCGGTACCAATCAAAGGAGATCGGCGGCCTACCGCCCTCAGGGATGGCGATGGCGTTCATCCAATATCCTTTGATCGCCTGCCCTCCATCTACCCACGCCGGATTTCTTACCTTGCTAAGAGAAGCGTCAATCCAGCGGTAGCCGAGCCACATGCGTGGGATCAGCCAGATCAGTCCGGCTCGTGGGCTGTTGAAGAGCCACTCCACAAGCCGAGCGTTGGCTATGGCTGACCCGCTTAAGATCTTGAGTATGGCTATCATCTCTTGCCTCCCCTAGTAATTGATCCGATTAATACGATTATAAGGATCGCGCACGGTAACGATAAGTGCTAAATTTCACAAATTTATATGACATATAGCTAAATACGGGGATCGTTATAATCCCCGTCGCGGTGAACAACATCGAGCAGTCCGAAGATGCCGTTCTGATGAGGAAAGTGGCCGGCGGAGATCGCCGCGCGTTCTTGAGTCTTTACGACGAGTACGCGGCCAAGGTCTATGGATTGGCGCTGCGTGTACTCGGCGACCCGATGACCGCGGAAGAGGTCACTCAGGACGCGTTTGTCAGGCTCTGGACGCGTGCCGAGACCTTCAACCCGGATCGCGGGAGGCTATCCTCCTGGCTGCTCACCATCACCCGCCGGATAGCCATCGATCAAATTCGTCTCGAGGCTCGCCGTCCACCCGAATGGAATCCTTCCGATCCAGTAAAGGCGATGGAAAAAGTTCCGGACCCAGCGAGTCAGTCGGAGGAATCCCGTTGGGCAACGCTGAGATTCGCCCTGGATAAGCTTCCTGACGAACAGCGATCGGCTATTGAGCTTGCCTTCTATCACGGAATGTCGCACAGCCAAATCGCTGAGCACCAGTCCACTCCACTTGGCACGGTGAAGACCCGACTTCGGCTAGGCATGGAGAAATTGCGCCGAGAATGGGAACAGGGGCACCAATCCAATTGACCCGGCTCAGCGTTAATACCAATAGAGAGAGTTGATCTGATGGATCACGAAGCCGCAGAGCAACTGGCAGCGCATGCGATAGGCGCCTTGGATTCCGAGGAGCGCCGACGGGTAGAGGCTCACTTGCATGGATGCACGCGGTGCCAGGATGCGCTCGCGTCGTATGAGTCCGTTGCTGACGGACTGCTGCATGCAGCGGATCCTATGCCCGTACCAGGTGCCATCCGCTCGCGCCTGTCGAAGCAAATTGGCGGGACGGCCGAGCTCCCCAGACGGAGAAGCGCCGTCCAGCCGGTTCCCGTGGCAGTGCTGGCACTGGCTGTTGCACTGATCCTGCTCCTGGCGGTCAACCTTGGATTCCTGGTTCAAACTCAGCGGCTGCTGGATTATGAAGAGGGCGCGCTTGCTCAGCAGCAAGCGGGTCAAACCGCGGCTGCCATCGCGAGCTACCCCAGTTCACAGGTGGCGGTGATCGAGGAGGACGGAGTGCGAGGCACCTTCGTCTACGATCCGAGCCTTCCGGTTGGTGTGATGTATATCTGGGGACTTCAACCTCCCTCAGATGACGAGGCGTATCAAGCCTGGTTGGTCGACTCTGAAGGGCAGCGACTGAGCGGCGGCCTGCTTACATTCAGCGCAGATCCAGGGTTCGGATGGCTAATGATTGAGGCGCCGAACCCGATGGGGGAATTCAAAAGCCTGGGCGTGACCCTGGAGCCGGCCGGCGGCAGCACCATGCCTACGGGGCCACGCATCCTGGGCACTGATCTCTAGCTATCCCTCCGAAATCTTCTTCCCCACACTTTCGATGGAGCCACTCCCTGCTACCTGAGTGGACTCAGCCACAAGAGAAGAGATCCAGATCGACCCATTGTGCCGTATTGCCTATGACGCAGAAATTGAAATGGTCCTATGCCAAAGGAGATGATATGAGTATGCACAAACTTTCGTTCGTTGCTGGTGGATTAGCGCTTGTGCTCGCTGCGTGCGCAACCGCCACGCCCGAACCAGCCCCCGAACCCACCTCAGCGCCCCCTCCAACTCAGGAGGAAGCCATGGAGGAGTTGGTTCCTTCGGTGACCGTTAGCGATCAGGACGCCAGTGACGGCGCGGTGACCATCACGGAGGTGATCGCAGGTCAGCCCGGCTGGCTCGTCATTCACATTACGAAGGACGGCGCTCCGGGTCCGGTGATCGGCCAATCGCAGGTCTCCGAAGGCAGCAATTCGAACGTTGCGGTCGAGATCGACCTGAGTCAGGCCACCGGTCAGCTCTTCGCCATGCTGCATCTCGATGCGGGAACCGAAGGCGTGTACGAGTTCCCCGGGGACGATGCGCCGGTGTTCGACGACGGCGGCAATATCGTGCTGACGTCGTTTTCCCTGCTGGAGGCCCAAGCCTCCATTGGGGAGGAAAACGTGCAGGTGATCGACAACAACTTCCAGATGAAAGTCATCACCATTCCGGTCGGGACAACTGTGACGTGGGAATACGATGGCGCCCTTCCGCACACCGTCACCTCCGACACGGGCCTCTTCGACAGCGGAACGATGGGAGAGGGCGACCTCTTTACCTATACCTTCGATGAAGCAGGCACCTTTCCTTACTTCTGCAAGTTTCATGGGGGCGTCGGTGGAAGCGGCATGTCTGGGATCGTGCAGGTGACCGAGGGGTAATCCTTATCCTCCATGTCGGCAAAAGGGCCAGCGCGCGGCTGGCCCTTTTATTTTTGGTCCCACGCCATGGAAGGTCGCAGGGGGCATGCGTTGATAAGCACTTCATGGGCCTCTGAGTTATCATGGCCGTGCCATGGACGAGATGGCCCTCATCCGGGGAGCGAAGTCGGGCGACCTGGATGCCTTCAACCGCTTGGTTCTGAACTATCAGGGATTGGCTTACAACGTCGCCTTGCGCATCATGGGAGACGAGGCCTCCGCGGCCGATGCGACCCAAGAGGCCTTCATCTCGGCTCATCGCGGGTTGAAGCGCTATCGTGGAGGCTCCTTTCGAGCCTGGTTGCTCCGCATTGTGACCAATGCCTGCTACGATGAACTCCGGCGCCGCAAACGGCGTCCTGCGGTTTCTCTGGACGAAATGACGGAGCAAGAAGGCGCCCTGCCGATTGCGAGCCCTGGCGAGGGTCCAGAGGCGGCAGCTCAGCGAACGGAACTGATCCGGGCGATTGAAGATTGCCTGCTGGGGCTCTCGCCAGAATTCAGAATAGTAGCGGTATTGGTCGATGTTCAAGGCTTTGACTACCAGGAAGTGGCCGATACCATTGGAAAACCACTGGGGACGGTCAAGAGCCGGCTGGCGCGTGCCCGGGCCAAACTCAGGGAGTGCCTCCAGCAGCATGGGGAACTCTTGCCCGCCAAGATGCGTCTACAGAATGAGGCGGTCGGATGACCGATATGAATGGAATCGCGCGACGCGACCTGGAGCGACTCTCTGCTTTTCTGGATGGGGAACTGAGTCCCGCAGAAGCCGAGAAGCTTGGGGCGCGCCTGGCGACTGACAAGCATCTGAGCGGAACGCTGGAAGCACTGCGGGCAACCGCAGAGGCTGTGCGCAGCCTGCCCGAGGTGAGCACGCCTCGGAGCTTCGCGCTGACGGAAGAGATGGTCCGACCGCGCCGAGCCTATCCCATCCTGCAATTGAGCACCGCGGTTGCCGCCCTGGGGTTTGTGTTAGTGGTCGGCGCTGACCTGCTATTAGGCAGCGCCCGGAACTACGCGCTCGATGTTCCCGAGCAGGCACTCTTTGCAGCGGATCAGGTAGCTCCGGAGGCCGAAGAGCAGCTCGCCGGCGCACTACCTGCTGAGACTCCCGCGCCGGATCTCAAGCGAGCTGAAGGTGAGCTAGCGGCGGCAGCGGAAGCACCGGCCGAATCCGCGGCGGGGGCGGAGGATGAGCTCGGACAGGAGTACCTCAGATCCGACGAGCAGGTACGCGAATCAGAAGTAACGGCTACTCCAGCGGAGGAGCTCGCCGATGCGCAGGCGCTCGAGGGAGTGCCCGAAGCTCTTCCGGGGGAGGAGTTCGCCGGGCAGGGAGCGCTCAAGGCGGACGCGGAGCAAGCACCCTCCGCAGAAGAGCTGATCGCGGATCGAGACCTTGCCGAAAACGAACCTTCGCTTTCGCTTGCCCCGCTTCGAGCGATCGAGATCGGACTGGGGGCGGTCGTCATCGTCCTGGTTGGGTTTACACTCTGGGTTCGTCAGCGAACCTGATGGCCGAGAGAGAACCCATCCAATACTGCTCTGGCTGCGGCTCAAAGGTAGAGCAGCGTCAGGCATTCGGACAACTCCGTCCGGTGTGTCCCTCCTGTGGGCGGGTGCATTTCCTGGATCCCAAGGTCGGGGCGGGCGTGCTCATCGCGAAAGACAGCAAGATCCTGCTGGTGCGTCGCTCGGTTGAGCCTGAATTGGGGAAGTGGACCCTCCCCGCCGGTTTTGTTGAGGGCGATGAAGATCCGAGAGAAACCGCCGCGCGGGAATGCCTCGAGGAAACGGGACTGGTGGTTCGGATCGGTGAGCTGCTGGATGTCATACATGGGAGAGAACACTCCAGCGGTGCAAGCATAGTCATCATCTATACCGGCGAGGTCATCGGCGGCGAATTGGAGCCGAGCGACGACGCGGACGCGGCCGAGTATTTTGCCCCCTCCGAGCTGCCCCCACTGGCATTCGAGGCCACCCGCCGAGCAATTGAAGACTGGAAGCCACGGCCCTGAGCGATCGTCTAATATGAAGATCGAAGTATTTACACTCTTCCCCGAAGTGATGATGCCCTATCTATCGGCCAGCATCCTCGGTAAGGCACAGGAGGCAGACCTGGTGGAGATTGGCCTGCACAACATTCGGGACTACACGCTCGACCGGCATTCCACTGTGGACGACGAACCCTATGGGGGCGGGGGAGGCATGCTAATGAAGCCGGAGCCGCTCTTCGCGGCCGTGGAGAGCGTTCTTGGAGAGCAGCTTGGCGAAACCCGAGTCGTGCTGCTGACCCCGCAGGGCCGGGTGTTCAAGCAGTCCATCGCACGGGAGCTGGCTAGTCTGAGCCGAATCGCGCTCATATCCGGACGGTATGAGGGAGTTGACGAACGAGTGCGCGAACACCTCGCGGACGATGAAATCTCCATCGGCGACTATGTGCTGACCGGTGGCGAGCTGCCGGCGCTGGTTGTGATCGATGCAGTCGTCAGACTTTTGCCAGGGGCCCTTGGGGATGACTCGGCGAGCACCCAGGATTCACACTCCGAAGGTCTGCTCGAAGGCCCGCATTACACTCGGCCGGCCGAATATCGCGGCTGGAAAGTTCCCGAAATCCTGCGGTCCGGTGATCACGCCAAGATCGCAGCCTGGCGGCGACAACAATCGCTTCGTCGAACGAAGGAGCGCCGGCCTGACCTCCTGGAGCAAGCAAATCTCAGTCCAGAGGGTACAAAAGAGAAAAGGTAGACTTCTTGATCATACATCCCAGATCCATTGCCTTGATCGCGCTGATGTTTCTCGCCGCCTGCGCGCAGGCCGTCGACCTCGAGCTGCCAGCTACGGTGCGGCCGACTTCGGCCAGTGCTCCCGCCACGGAGCTTCCGACACCCTTGCCGGCTCCAAAGACGCTAATTGTGTGTCTCGGCCAGGAGCCGGAATCGCTCTACCGATACAGCGATGCCTACCTGTATGGAAGCACGAGTCGGGCCGCGGAGACGGTGCTTCAAGCACTCTACGATGGGCCGCTGAACGTTCGCTCGTATCAATATGAGCCCGTCATTCTTGAGAAGCTTCCCTCCGTGGCGGACGGCGATGCACGGGTCGAGCAGGTTGCCGTCGCGGAGGGCGACCTGTATTTCAATCCTGTGACCCTGCAGCCAGCCAATCTGGAACCCGGTGATCCGTACCTTCCGACTGGCTGCAATTCGCCGGACTGTATCCGCACCTTTGCAGGCGGTGAGGTCACGATGGATCAGATCGTGGCGGAATTCCGCATCCGGTCGGATGTGAATTGGTCGGACGGAGAGCCGGTGACGGCAGCAGACTCGGTGTTCTCATTCGCGGTAGACCAAAACGTCGATACTCCCACGCTAAAGACCCAGGCCGATCGAACCGCATCCTACGAGGCGATCAGCGAGAATTCGATCCGCTGGACCGGGATCCCCGCGTACATCGATTCTGAGTACTTCTCCAACTTCTGGTCTCCTTTGCCGCAGCACCAGCTGGGCGAGATGTCGCCTGAAGATCTGCTGACGGCCGAAGAGACGGTTCGCTCCCCCCTGGGTTGGGGTCCCTATATCATGCAGGAGTGGCGGCCAGGAAACGATGTCCGAATGACGCGTAATCCGTCCTACTTCCGTTCTTCGGAGGGGCTGCCCGAGTTCGAAACCTTGCTGTTCAGATTCTTGGACGGAAGTCCACCCGCAACGATCGACCAGCTCTTGACCAGCGAATGCGACATTCTGGATGAGAGCGCAATTGCGGATGCGTTGGACATCCAGGTGCTGGATTCCGAAGCGCTTAAGCAACTGCGGCTATTGGCCTCCTCCGGAAAGATCAGCCTCGCGAGCACCGCGGGGGCCGAAATGGAGAGACTCGACTTCGGCCTCTCTCCGACGAGCCTCCTGGCAGACCCTCAACTCCGTATCGCGCTGGCCTCATGCATCGATCGAGGTCGCATGGCGCGGGAAGTGCTGCTTGGCCTGACCGATGTACCGGAGACGTATCTGCCCCCCACCCATCCTCTTTACGCGGAGGGGATCGCTGAGATCGATTACGACCCGGAGCAGGCGCGCGAGCTTCTCGACGAGCTGGGTTGGGTCGATCACGACGATAACCCTGAGACCGCGCGAGTCGCTACGGGCGTCGCCGGTGTTCGCGAAGGCACTGAGCTTGCCCTCCAGTATCTGACGACGCCCGATGGGCTCCATCAGGCGGTAGCGGAGTGGATTCAAACTGACCTCCGCCAGTGCGGCGTGGCGCTGGAGCCGGAGTTCCTGTCGCAGATCGAGCTTTTTGATCCATGGCCTGATGGACCCGCATTTGGCCGCAATTTCCAGACCATTGGATGGGCCTGGCCAGCATGGGTAAGCCCCCTATGTGAGATGTTCCGCAGTGCTGAGATACCCTCCGCAGCGGTGCCCCTTGGAGTGAACGCAGCTGGATTCTCCGATCCGGAGTATGACGCAGCGTGCGGTACGCTGCTTCATTCCCTTCCTGACACCCCTGAATATCTCGAGGCCGCACAGGTGACGCAGCAGATTCTGGCCGAGGCCCTGCCGAGCCTCCCGCTTTACATGCGCCCGAGGCTTATCGCCCATAGGGCGGAGATATGCGGAATTCAAGTCGATCCCACGGAATATAGCGGGCTTTGGAACCTGGAAGAGATACGTCCTTGTCCTTAGGATCACTCTCACTACCGTTGACGACAGTCCTTGCAGATATCTTGGGGATTGCGTCGCTTCGCTCGCAATGACAGCTAGACGCTTATGTCATTGCGAGGCGCGCAGCGCCGAAGCAATCTCCTGCATTGCCGACAGTAAACATACCGTAGCCGATCATCCTCGGAGTACGCTCCGACCTCGACAAGTCCGCTCGCCCCTATGATAGGATTGCCGACCCGTGTCCGAACCCTCCTCGTTCGCTGAACGTCTAATCTCCAACATCGAGCACGTTATCATCGGTAAGACGCAGGCAGTTGAGCTGGCAGTGATCTGCTTGCTGAGCGAAGGCCATCTGCTGATCGAAGACGTTCCCGGAGTGGGAAAGACGATGCTGGCGCGCAGCCTGGCGCGCTCGATGGGCATCGAGTTCAGCCGAATTCAGTTCACGCCGGATATGCTCCCAAGTGACATCACCGGAGTATCCATCTACAATCAGGCGACTCGGGGCTTTGAGTTCAGGCCGGGTCCGCTGATGGCCCAAATTGTGTTGACGGACGAAATCAATCGTGCCACGCCCAAGACTCAGGCCGCACTGCTGGAGGCAATGCAGGAACGTCAGATCACAGTGGACGGCGTGACTTATCCCCTCCCCAATCCTTTTATGGTGCTGGCCACCCAAAATCCCATCGAGTACGAGGGCACATTTCCGCTACCGGAAGCGCAGAAGGATCGCTTCATGATGCGGATCCGTGTGGGTTATCCATCCCCGGCGGATGAAGTGAGCCTTCTCAGGCGGCAGCAGTATCGGCATCCTTTGGAGGAACTGGAATCCGTCGCAGGTGCTGAGGAACTACGAGCGGCACAAGAGCAGGTCAAGGGCGTGTATGTTTCCGCTTCGGTAGAGCGCTACATCGTAGATTTGCTGGGTCAAACTAGACGACATCCGGAGATTGCGCTGGGGGCGAGCCCTCGGGGCGGCCTGAGTTTGTATAGAGCAAGTCAAGCACGCGCGGCCTTACGCGACAGGGAATACGTTCTCCCGGACGATGTGAAAGCCATGGCCACCGAGGTCTTGGCGCATAGGATGATCCTCACCCCGGGCGCGCGCTTGAGAAAACTCAGCCCTGAGGATCTGCTGTTAGAGATGCTCCAAGAGCTTCCAGTGCCCGGGCTTGAAGAAGTAGCAAACGCTTCGAAGCGCGCCAATTAGCTTTGACCGATGGTTGAGTAGCGCGAGCTCACCACGCTCGCCAATACAGTTGCCGCAGAACTCATAGGGACATGCCCAACATCCGCTTGCGACTCAACACCCGACTCGTGCCGGCCCTGGTAGGTGTATTGCTGCTGGTCGAAGTTCTTGGCCTCTATCGGGGGTGGCGGGTCCTTCTTGTCGGACTCGGCTTGGCCTGGCTGATTGCTTACCTGTGGTCCCGATCCTTGGCCCGAGGGCTGAGGCTCCAGCGGGAACTGCGCTTTGGCTGGCTGCAGGTCGGGGATCGCTTGCTTGAACGGCTGACGATCAAGAACAATGGCAGATTCCCGGCGTTGTGGGTAGAAGTTGACGACCGGTCAACCCTGCCTGGGCACAGGCACAGCCGTAGCCTATCGGTAGGCGGCGCGCATTCGATCCGCTGGTTCAAGGAAACTACCTGCTCGTTGCGGGGTCTGTACACACTCGGCCCGATAACCATGCGGACCGGCGATCCCTTTGGCTTCTATTCTGTGGTGTTGGAGTATCCCACCGCCATCCCGGTCCTGGTGCTTCCGCAAGTCGTGGAGTTGCCTACCATCGCAATTGCGCCTGGGGGGCGAGCTGGAGAGGGGAAAGTCCGGCCCAAGGTGCTTGAGCGTACCGTCAGCGCCGCTTCAGTGCGTGAGTACCTCCCAGGGGACCACTACCGCTGGATCCACTGGCCCACAACGGCCAGGCGCGATAACCCCTTCGTGAGGATCCTCGATTCGGCGCCTGCTGGAGATCTCTGGATCGTCATTGACACCAACAAGCGCGTCCATCTCGGGCGAGGCATGCAATCGACTGAGGAACATGCCGTTGTTTTGGCGGCCTCACTGGCCGATCGTGGCCTCCAGTCCGGGCGGGCGGTCGGCCTGGCTGCAGCCGACCACGAGCTGGTGTGGCTTCCGCCTCGAGGTGGAGAGACCCAGCGCTGGCAAATTCTGCACTCTCTTGCGTTGCTCTCTCAAGGCAGCCATCGTTTGTCGGACCTGCTGCTTCGACTTTCTGGAGTTCTGGGTCGAGATACCAGCCTCGTAGTGCTTACGCCAGATGCGGAGCCGAGTTGGGTCGAAGCGTTGGCCTCGCTGATGCGATCCGGGATCTCTCCTACTGTGATGCAGTTCGATCGGGTTTCTTTTGGTGGCCGAAAAGGTATCGGAAACGTAATCTCGTTGCTCACAGATCTTGGGGCTGAGTATCACATCGTCACTCGTGATCTGCTTGAAGTCAGTGTCAGTGAGTTCGAACCCCGGAGGATTCCGCGGGTCAGCGTTGCGATGGATGCTGAATCCAGCAAAGGGTGGGAGGTCGTCCTTTGAACCGGGCAATGCTGCTGCGGCCAAGGGGTCTGAGTTTCCTTTCCATAGGACTGCTGATCGCGTCCGTATACATCGTCGCAGTGGGTTTGGCGCAGGTGGCTGTAGCTGTCGAGAGGTCGCTGTTTGTATCCATGGCAATCCTGGGGGCCCTGGCAGGCCTGGTGGTCGGTTCGATCGCATTCTCTAAGTGGCATGCGGTGCTGATCTCGGGACTGGTCGGACTGGCCGTGGTCATCTTGAGAGTAGGTGGCGTTGGTCCGCAGCTCGCACAAGTTCTGGAACGCGGGGTTGTCTACTCCGGCACCGTTCAGTCTACCTGGTTCTTGAGCCTGACGGGTTTCAGCGGTGAAGCAGAATTTGCGCAAGCGGTCTCTGAATTGGCAGGCGCACTGGGCGTTCTCGTTGCGCGCACCAGCGAATGGTTGCGTGCTTGGTTCCTTGGCCAACCCACCTTCGATCCGGTCGCGGCTGCATTGGTGTGGAGCGTGCTGATCTGGGTGGCATCCACCTGGGCCGGGTGGTGGTTCCAGGCGAAGAAGCGGCCGCTTATAGGGTTGATACCCGCGGTGGGGATGGCAGGCGTCGCATTGGGAAGTATCGGGGCAAAGGCCGATACGCTGGTTTGGTCACTCGGAGTAGCCATTATCGCCGTGACGCTGGTCGGACAGGACGTCCGTGAGGCTCGCTGGAGGCGGATCCCTGTCAGCTTTGGCTCGGGACTGAGGCGTAGCCTGATCCTGTGGGTGGTGCTCCTTTCCCTGGGCCTCATGGCGGCAGGTGCCCTGAGCCAGGTGATCTCTTACCGTAAGATTGCCCAAGCCCTAAATCGCTATAGGACCGCTGCATCGGGAGGAGATGGGCTCTCACGCCAGGCGCTCGGATTGGAGCAGTCAGACGCCGAGCCGCCCGAGTTCCTGGCGGACCTTGTGAGTCTGCGGTATCCCGGGCTTCCCCGACGCCACCTGATTGGATCCGGACCGGAGTTGTCAGAGCAGCTGGTCCTGTCGATCCAAGTGAATGAAGAACTGAAACGGCCCGGTTTAGAGATTGGCGGTCCGGCAGCGCGCTACTATTGGCGGAGCAACACATACGATTTCTACATCGGTAGTGGCTGGGTTGCCGGCCGTACAGTGCAGCAGGAATACGAGGCGGGGGAGCGTTTGAGAGAAAATGTGCCTCTCAGGTCCCGGGCCGTCGACCAAACCGTCCGCAGCATACCTGAGCTTGGAGGCCTACTTTTCTCGGCTGGGCCAATGGTAACGGTGGATCAGCCGTTCGCGGTGGCCTGGCGCTCTCCCGAGGATGACTTTGGCGCCGTACTTGTCACGCCCGCCACGCGGGCCAGGATCATCTCGTATGTGCCAGATGCTACAGAGGAGGAACTGCGTGGCAGTGGTTCAGATTATCCAGATTGGGTCGCGGCTCGATACCTACAACTTCCCAGCAGCCTCCCAGATCGGGTGATTGCCCTCTCCCGACGGCTCACCGCAACATCGCCAACTCCCTACGATCGAGCACTGGAGATCGAGAGTTTTTTGCGCACCTTCGCGTACACCTTGGATCTGGAAGCTCCCCCAGCCGACCGGGACGTCGTGGACTACTTCTTGTTCGATCTGAAGAAGGGGTATTGCGACTACTATGCCTCGGCCATGGTCGTTCTGTCACGTGCCGCTGGCATGCCCGCCAGATTGGTTACCGGCTACTTCACGGGCACGTATAACGCTCAATTGAACGCCTACCTGGTCACCGCTGCGGATGCCCACTCATGGCCTGAGATCTACTTCCCCGGTTACGGATGGATCGAGTTTGAGCCGACAAGGGGTCGTCCTGCTCTGGACCGAGATGAAAGCACTCCCTTGGCAACCTCGCTCGACAGGAGTCTTCCCGAGGAAATTGCGTCAGTGCCGACCTCGGCGAATTGGGCGGTCCTGGCGAAACTCGCAGCCGGGATTCTTCTTGCGGGTCTATTCGCCGTGCTGGTGGTCGGGTCAGTCTGGACGCTGGCCGGTGCGGTACGGACCCGCAGATTGTCGCCATCGGCTGCCATTGCCAGAGTGTTCATGGAGCTGCGCGGCCACGCCCTAGTACTCGGGCTCATCTCAAAGAGCGGGGAGACGCCTTATGAGCTTTCGGCTTCGCTGAGCAAGGCGCTCGTCGTGTTGCAGAGCGATCCGCAGAATCGCATTCTGTCTCAAGCTCCCGCGGAAATTCAGGAGCTGGCGCGGCTGTATGTGCGGGCGAGCTACAGCCCGTATCAGCCCAATCAGGTAGACCGGGTCCAGGCCTTGGCTATTTGGCGGCGGTTGCGCTGGAGGCTGTGGTGGGTTCGAGTATTACGGAAGCTTCCAGCGCGTCCGCGGCAGTGACGGGGGGTGTTTCGGGACAGAACCCCCCGCCGCGGCGTGATCGGCGGATATAATTATCCAACACCGAAGGAGGAGTTTGACGAATCAGGCAGTCGGCCCTTCGAGGGCGAAATCTTCTCCCTCAATAAGTGGGATTCCGGTCTTCATAACGACTGCCCATTGGAACTCGGGAGATGACGGGCTGTCTGCCTGTTACGCCGAGGGAGGGGATAAAGGGCCCTGGCCTCCGCAAACCTCTAGGGAGAAGCTGACTTGCCGACTAATATCATCGAAGTAGGTAACCTGACAACTCGTTTTCATATGGACGAAGGCACCGTGCATGCAGTGAATGGGGTGTCTTTTTCGGTTCCAGAGGGCAAGACGCTCGGTGTCGTCGGGGAAAGCGGTTGCGGCAAGAGCGTTACTATGTTGTCTATTATGCGGCTTCTCCCCGAGCCCCCGGCCGAGATCTCCGTCGATAGCATACTATTTGAGAACAAGGATATCGCCGTGTTTTCCGAGGGTGAGATGCAGGCAATTCGCGGAAGCCGGATCGCGATGATCTTTCAAGACCCCATGACATCCCTCAACCCGGTGCTCTCGGTCGGGTTTCAATTGACCGAGCCGCTCAAGCTGCACATGGGGATGAGTAAGCAAGAAGCGCAAGCGCGGGCGGCTGAGCTGCTGCAGATGGTAGGGATCCCCGAGGCTCGGGAACGCTTGGAGGATTATCCGCATCAATTCTCCGGCGGTATGCGTCAGCGGGTGATGATCGCCATGGCCCTGACGTGCAATCCTGCGCTCTTGATCGCGGACGAGCCGACCACGGCCCTGGATGTCACTATCCAAGCGCAGATCGTGGACCTGGTAAAGCGCCTCAGGGATCGGCTGGGGATGTCCCTAATCTGGATCAGCCACGACCTGGGAGTAGTGGCAGGCCTTGCAGACCGAGTGAATGTGATGTATGCCGGCTATATCGTTGAGGAGGCGCCGGCCGAGGATGTGTACTCAGATACACGGCACCCCTATACGCTCGCCCTGCTGCAGTCTCTCCCCAGCCTGGAAATGAAGGCAGGAGAGCAGCTGCAATCGATTCAAGGACAACCACCAGACTTGATGGAAATGCCTCCAGGCTGCCCATTTGCCCCTCGATGTGCTTTCGTGAGAGACCTATGCATCCAGCAGGCTCCAGAACTGGAGCAGGTCGCGCCAGGCCACAGAATCTCCTGCTGGGTGGACGTCAGGACCGGGGATCTACGTTGACAGGGAACGAGGTCCTGATCGGAGTCGAGCACCTGACCAAATACTTTCCGATCACGCATGGTTTGATATTCCAGAAGAAGGTCGGCGACGTGCAAGCCGTCGACGACGTCAGCTTTTCGATTCGCGTCGGCGAGACGCTCGGCCTGGTGGGGGAAAGTGGGAGCGGGAAGACAACCGTTGGTCGGACCATCCTTCAACTCCATCGCCCCACCGCCGGGAGCGTCTATTTCAAGGGCGAAGATCTCACGGCGCTTGAAGGCAGAGAGCTGCGGCGGATGAGAAAGTATATGCAGATGGTGTTTCAGGATCCGTACGCTTCGCTGAATCCGAGGATGACAGTCGCCAACATTGTCGTCGAACCACTCGAAATCCACGACATCGGAAACAAGAAGCAGCGCCGGTCGCGCGTGGAGCACCTTCTTGAACTGGTCGGCCTCAATCCGCACTTTGTCAACCGCTATCCGCATGAATTCTCGGGTGGCCAGCGGCAGCGCATCGGCGTGGCGAGGGCCCTGGCGCTTGAACCAGAATTCCTGGTTCTGGATGAACCGATCTCGGCCCTTGATGTTTCTATCCAGGCACAGGTCGTAAACCTGCTCGGTGAGCTGCAGGAGAGATTAGGCCTCACTTACCTTTTCATCGCCCATGACCTGAGCATGGTCCGTCATATCTCAGACCGGGTGGCGGTCATGTACCTGGGAAAGATCGTCGAACTTTCCCCGCGCGAGGAGCTGTTCAATAATCCGCTCCATCCGTACACGCAGGCGCTCTTGTCCGCCGTCCCGATCCCGGATCCCAAGCGGGAGAGGGAGCGGCAACGAACGATTCTGGAGGGAGATATCCCGAGCCCAGTCAACCCGCCATCCGGATGCCGCTTTCACACTCGATGCCCCGCGCGTATTGACATCTGCGACAAATTGGAACCCGAATGGCGCGAGGTGGCGCCGCAGCATTGGGTGGCCTGTCACGTGGTATAAATTCGGTTATGGTACTCACGGCCCACGAGGCGTTTTGCTTGTTGGGGCGTGATCGTTTGCGCAAAAAGGGAGGTGAGCTGCATCGAATAGTTTGAACGCTTTGGTCGGACAACGACAATTTGTCTAGTACTTCGACGCAATCGGAGAAATAAAAGGAGAAGGAGAATTATGAAAAGCAAGTTGTTGACCTTCATGGGTCTTCTTGTACTTGCAAGCCTGGTTTTGAGCGCGTGCGCTCAAGAGCCAGCTGCCGGGGACGATGAGGTAGCAGCGCTTCAAGACCAGCTGGACGCCGCATTGGCGGGCGCAGATGCAAGCGAGGGTGAGATCGCTGATTTGCAGGCGGCTCTAGAAGCGGCCCAGGCTGCAGCAGAGGCAGCAGGGGAAGAGGCGGTTGAGCCCGAAGAGGCGCCGATCGGACCTCCGACCCTGCTCTATAACTGGAGCACCGAGCCACCCACGGCCGACCCATCCCTGGCTACGGACACCACCTCGTCATACGTCATCGGCTCTATCTTCATGGGCCTGACGGACATCGACGACACCACCAAGGAGGCCATACCCTCCTTAGCGACCAGCTGGGAGCCGAACGAAGATAGCACTGTTTGGACCTTCCAATTGAGAGATGACGTTCCGTGGGTGCAGTACAACACCTCCACGGGCGAGATCGATCAACTCACCGACGCTGACGGCAACACGAGCTTTGTAACCGCTCAAGATGTCGTCTACGGCGTGAAGCGGACCTGCGATCCAAACACTGCCTCCGACTACGCGTATATCGTTTACGTCGTTGCTGGTTGTGAGGCGCTGAACAGCGCTGATCCGTCGGCCGAGGACTTCCAGGACCTGTACGATGCGGTAGGCGTGGAAGCTCTGGACGACACCACGGTCCAGTTCACCCTCGCGTACGGGGCGGGCTTCTTCCCGCAGATCGCCACTATGCAGACCCTGTTCCCTGTGCCCCAGGCGACCGTAGAGGAGTTCGGCGATCGTTGGATCGAGCCGGGCCTCATCGTGACCAACGGTGCTTACGTGATGTCGGAGTGGGTGCACGGTGATCACCTGACGCTCGAGAAGAATCCATTCTGGCCCTACTGGGGCACAGATTACGGTTCCGGGAATGTTGAGCGCTTGTTCGGCGTGACGATCGAGGAAGATTCGACCGGCTTCGCCATGTACGAGAACAACGAGCTCGACACCGCGGCGCTGCCGATCGACCAGATCGCGCGCGTGAAGGCTGATGCGACGCTCTCGAAAGAGTTCGTCAACGTTCCCGTCAACTGCACCTACTACTATGGCTTCGTCACTGAGAAGCCGCCGACGGACGACGTGCGTGTGCGGAGAGCGCTTTCCATGGCCATCGACCGCCAAACGCTGGTAGATGAAGTGACCCAGGGTGGTCAGATCCCGGCCAACACGTTTACAAACCCACTGAACTTCGGCAGCGCGGCCGGCGATACGGATATCGCGCCGTGGACTCTGCCCGAGGAAATGGGCGGAACCGGCTATGAGGCCGCAGTGGCTTTGGGTAAAGAGCTGCTTGCGGACGCCGGCTTCCCGAACGGGGCCGGCCTTGAAATCCTGCTCATGCACAATGTGAGCGAGGGTCACGCACGCATCGCCCAGGCTATCCAGGCGATGTGGCAGGCGGCTTATCCTGAGATGACCGCCACTGTGGAAACACAGGAGTGGGGCGTCTATCTGGATACGATCCGAGCGTCATCTGCGATTGAGCAAGTACCCAACGTCTTCCGGTTAGGCTGGTGCGGCGACTATCCGCACGCCAACAACTGGCTGCACGAAGTGTTCAATCCTGAGGAAGGCGCGAATCGGATCCGCCTCAGCGCGGACGATCCTCAAGTCGGTGACTTGGTCGCACTCTACACCGAGACCACCAAGGCCGCGCAAACGGCTGGCGAGGCAGAGGCTGCCAAGCTCTACAAGGAGGCCGAGCAGCTGCTCATCGACGACATCGCGGGCATTGCACCTATCTACTACTACACAACGGTCCGCGTAACGAAGCCGTGGCTCGAGCGCAGCTACGATCCGATCCAAATGCACCTATTCCAGTGGAACCTGGATGCGGATGCGCGCGACTCTGCACTGACGGAATAGCGGAGTAACTCAAGACGATGGCTGTGGACCAACGGTCCACAGCCATCTCTTTTGTTGATGCACGCTTCGTCGGCCAAAACACGGTGACCCCTTGCTCCGCTATATAGTCCGCAGATTACTTGCCTTCATTCCGGTCTTATTTGCCATTACATTGGTGACGTTCTTGCTGGCCCGCGCACTGCCTGGCGGGCCGTTTGATTTTGCTGGTGACCGAACCATTCCCGCCAGTATCGTTGAAAACCTGGAGCGCAAGTACCATCTGGACTGGCCCGTATGGAGACAGTACTTGGTATGGGTGTGGGATGCGCTGAGAGGCGATCTGGGCCCCTCGTTTCGCTCTCGTTCCCAGACTGTCACTGACATCCTGGTGCAAACGCTCCCGACTTCGTTTCAGCTGGGGGTCTTATCGTTGGGATTGGCGGTCGTAATCGGGATACCAGCTGGCACGTATGCGGCGCTCAGGCACAACAGGCCTGCGGACCACGCGAGCTCATTCGTCGCGATCATAGGGTTATCGATACCCAATATCGTGCTGGCACCGCTGATGATATACATCTTCGCCGTCGTCCTGGGATGGCTGCCGGCCGCGCGTTGGGGCGCAGACTATACCGACTATGCGTTGGGATTCCTTCCGCCGCTCAATGGCGCGTACTGGCGGCACGCGATACTTCCCGTTTTCGTGCTGGGCACGGCGCTAACGGCGGTGATCGCCCGATTGACGAGGGGAAGTCTGCTTCAAGTTCTGCGCGAAGACTATGTCCGCACTGCGCGAGCTAAGGGATTAAATGAGCGAACAGTAGTGACCGTCCACGCCATGAAGAACGCGGTCATTCCGGTAGTTACTATCCTCGGGCCCTTGTTCGCTGCCATCGTTACAGGCACCTTTGTGGTTGAACAGATCTTCGGGATCAACGGTATGGGTCAGCACTTTATTGACAGCGTGAACAATCGGGATTACCCGGTTGTCATGGGCACGATCCTCGTATACTCGGTGATCCTGGTCGTTGCGAACTTGTTCGTCGACATTGCCTACGCATTCTTGGACCCCCGCATTCGTTATGAATGACATGCACGTGTCACAGGAGCAATGAGTTGAGATGACCTCTCGGAGCATGTCTTTGCGAGGAGCGCAGCGACGACGCAATCCCCAATGCCGGGAGGGAGATTGCTTCG
>JBGMQN010000035.1:0-5836 GCA_048054495.1 Anaerolineales bacterium
GCGACGAAGCAATCTCCAAGTTCCACAAGACGAGCACAGGGAACTCTTCTCCAACTGTGCCTTCTGGCCGACGTATTGACAGTCCGCAAGGTGCCGCTTATTCTTTCTCCACCATGAGCGAAAAGCGAGAACGGATCCTTACCGGCGATCGGCCCACCGGTCAGATGCACCTGGGGCACTATGTCGGGTCACTGGAAAACCGCCTGCGACTGCAAGACACGTACGAGTGCTTCTTCATCGTGGCTGATCTGCACACACTGACGACGCGCCCCGAGCGGGAACGCATCACGCAGGTGGGCCAATTTGTGCATGAGCTGGTCCTGGACTACCTGTCGGTCGGGATAGACCCCGAAAAGTGCACTATTTTCCTGCAGTCTGGTGTTCCGGAGACCTATGAGCTAAACCTCATTTTTGAGATGCTGATAACGGTGCCGCGCCTGGAGCGGCTGCCAAGCCTAAAGGATATGGCGAAGGCTGAAAACCTGGACGCGATGCCGTTTGGGCTGCTCGGATATCCCGTGCTGCAGGCGGCCGATATCCTGCTGCCACGAGCCAATTTAGTGCCGGTAGGAAAAGACAACGAAGCTCACGTCGAAGTCAGCCGTGAGATCGCCCGGCGCTTCAATCGTCAGTACCGCGAGGTCTTTCCTATCCCGGATGTGCTTATTGGGGAGGTGCCGACGCTGGTGGGAACGGACGGCCAGGCGAAGATGAGCAAATCCCTCGACAACGCGATCTTCCTCGCCGACGACGCTAAAACCGTCGAGCAGAAGGTCATGAAAATGTATACCGATCCCAAACGGGTATCCGCGGATGTGCCTGGCACCGTGGAGGGCAACCCGGTTTTCATCTACCACGATGCCTTTAATCCGAACACCGCAGAGGTCGAGGATCTCAAGGATCGCTACCGGAAGGGCAAGGTCGGCGACGTCGAGGTCAAGCAGAAGCTCAGCAAGGCGATCAACGACTTTCTCGCGCCGCTGCGCGAACGGCGGGCAAGCTATGAGCAGCGCCCTGGGGAGGTCGACGAGATCCTCGCTGAAGGTACGCGACGTGCGCGAGAAGTGGCCAAGGAGACCATGGAAAGGGTCCGAGAGGCCATGGGACTGTTCCGGCTGAAGCTCTAGCAGGAAAGGCGACCGTTGGGGCGCAAGAAAGCCCCTAAGGTATACTAGGCAGCCGTATGCCAGAAACCAAGATTCGGGTCCTGGTAGCGAAGCCCGGCCTCGACGGCCACGACCGCGGTGCGAAGGTCATTGCACGTGCCTTGCGCGATGCGGGATTTGAAGTGATTTACACCGGCCTCAGGCAGACCCCCGAGATGATTGCCGAGGCCGCTCTCCAGGAAGACGTTCAAATCGTCGGTTTATCCGTGCTCTCAGGGGCGCATATGACGCTCGTTCCCCGCATCTTGAAACTGCTAAAGAAACAAGGCCAGGAGTCGGTCAAGGTCATGATCGGAGGGATCATCCCGGACGAAGACCGACCGAAGCTTGAAGAGCTGGGTGTAGCCGGTATTTTCGGACCGGGAACAAGCACCACAGAGGTGATCGAGCATTTTGAAGGAGCGGTCACTCCCGCTCCAGCAGAGGGCTGAGCGCTTGAAGCTCGCCGAGCGAGTTAGAACCGGTGACAGGCTTGCGCTCGCCCGTCTTCTCACCCTCATAGAGAACCATTCCCCAGAAGGTCAGGATGAACTATCGGAGTTGCACGCCTTCACCGGCCGCGCCCATCGCATCGGAGTCACCGGTGCCCCAGGTACGGGAAAGTCTGCGCTGGTCAACCGACTGACTCAGCACTTGCGCGCTCAAGATGATCCGCCACTTGTGGCGATCGTCGCAGTCGATCCCACCAGCCCCTTTACCGGAGGCGCCATCCTGGGCGATCGTATCCGCATGCGGGATCTATCGGGTGATCCGGGAATATTCATCCGAAGCATGGCCAACCGTGGGGCTCTGGGAGGCCTGGCGAGCGCCACCTCCAGCGTGGTGGACGCGTTGGATGCCGCAGGGTACCAGATGATCTTGATTGAGACCGTAGGCACCGGCCAGGCGGAAGTGGACGTCGCCGGAGCAGCGCATACGGTTCTGGTGCTCGAGGCACCCGGCATGGGGGATGCGGTTCAGGCGCTCAAGGCAGGCGTGCTCGAGATCGCCGACATTCTGGTTGTCAATAAATCTGATCTTCCAGGCGCAGAGAGCGCCGCAAGAGCCTTGAGAGCGGCGCTCGAGCTTGGATCCGCGGAATCGGAGTGGATCACTCCTGTTCTGCTGACCAGCGCCGAGAATGGCGACGGGATACCGGAGTTAGCCGCTCAAATTAGGCGGCACTCGGAGCATTTGCAGGAGACCGGGGGCGGGGAGGTACGAGACCATGCACGGGTGGTTGGCGAGATGGAACGGCTCCTTCGGCAGCGGCTGACCGATCGTTTCAAAGCGGCTCAGTCCGAGGGTGCCTATGAACGAGCGATTGATCGGGTGGTTGAGCGAGAGCTCTCGCCACTGCAGGCCATAGACGAGCTGCTGCAGGATTGAGCTTGGCGAGGGGCAAAACGAACATTCAGCCTACTAGCACCGAACCGAGAATGAGGGTGGGAACGATGTATGGATATGGCGACATCATGCTGTTTGCAGGATCGGCAAGCCGCGGCCTGGCAGGGGAGATCGCAGAGTATCTCTCGCTGCCGCTGATTGACTACGATCTGATCGAGTTTCCCAATCAGAACTTGCTGCCGCGTCTGCATGGCAGCGTGCGAGGGCAGGATGTGTACCTGGTGCAATCGCTCAATACGCCCGTGCACCGCAACATTATGGAACTCTTGTTGATGATCGATACGCTAAACCGAGATTCGGCGGGTCGCATCACGGCTGTCGTTCCGTACATGGCCTATGCTCGCTCAGACAAGAAAGATCAGCCGCGCGTTCCCATCGGGGCCCGCCTGCTGGCAGACATGATCGAAGTGGCAGGCGCCGATCGCTACATGACCATCGACATGCATGCGGGACAAATCCAGGGATTCTTCTCGATCCCTGGCGATGTACTGACCGCATTTCATATGCTCAGCGACTATTTCATGGGCAAAGATCTCGAAAACACCGTCGTCTCTACCGTCGATCTGGGCTTTGCGAAGAAGGGCCGCAACTTTGCCGCCAAGCTCGGGACCCCCCTGGCGTTCGTTGAAAAGCGCCGTGCGCAGGACGATCCGCGGGCCCGAGCCACATCCGTCATCGGGGATGTGGAGGGCTGCAACGTCATCCTGGTTGATGATGAAGTGTTGACCGGCGGCTCGGTGGTGGAGGCGGTTGAAATCCTGAAGCACCACGGGGCGCTCGAGATTTCCCTCTCGTTTGCCCATCCCCTTCTGGTTCCCCCCGCAGTCGACAACTTCCGAAACCTGCCGCTCAAAGAGATTGTCATGACAAACACGGTGGATATCCCGGAGGAAAAGCGGCTTGACAACATGACCATTCTTTCCGTCGCGCCGTTGCTCGGAGAAGTGATCCGGCGCGCGCATGAAGGGCGATCCGTCGGAGAACTCTTCAACGAGTGAGAGCATCCCTTAGATCAGTATGAACTGCCTAGAGCATCGCAATGAGTAAGACAGAAGCTGAGGTCAAGGCCGCAGTTGCGGAGGAAGAGTTCGCGAGCACCGTCGATGCTGACCCTCGGCGGGAAGTTCCCTGGCGCGGCGCCTGGAAAGTGGTCAAGGAGACGGTGGACGGCGTGGATCAGCTCGAGATTCCACTGCGCGCGGCGGCCGTTGCCTACTACGGGCTGCTCGCCATATTCCCGCTGCTCCTATTCCTGATATCAGTAGGCAGCGTCTTGCTCTCAAGAACCGAAGTTCGATCGGCGCTGGAAGAGTTTCTGATCCGGGCCATCCCCGTACCAGAGGTGCTGCAGTTTGTGGAGCAGACCATTGACCAAACGCTTTCGATCCGAGGCTCGGTCGGGGTGATCAGCTTGCTTGTGCTACTGTGGTCTGCGTCTTCCCTGTTCGCCAATCTCGAGACCAGCCTGAATGTGATCTGGAAGGTTCCACGACGGCTGGTCTGGCATCGGCGTCTGCTGGGCATTCTCGCTGTAATGATCCTGGCGGGTCTGTTCATTGTCACCATCTTTCTCAGCACCCTGCAGGCCCTGCCGTTCTTGGAGGGGATCTCCTTGTTGGACAACCTCGATCAATGGGTCACAATCGTCGCGGCTACGCTGTTCTTCTGGCTCATCTATCGCTGGCTCCCGAATGCCAAAGTTGCCGCCGTTCCGTCGCTTGCTGGGGGGGCCCTGGCGGGCGTGGCCTGGGTTATCGCGCAAGCCGGCTTTCGCTGGTACCTAACCTCGGGGCTCTCCAACCTGGGTGCCGTCTATGGGGCGCTGGCCTCGTTGATCGGTCTCCTTCTCTGGGCCTTCATCACGGGCTTGATCCTATACGTCGGTGCGGTCTTCAGCTCCGTTCTGCAGAGGAAATACTGGGACTGATATGACGACCCTGTTGCTGCGCAACGCTGAGCGGCTTGTGACGATGGACGAAGAACCAAGGCAGATCGCGGACGGAGGCCTATACGCTCGCGACAATGTAATTGAAGCGGTCGGCCTCACGGATGATCTGCCAGAAGGCGCGGATCGAGTCATCGATGCCAGCGGCATGATCGTGCTGCCCGGCCTCATCAATACCCACCATCATCTATATCAGACGCTGACGCGCGCCCTCCCTGGTGCACAGGACGTGGAGCTCTTCGATTGGCTCACGCGCCTCTATCCCGTCTGGGGCGAGATGAACGACGAGGCGGTGTACACCTCCGCCTTCATTGGATTGGCGGAGCTGGCGCTCTCCGGATGCACTACGACCGCGGACCACCTCTATATCTATCCTAACGACAGCACACTGGACTCGACGATACGCGCGGCGCAGGAGCTTGGCCTGCGCTTTCATCCCACGCGGGGCTCAATGAGTTTGGGCGCTTCTAAGGGCGGGTTGCCGCCCGATCACGTGGTGGAGCAGGAGGACGACATTCTGGCGGATAGCCGCCGGGTTATCCAGAAATATCATGATCCGAAGCCGTATTCCATGCTGCGCGTGGGACTCGCGCCGTGCTCGCCGTTCTCGGTGACCGGCGACCTCATGCGGGAGACTGCGGCACTGGCACGAGCCTCAGAAAACGTCATCCTGCACACGCATGTGGCGGAGACTGCGGATGAAGAGCGATATTGCCTGGAGCAGTTTGGAGCGCGGCCGGCGGAGTACATGCGCCAGCTCGGCTGGGTCGGTCCGGATGTCTGGTGGGCGCACGCCATCTACCTGAACGACGAGGAAATCCAGATGCTGGCAGAGACAGGGACCGGCGTCGCGCATTGCCCCACCTCGAACATGCGTCTAGGAGCCGGGATCGCCAGGGTGCGCCAGATGCGGGATGCGGGTGTCAAAGTTGGGATCGCGGTCGATGGCTCCGCCTCTAACGATGGAAACGACCTTCTTTTGGAAGCGCGCATGGCCATGCTACTTCAGCGGGTCAATGGCGGTGCGGACGCCTTCGGCGTGATGGAGGCCCTCGAGCTGGCGACGCTGGGTTCGGCGGCGGTGATCGGGCGCGACGACTTGGGAAAGCTGGCGCCAGGGATGGCGGCCGATTTCATAGGGATCAAGACCGATCGGCTGGCGCTGGCAGGCGCCGCGATTCACGATCCGGTGGCCTCCTTGCTGCTGTGTACCGCAAGGGGCGTGGATCTTTCGGTCATCAACGGACGGGTCGTGGTATCGGAAGGTCAACTAAAGGGCGTTGATTTGGAAGGCGTAATCGCGAAACACAACAAGCTCGCCGGCGCCATGGCTGCTCGA
>JBGMQN010000135.1:0-3510 GCA_048054495.1 Anaerolineales bacterium
TCACGGCTGACGCAAAACGAGGTTGTCAAATAGCACCCGGCTGCCGCCTGATTCATAGGTCGCGCCCAGCAGAGCCACGTCTCCGCTCTGAAACGTCGAGTCTGTCACCTCGGCCAAGGTCACTCCGTTGACCACGAGCTCCAATGCGTCCCCCACGCAGCTCACACGGATGTGATTCTCCGCGCCCGGCCCGGTGTTGATGGCGTCGGAGAACATCCAATCGGACAGCTGCACAAATTCCCCACCAACAAGCGCATAGATTACATACAGCCCGTCGTTGCCGATTTCGAAGGCGTACTGATTATCCGTGTCCTGGTATCGGCAGAACAACCCCCAGCTGTTGTCTGGCGTCGGAGTGTCGATCCGAGTATCGACTTCAACCACGATGTCGACATAATCGCCACCAACAAGCGACCAGGCCCAAAAGTCGGGCAGGAAGACATCGATGAAATACTCGCCTTCGATGTAGCCGACGGCACTCTCGCCACCCGAGTCGACAAGCCATCCGCCGCCCGGGTCCGCGAAGTCATCAAATAGAAGCACATCCGGAAGCGAAGCATAGTCCGGCGTCTCTACTCGCAGGTTATCAAATAGGACGCGTGCTCCTCCACCGTCATAGGTGCTGACCGTCAAGCCAATGTCGCCCGCAGTCAGCCGACTGTCCGTAACGCTGGCCACCTGCTGGCCATGCAAGGAAAGGCTAAGCGTTTCGCCTATACAGGAGACGGAGAGCCGGTTTTGAGCGCCGTCACCGGTAGCAATGGATGGCAGCTGCGACCATTCCAGCAAAGGTACAAACTCCCCCTCAAGGAAGGCGTAGATCGTGAAATATTGGTCGTCGCTGATCTCGAATCCGTAATAGTTGTTGACATCCAAATACCGACAAACCACACCCCAGCTGTTATCGCCCGCGCTCGTGGCCTGCTCAGTGCTTACATCGATTACAACATCGCTCAAGCTGAGCCCCGGGATCGACAGCGCGATCTGATCGGAATCTCTCAGATCGAAATAGAAGGCCTCGTCCCGGTAGCCATACGCCGAGGGGGCGGTTTCGTTGATCTCCCACCCACTACATTCGTCGCTGAAGTCATCGAAAAAGATCCCCGATCCTTGGTCCGAGCCGTTAGCTGCCGACAGTGCCGCCTTGCCTGCCAGGCTCAACTTGTAGGTCGCCTCGACTTTTGTGCGCGGCGCCATGGCGGCAATCACTACGGTCGCCATACTCTGATCGGGGCCGAGACTGAAGCGAGTGCTGGCCGAGCCGTCTTCTGCTACCTGGAGCTTTCGTACCTCGCCGGGAAGAGCGACATAGACCGCCCAATCCTGGTCAACAGCCTGTCGCGTGCGCACAAAACCCTCACCTACCCACCCGCCATCGCCGGCGTCAACATCGTAGAGGTAGTCCAGTTCTGGAATGGCGATATCGTCGATCGCCCAGCCATTCCCGCTGTGGGGGGAGCTGGTTACGTACTCGAACCTGACCTGCACTTCAGAGCCCACGTACGGGCTCAAGTCAATCCGTTCGGACACCCATTCCGGGCGGGCACGGTCGCCGCTCACTCCGGTGTAGTTCGGACCATAGTCGAAAGCTGGATCGTAGCTGGACTGAATCCCGTTCAAGAAATTCCAGGTCTGACCCCCGTCCGTCGAAATCGAGACGTAGCCGAGGTCCGCATAGGGCTCGATATCGTGCCAGGTCTGGAAGAGCAGCGTGGCGCGTTCCAGGCCGGTGAGATCGAAAGACCGAGTGAGAGTCGAGTGCACATTGTCTCCTCGGTTTGACCACCAGAAATGAGTGCCGCTAGCGGCATTGGCTGGGATCGCACCCACGCGAGTGGAGCCTCGGAAGCCTAGTTCCACTTCGCCCTCGCCCTCCAACCGTAGATAATCCGCAGAGTATTGAGGGAGGCGACCCTCGATGGTGCTTGGCAAAGTGGTAACTTGCCGGACGGGGCAGGCGGGGCGAAGCGTTTCCTGCGCATAGCCATAAGGGGGAACGGGTTCTCCGAGTAGGTTGGCCACCGTCCAGTCCCCGAAAATATCATCGGCGTCGAGCCCTCTCTGAGCCAGCGACTGGCGCACTGCGGCCATCCCGTCCTCCGGATGTCTGGCAAGGTCACGAATCAGATCGTCGCCGAATCGCTCCCATAGATACAAGACAAAAAGGTAGGAGCCTCCGTAGTTTGGCAGGTTCTGGGCTCGATTGGAGGGCCAGGCATTGAGCTGCAGATCCGTGTTGCCAAGGAAGCTCGGGTGGGTGGTATTGGTGTCATATCCGACGATGCGCTCCGCAAGTTGGGCCAACCCCTCGTCCAACCAGGTGCTTTCGCTCGGGTCGTTGCGCCACTGAATCATGTGTTCGAATTCGTGCGCCAATGTCGCCATGTAGTCATCTGAGCCAACTTCGAAGTCAGCCAGACTCACGTAGAACATCTCGCGCTGGTTGGAGAAGGGCTCGACCGCAGAAAGATACTCGTCGGCGGAACTGTATTCGCCGACCCCATCCGCAAGCAATGACAGATGCAGAATAGAAAGTCTCGGATCGTTGTCGACTCCGGGCGACCATTCCTGTCCGAAAAAATCACGCAGGATGGGCACAATCTCACGCGCGAATTTATCGGCGGCGGTCGCAAGAGCGCGGGGGTCGACTGCCAATCCGTCCTCCACCCACATTGAGACGAGTTCATTCTGGTAGAGCAGCTCTGCCGTGATTTCGGCGTAGCCCGTATCGGAATCTTCATCGCGCACAAAGAATTGGTCGACGGATCCAACCCTGTATCCGGGTGCCTGCGCCAGGCTGCGATCTGCGGGACCCTCGATCAGCCCATGCTCGAGCAGCCATTCGACCGGATCATAAGACGGAACCGGGACTTCCAAGTCAGCGCTTGCTTCCAGCAATGGTTGCTCAACCGTTGGGTCGACGGCTAGTTCGGCTGCAGGTGATGTGGGAACCAAGATGGGGGCGGTCGGTTCCGCAATTGAGCTGCATGCAGAGACCGATAGCGCAATTCCCAGGAAGGCGAGGGTTCGGACGCGTGGGATGGATGTGCGGCTCATGTTCCGCTTAGCGCAATATTCATTCCAAGGAGTGGTATTGCTGAGCCCCCGAGCCCACTCATCAACGCAGATCAACGAAGACCCGGAATGAGAAGTATGACACAAGTAGTTGACGGGTACTCTAGTGCGTGCTATAGTAGAACAGACGTTCTATTCCCGACACTCGTTTCAGCAGGAGGCGCTCATGCCCCACGGAAGCATGCAACAGCCCGGAAAACCAAACACAGACGCAGCCTATCTAGAGGAAATGACAAAAGCCGTGTTCCGCTCGGGATTTAGCTGGCAGGTGGTGGAAGACAAGTGGCCGAATTTCGAGGCCGCATTTGATGGATTCGATGTCGGTAAGGTGGCCAGCTATGACGAGCGCGATGTCGACCGGCTGCTCGCCGATAAGGGGATCGTGCGCAATGGCCGCAAAATCGAGGCAACGATCCATAACGCACTTGCGATAAG
>JBGMQN010000135.1:3610-5802 GCA_048054495.1 Anaerolineales bacterium
CCGATGACGGCGGCCACGAGCAGGGCTGGGTGGCCCAGCCCACCTGTAAGCTGCCCAGAAGCGAGCTAAGCGATCCAGTCCGAGCCAATGACGGCGGCCACGAGCAGGGCTGGCTTGCCCAGCCCACCTGCAAGATGCTCAGGCGCGAGCTAAGCGATCCAGCTCGAACCTAGGATTGCGGCCAGGAGCAGGCTGGCCACCGTGAGGGGCAATGTCATCCGCGGCCCTCGATGGCCGGCCTCTTGGGCCACTCGCTGGTGCTCGATCTGGCGCTGTACGTCCGCCATGTGCGCATCTGCGAGCATTTTCATTGCGATCGGATTCATCATCCTGGGTCTCCGTTCTCTCCGTCGCTTCAATCTGACCCCAGCTTAGCTAGAGGGTGTTGATCCACCGGGTTTGGCGCGTTTATCGAGCGTGTCATTGCTGCGTGCTAGAATCCGGTCAGAAATCCAGAGGGAGAGAAAGAAATACGATGCTGAGCATGATCATTCGATATCCAATTTGGGTCGTGCGGAACCTATTCCGGCGCCTACGCAAACCCCCTGAGTACGTCACCTTCATGCTGTCCGGCGAATATTCTGAATACGCGCAACCGCCGGGAAATCTGGTCATGCGCCGCATCCGGCCTCCAAAAATCAGCCTGCTGGAACTGGGGGAGCAGTTCCGCTTGGTGGCGGGTGACCCGCGCGTCAAGGGAGTCGTGCTGCATTTGCGACCGCTCGATATGGCGCCGGCAGCGATCGAATCGCTGCGGGATCTGGTTAAGGAGCTGCGTGAGTCGGGCAAGCGGGTCGTGGCCTGGGCGACCTTCTACGTACCCTCCAACTACCTGGTCGCCTGCGCGGCAGACGAAATTCTCATGCAGCCCTCCGGTGAGATCAGCGCACTCGGGATGGGCCGCACTTATCCGTACCTGGCCAAAGCCCTGAAAAAGGTCGGCATAGAAGGTGACTTCCTGCCGATCACGCCCTATAAGTCGGCCGCGGATATGTTCAGCCGCAAAAGCATGTCCAACGAGGTACGCAAGATGGCCAATTGGCTGATGGATTCCGCTTATGACGAACGATTGCGTGCCATCAGCGAAGGTCGGGCCATCGATGCGGAGGCCGCGCGCGAGCTCGTCGACCAAACTCCGATGCCCGACGACAAGGCGCTCGAACTGAACGTGGTCGATGGCTTGCTTGGCGAGGAGGATCTACCAAAGCATCTGGGGACAGAGGCCAAGCCGGCGCGCCTGGGGACCTGGGAGGCGGCCCGCAAATCGCTGTTGGCACCGCGTCCGGTGCGGGGCGGCAAATATGTAGCTGTGATCCCAATTGAAGGCACGATCATAGATGGGAACAGCGGCCGCCCTCCGGTAAAGCCGCCGATTCACATACCCATCCTGACCGATCCTCGGGCGGGGGACCTCACCATCGTCCAGGCGGCACGGAAGGCTCTGCGAGACAAGCGGGCTGCCGGAGTGGTAGTGTATGTAAACTCCGGAGGCGGCTCGGCCACATCATCGGAGGCCATGCGAGCCGCGCTGCAGAAGATCGACGAAACCAAGCCCCTGGTCGTGAGCATGGGGCCCGTGGCGGCTTCCGGCGGGTACTGGGTTTCGACTCCCGGTCGGCATATCTTCGCTCAGCCCAGCACCGTCACCGGGTCGATCGGGGTCATTCTGGGAAAGATCGTTACGCACGGTCTGCTCGACCGGTTGTTTATCGGTCGTGAAAAGATCCAGCGCGGAGAACATACCGATATTTACGACCCGGAATCCCGTTTCACAAAGGAAGAACGGGAGATGTTGTGGGGGAGCATCACACGCATCTACGATCTGTTTGTGGATCGTGTGGGTGAGAGCCGCGAAATGACCCCGGAGCAAGTGAAAGAGATAGGCGGGGGCCGAGTCTGGACCGGCCGCCAGGCACTTGAAAATGGGCTGGTCGACGAAATCGGAGGCTTAGAGGCGGCCATCGCCAAGGCCAGGGAATTGGCAGGACTGTCGGCAAGAGCCCCTGCCAGGCTGGTGACCGTGGGGAAGGGCCAGTTGGTTCCGGTGGCTCAACCTGCCGCGATGTTGGAGTATGCGATGGAAGGTGCACGCCTTCTGCAGGGCGCGCGACCATTGTGCATCTCCCCACTGACCCTGGATAAGACGTGACCTGAGAGCCCGCCGACCTGCTCTTGCGTATAGCCATTGTATT